>CAJBER010000070.1 GCA_903952135.1 uncultured Algoriphagus sp.
ACCTCAGGCTGGCCAATGTGCACCAGCATCATGATGGCTCCATTCAATAAACCAGATGGGTTCGCAATATCCTTGCCTGCAATGTCAGGAGCCGAACCATGGATGGCTTCAAACATGGCTATTTCCGCGCCCACATTGGCAGAGCCGCCCAAACCTACCGAACCGGTTACCTGCGCTGCCACGTCGGAGATGATATCTCCATAAAGATTGAGCGTCACGATCACATCAAAAATCTCTGGTCGATCTGCAATCAAGGCGGTCCCGATATCAATGATCTTGTGGTCCGTTTCGATGCCTAGATATTCGGTCGCGATTTCAAGAAAGGTTTTGTGAAACAAGCCATCTGCAAGCTTCATGATGTTGTCTTTAGTCATGCAGGTCACCTTTTTGCGGCCATACTTCTTGGCGTATTCAAAGGCATAGCGAATGATCTTTTCAGATCCAGGCTGCGAAATCACTTTCAAGCATTGGTACACCTCCTGGGTTTGGCGGTGCTCGATTCCTGCATACAGATCTTCTTCATTCTCCCGAATGATGACCAAATCCGTTTTTGGAAAATGCGTTTTGATAAAAGGGGAATAAGCCTTGCAGGGGCGTACGTTGGCATACAAGCCAAAAGACTTGCGGGTTGTTACGTTTAGTGACTTAAACCCTCCTCCCTGGGGAGTGGTGATAGGAGATTTCAAAAAAACCTTGTTGGCTCGTAGGGATGCAAAGGAATTGGGCGCCATGCCTGAACTGATTCCCTTGAGGTACACCTGCTCTCCAATTTCAATTACATCGTATTCCAATTGAGCTCCTGCTGCATCTAAGATGGCCAAGGTCGCTTTCATGATTTCGGGGCCTATTCCGTCTCCGTAGGCTACAGTAATCTTTGTTTTGGAGTTCATGGGAAAAATATGGGTTTAGATTCTTGTCTTTCGTGCCGCAAAAGTACGGAAAAATGCCACAAAAAGGGTGGTCAACTCCAAAAATTCTCGTTATGATATGAATAAAAAATAGTCGATTACAGCTGCTGCAGGGGGTTATTTGGTTTTTTCTCCTGCCTTGAATTTGGTAGTGTTGGAGGGGGAGGTATATTTGTCTGAACTATGCCGCATGACTATGTCTGAATTTGTCAATATTCTTACCGAAGAACGACAAGGTATCCTCTACCTCACCATCAATCGAGAGGATAAAATGAATGCCATGAACCTTGCTACCCTAGAAGAACTTAGGCAGGTATTTGATCAGGTCATGGACGACAAAGCCATCAAAGGCGTCATCCTCACTGGAGCAGGAGAAAAAGCCTTCGTAGCCGGTGCCGACATCACCGAAATCGCTTCCCTAAACGAGGTCAATGCACGGAAGTTTGCAGAGAGCGGTCAGGAAATTTTTGCGATGATCGAAAATTGCCATAAGCCCGTCATAGCAGTTACCAATGGTTACACGCTCGGCGGTGGTTGCGAGTTAGCCATGGCCTGCCACATGCGGATTGCCACGGCAAATGCAAAGTTTGGACAGCCCGAAGTCAATCTTGGTATTATCCCAGGTTATGGTGGCACGCAGCGACTCACCTTACTAGTGGGTAGAGGCAAAGCCAATGAGTTGATGATGACTGGAGACATGATTGGAGCCGAGGAAGCCAAAACCTTAGGGCTGGTCAACCATGTCCTCCCTACCAAGGAAGAAGCCATCGCTGCAGCAGAAGGAATTTTGGAAAAAATTAGGAGCAAAGCCCCCCTTGCCATCGGCATGGTGGTCGATTGTGTGAATGCTGTTTTCCTTGAGGAAAATGGATACCAAACCGAGGCTAACTCCTTTGCGCGCTGCGTCAAATCGGGAGATTATAAGGAGGGTACCACTGCATTTTTGGAGAAGCGGAAACCAGTCTTCCGTGGAGAGTAAGTGATCCAACCACGCATGGGAGCACTCAAAAAACTAGCCGGACAAACTGCCATTTATGGCCTAAGTAGCATTTTAGGGCGCTCCATCAATTTTTTACTGATCATTGTTTACACGGGTTACCTAACCAAGGCAGACCTAGGCGCTTTTACGGGCATTTATGCTTTGATCGGCTTTTTGAACATCGTGTTCACCTACGGGATGGAAACCGCTTTTTTTCGATTTTCTACGGGAAAAAATCTGGACCCCAAGCGAGTTTACCATAGTACCCAAACCCTACTCGTCTTATCCAGCCTAGCCCTGGGATCAGCAATCTACCTTGCTGCACCGCTTTTGGCAGAATGGATGGACTACCCCGGTAAAGCCTATTTATTCCAATGGACCGCGCTACTGCTAGCTTTTGATGCGGTGTTGGCCATTCCTTTTGCCAAACTCAGATTAGACAATAAGGCCAAAACCTTCGCAGGAGCCAAATTGATTAATATTTTTCTCAACGTATTTTTCAACCTACTTCTCCTGATTTGGATTCCTGGATGGATTCAGGGAGGCATCCTTAGCGAAGGGTTCTTGGGCTACCAATCGGGATGGGGAGTGGAATACATCCTCCTTTCAAACTTGATTGCCAATGGCTTGATCATTCCCTTTGTCTGGTGGAGTGCTGGTTTTTTCTCCTTCCGATTGGAAAAAGAAATCCTAAAGCCCATGTGGACCTACTCCCTTCCACTGCTTTTTATGGGATTGGCAGGAGTGACAAATGAACTTATTTCTCGGCTGCTTTTTGAGTATGTGTTGCCTACCGACTATTACCCTGGACTGAATTCTCGGGAGGCAGCCGGTATTTTTGGAGCCAATTTCAAGTTAGCCATCCTGATGAACTTGGTGATTCAAGCCTTCAAGTATGCTGCGGAACCCTTCTTTTTTAGGGAATCCAAGGAAAAAGACTCGCCCCAAATGTATGCGCAAGTCATGCATGGGTTCATCCTGTTTTGTTCCTTGTTGATGATCCTGATTTCAGTCAACCTGCATTGGATTGGACCTCTCTTCCTCAAAGGAGGCGCCTACCAAATCGGTTTTTCCATCGTGCCCATGCTGTTATTGGGATACCTCCTTCTGGGTATTTATTTCAATTTATCCATCTGGTTTAAGTTGACGGACAAGACGAACTACAGTTTCTGGATTACGTTTGCAGGAGCCTTAGTCAGTGTGGTGGGCATTGCCTTTTTAGTTCCGACTTGGGGCTTTATGGGTGCGGCAGTGAGTACCGTAGCTTGTTACTTGGTGATGACCGGAGCCTGCTACTTCTATGGTCAGAAATATTACCCTGTCCCCTACCAAACCAGCCGTGGCCTGTGCTACCTGATCCTTGCATTTGCCTTAAGTTATGCGGGATTTTATGTAGAAACCGGCACAAACAGTTTGGATTTTATCCTTAAAAATTCGGGAGCCCTTCTGTTTCTCGCGGTCGTATTTTTTGGAGAGCGCAACTTTTTCCGCTCTTTACTTGCCAAAAAATCCTAAATAAGCCTTGCATACACCCCTTTTCTTCAGTCAAATTGAGGAAAAGGCACTATGTTTGTGTAGATGATTTGAAATCCCATCCTTCAGTGAGAATTACCCCTGTTTTTCTTCTTCTTTGCATCTTTTTTCTGGGTCCGAACGCAGGATTTCCACAGGTAACCTTGTCTAAAAAAGAAGTTAAATCGCAAGAAAAAAAAGCAAATGCAAGTCGCTTTTTTATTGAAGGAGAAAAGGCCTTCGCCTTGGGCGATTTGGAAAAAGCTTACCAATACTTGGCAAAAGCAAGGGAGTTTGCCCCTGAGGAGCCCGCCATCTCCTACAAATTGGCAGAGGTGTTGCTAAAAAATAACCAAGCCGATAAAGCACTTCCCTTTGCTCAGCAAGCGGTAGTTGGAGATCCAGAAAATCTCTTCTATGTCTTGCTGGTGGCCGAAATTTATACGGGTTTGAACAAACCCTTGGAAGCGGCTGCCCTCTTGGAAAAGTTGACCACGGGCTCCACCAAAAATCAGCAGTACAACTTGGAATTGGCATCCATTTATTTGAACGCCAATGAATTTGACAAGGCCTTGGTAGCCTTGGACCGAGCAGAAGCCTACTATGGAGTTCGGGAACCCTTTACTGTACAAAAGCAACGGATTTATCTCCGCAAAGACCAACTCAGCAAAGCCGTAGAGGAGGGTGAAAAATTAATTTCCTCCTTTCCTGGGAATCCGAACTATGTACTTTCACTAGTTGAGATTCTGTACAACAATGCCAAGTTGGACCAAGCCATCCAACTGGTCAGCACCGAAATCAACAAGTATCCGAATCAGCCTGAACTTCAACTCGCGGCTTACACCCTGTACAGAGAAAAGGGGCAAGTTTCGCAGGCCAACACCTTTTTACTGGAGGCCATGGCAAGTCCAGATCTTGCTACTTCTTCCAAGGCCAGCACCTTTCAAGGTCTCTTTCAGGAGATGAAAACCGCCGAACGAGATAAGATGCTCGACAGTCTAGAAGTCATTTTTGCTGAAATGCATCCTGCCGATGCTTTCGTCTTGGAAGCCTTGGGAAACCGAAGAAAAGCGGGAAATAAGTTGGATGAAGCACTTGAATTGTATAAGAAATCCTTGGCCATCCAGCCTAAAAACGAGCGCCTTTTGGAGGAGATAATCCTTAACTCTTTTGATACAGGCACCGATTACAAGGAAGTAGCGATTTATACTCGAATAGCCGTAGAGGAGTTTCCTGAAAGTGCTGAATTTTGGTTTTACGAAGGGGTACTTCTATCCGCACAGAAAAAAGATTCGGTAGCAATACAAGCATTGGAAACTGCCCTTCGCTTGAATGAAGAAAAGAATCCCCAACTAGCCCAGGTAGCGTTTAGCACCTTGGGAAATAGTCTTTACCAAATGGGTGATCAAGCAGCGGCATTTTCAAATTTTGACAAGGCGCTAGCACTGAATCCGAATGACGAGCAGGTATTGAACAATTATGCCTATTTCCTTTCGCTAGCCAAGCAAGACTTAGCAAAGGCCTTGGACATGGCCCAGCGGGTGGTGAAAAAACATCCGAAAAATGGGACCTACCTAGACACCTTGGCCTGGGTTTTGTATCAACTCGATCGCTATGCAGAAGCAGCTAGCACTCTGGAGGAAGCCTTGAAGTTTGAAAAGGATCCCAGCGGTGTGCTGATGGAACACTATGGAGATATTTTATTTCGCCTAGGAAAAGTGGACGATGCAGTTTCTTGGTGGAAAAAAGCAAAAGAAAGCCCTGAGGGTTCTGAGCACCTTGTACAAAAAATTAATGATCGACGAGTACATGACTAAGATGCGACTACTAGCAGGACTGATGCTTGTCTGTTTGAGTTGGGGATGTGCTCAAAAGATCACTTCTCAAACTGGACCTGAGGAAATGGAATCCTTTGCTCCTCGAACGACGCAATACAGCTATTTGGAAGCCAAAGCCAAACTCGTACTTGAGGAAGATTCAGGTAAAATCACTCGTGGAACCCTGCAGGTACGGGCAAAAAAAGATAGTTTAATTTGGTTTTCCCTTTCACCAGGATTGGGAGTCGAGGCTATTCGTGGCCTACTGAGTCAGGAAAAAATCCAAATTTTAAATCGCATGGGGACTGAAGATATCAATCTCAGTTATGAAGAGTTTGAACGTCGCTATGGGATCAAATTATCTTTAGGTTTAGTACAAAACATACTATGGGGAGACAGTCCTTTTCCCGCAAGTTATGAAGATCGCCTAGTGCGAGTTGGGAAAAAGTTTGAATTAACACAGGTTCGTGACCAGGTTCGGTATTTTAGTAAAATTGATACCCGACTTGGAAAGGTTACTGAACTTTCAAGCACCTCAATTGCTAGCAAAGGTTCTCTTTTAGCTAGCTTTCCTGAATACCAAAACCGAGATGAGCAAGCCTACCCCGTTGAGGCTTTATTCAAGGTTGCATTTGAGGCCCCAGAGGTAGCTCAAAATTTTAGAATTTACATTACTTGGACCTCTTTAGATCCTCAGGCGGAAACTCTAACTTTCCCATTCCGATTTTAATTCTTATGAAACGAATTGCCAGGCTATTTTTGTTTTTTTATGTACTGCTTCTTTCGGTTGGTGTAGATGCGCAAACCAAAAAATCGAGGGAGCAATTAGAGAAAGATAAGGTTGCAATTCAGGCTCGACTGAAAGAATTTGACGCAATCCTTAAACAAACTTCAGCTACTAAAAAAACATCCATTGGGGAGTTGAATGCAATTACCAGCCAGTTTCAAAGCCAAAATCGATTGGTAAACACGTTGGATAGAGAGGTTGGTTTATTGTCAGAAGAGATTTTTGAAATTGAGAATAAAATTGCTGGATTAGAAAAACAGCTCATTGGCTTGAAAGCGGAGTACGCCCGAATGATTTACAATTCGTCCAAAATGAATAGAGGCCTTTCAATTGTGGCTTTTGTATTTAGCTCTAGCAATTTCAACCAGCTGTACATGCGTTTGAAATACCTCAAACAATACACTGAAAGCAGAAAAAAACAGGCAGAACAAATTGAGAAACTATCCACAGAACTTGCCAACCAACGCATCCAGCTCGATGAGCGAAAGGTAGATAAAGCGCTCGTCTTGGTAGAAGAAAAAACAGAAAAACAGAAACTTGAGGTCATGCGCAAAGAGCAGCAAGGACTTGTCAACACGCTCTCTAAAAAAGAACGGGATATTCAAAAGCAAATCACTGCCACTAAGAAGCAGCAAGAGCAATTGAATCGAATGATAAAGACTGCCATCGAAGCTGAAATTCGCGCCGCTGAAACTGCTTCCAAAAAGGAAAATAGTACCAGCACCAAAAAAGCAGGCACCAGTATGCCGATGACGCCAGAGGCCGCAGCCTTATCGAGTTCCTTTGCAGGTAATAAGGGCAAACTCCCTTGGCCGGTAGAGCAAGGAATCGTCTCTCAGGGATACGGTACCTATCCACATCCATCCTTGAAAGGTATCACGCTTGAAAACGATGGTATCGATATCCGAACCCAGCCAAACGCCAGCGTTCGCGCTGTTTTTGATGGGGTAGTTACCAAAATCACCACGATTCCTGGGTATGGCAACACCATCATCATCAAGCATGGCGAGTACTTTACCATGTACAGCAGATTGAAGTCAATATCGGTGAGCAACGGCCAAACAGTGAAAGCAAAAACTGCTATTGGTCAGGTAGCCACGAATGCGGATGGAGTTGCTGAAGTTCACTTCCAAACTTGGAAAGGATTACAAATCATGGACCCTGCAACCTGGATTACTGCCAAATAGGTTAAAAAATCTTACATTTATAAAAAAGATACGCATCAATAGCCAATCTCCTTGGGTAAGCGACTGATACTTGTATCTTTGTATTTCTATCTTTAAACGCACAACATTATGACTACATTAGGTTTCTTTCAAAATATTGGTGGAGGTTCGTTGATTTTGATCATTCTTGTGATTCTCCTTTTGTTTGGTGCTAAACGAATCCCTGAATTAGCTCGTGGACTTGGACATGGAATCCGTGAATTCAAAGACGCGACCAAAGACATTCAAAATGACCTCGAAGAGGGAATGAAAGACAAGAAAAAATAATTTTTCAGTTCGATTCATTTGGAAAAGTATCGTTCCTTCGACGAAATCCAATTTGCCCTAAAAAACGGGGAAAGCGATTGTCGATCGATTGTAACCTATTACCTACAAAATATTCAGACGAAGGCGCATCTCAACGCCTTCGTCGAAGTTTATGCCCAATCCGCTCT
>CAJBER010000071.1 GCA_903952135.1 uncultured Algoriphagus sp.
ACCAGCATAATCTTGAATAAACTGCTTCACCAAGCCTAACCCATCAGGTCGTTCTATCTGCAATGCAGCAAGCGCTTGTTGCAGGGCTGCTTGCTTTTTTTGAGAACCGGAAAGATCTGTTGCTAAAAGATGGGTGTTATCGTAAAAACTTGCAGCAAAGGCCTGCTGATCGTATAAAATAGCAGCACGGTCTAGTACTGGCTGGGGACTAGTTTGGTAAAGCGAAGATTGTGAAAAAGACTCCAAAGTGAAGCCCAGTCCTGCAAGCAGAACCAAGTAGTATTTCATGGCAAATAGCTTAATCAGTGCAAAATTTTGTAGACCAGTTCCCGAAGGATTTCCCCTTCAGTCATACTTCCAGAATCTACCCCTTTAAAACGAAGGTCTGCCTCTTTTAGGTATCCAAATACATCAATTACCTTGCCTAACTTGTAGTTTTTTGAAGCAACTACGTATTCTTTGAGGCCATAAGGGTTTACTCCTATCTCCACTGCAAGTTGATTTTCCGGCAAGGACCCCGCACGATGTAGCAAAGCAATCCGAGAAAAGTAGGAAAACAACAAGGAGAAAATCGGAATGATGGGATGATTTTTAGGATTTTGGATAAAATAATGCACAATAAGGTTCGCCTTGTTTACATCTCTGAATCCAATCGCTTTAGTCAACTCGAAATTGTTGTATTCCTTGTGAATCCCAATGTATTTGGAAATATGATCTACGTTAAAGCGTGTAGGTTCAGGGAAATTGATCAACATTTTACCGACCTCATTGGTCATTACCTCAAGGTTATTACCTATGGAATCAGCCAAAAGTTGTCCTGCTTTGGCATCTATTTGATGCCCTAAATCCTTGAAATAGGATTCAATCCACTCATTTAGTTTCCAATCCTTGATTTTTTCTGCTTCAACGAAGACTGCCTTTTTCTCAATTTCCTTCTTTAAACTACTTCGCCCATCTAATTTTTTATGCTTGTACGCAAAAACCAAAATCGTACTGGGTAGCGGATTGCTGAGGTAGCTTACCAATAATTTTTGAGCATCTTCTTTTCCCAAGTCAGGAATATTCTGCGCCTCTTTTACCAAGACCAACTGCCTTTCAGCCATCATGGGAAATTTACGTGCATGGGAAAGAATGGTACTTACGGAAGCTTCTTTTCCATACAACACCAACTGATTAAATCCACGTTCGAACTCGGGAATGGCATTCTTTTCAATGTAGTCACTTACCAAGTCAATAAAATAGGGTTCCTCTCCCTGCAAAAAGTAAATGGGAGCAAACTTCTGCGCTTTTAAATCTTTTAAAACTACTTCAGGAAGGAGGGCCATAAGGGAAACTTCTCGTGCTCCTAAAGATAATAGATGCCAATCGAATGGTGAGAATTTCGGAGCAAATAAACTTTAATCGAAGAATCTGGGTTTATTTTGCAAGCCAATAGAGATGCTATGAATTTTGAAAAAGGGGTAGCCCATTACAAAGAAGGAAATTTTGAAGCCGCATTAACCATCTTTCATGAACTGATCCTTCAGGAGCGTGAAAATCCTACTTTTTACCTCTACCGTGGACGAATTTTAACTCGTCTTGGAAAAGGATTGGAAGCATTGGCTGATTTTGATGTCTTGATCCAACTCGAACCCTACAATACGGATTACATCAGTGATCGGGCAGTGGTCTTGCATCTTTTGGGAAGAAATGAAGAGGCTATCGAAGAACTAGACCGTGCTGCCAATTTGGACCCGAACAATCCCTACCGCTACAGTAGCAGAGCTTACCTAAAAGATCGAATCGGTGATTTGGCAGGTGCCATTGCTGATTATGAAAAAGCCATCGAATTAGACCCTGAAGATGCAGTGGCTTACAATAACCTGGGATTGGTAGAAGAAAAAATGGGGCGTAAAGAAAAAGCGCAACAAAACTTTACTAAAGCGGATGCTTTGTCAGGGTATCCCCCAAAAAAGGAGCCGGAACAGGTTCAGGAAAGTAGCTCCACTTCAACAGAAAAGAGGGAAGAAATAACGACTCCACAATCCACAAAAGCGCCTAAATTGACTGCTAGTCATTTTATTTCTGTGGTTAAAGGAATTTTTACAGAAGGTGCTACTCGTAAAGATTTTTTAGCTTTTTTAACCGGAATTTTCGTAAAAAAGGGATCTAAAAACTCTTAATTACCCAGAGCGGTTTGGTGATAAAGTAGGACATTTTGCGAGAAAGATTCTTTGAAAAAAGTTGATCGAAAAAGTCTTTCTTTTTGCTTAGGGTAACCAGCATATCCCCTTTGGCTAGTTGCAGGTAATTTTCGAGTCCTAATGCAATATCATCTCGAAATGATTTCAAGACATAATTGACCACCTCGTACTTGACAAAGGGTTGAAGTTCCTCCAACATGCTCTTGTGCAAGGTTTTATCAATAATTCGGTTTCGTGATGATACGTGTACAATATCTATTTCTGAACTAAAAAAGGTTGCAAACTCTACTACTTTTTGAATCGCCAACTTATCCTCTTCTACATAATCTGAAGCGTAAACTAGTTTTCGAGGACGCTTGAAAAACACTTTGCGAGGAACCACTAAAATATCTCGATCAGATTGCAACACCAAGCGGCTGGAGCGACTTCCAAAAACCTGTTCTTTGAAATCATTCATTCCCTCAGTCCCGACCACAATCAGGTTTGCATTAATTTTTTCCGAAAATTCAAGGGTCTTCTGCACGATAGGTCCCTCCGAAATCATTACTTCACAGGTTAGGAGGCCTTTCGAGAGGCTTTCTTGCGCAACCGCTGCTTGAAGACTGGCTAATTTATTCTTCACAAACTCCTCCTGGTAGGTTCCATTCAAATCCAATGGGGCCAATTTCTGATAATCCTGTTTATTGAGAACATGAAATATGATTAATTTGGCTTGATGCTTCTCCCCAATTTTTGAGGCATACTCTAGCGCATTCAACGCACAATCTGAAAAGTCTATTGGACAAAGGATAGTGAATGGGGATGCCATAGTATATAGTTAGTAACCTCTAGTTCGATTTACGACATTTAGCAATGGAATTGCTGTTTTTGCCCTTTTATAATTTTCAATAATTTGAGGAGCGGCAGCTTTTGGATTTGTTACGGATGCAATATGAGGTGTCAATTGAATTCGATTTTCATCCCAAAATGGATGCTGGATGGGTAAAGGTTCTACTTGATATACATCTAGAAGTGCCCCAGAAAGCATTCCTTCATTTAAAGCAGTCAATAAATCTCCTTCATTTAAGTGCTTCCCTCTCGCTACATTGATTAGATAGGTGCCTTTTGTACACTTTTTGAAAAGCGAAAGATTTAAAATCCCCTCGGTTTCAGGGGTAAGTGGAAGCAAACAAACCAGAACATTTACCTGTGAGAGGAATACTTCCAGTTGATCTTTTTGAAAGTAAGGGTAGTGGAAATCTTTTTTTTCTGAAAAGCCAAAACCAACCACCTCAAATCCTAATCCATCCAACTTGGTCAATACATCTCCTCCCAATGCCCCTACGCCCATCACTCCTACTTTGACAGGTATTTCAGGATTAGTCATGTCCCAAACCTTGTCCTGTTGGTCATGGTAGTAACGAAGGAACTGCCTATGAAAGTTCAATACACCCATGATTACATAATTGGTCATGGACCAGGTCAGTTTCTCGTCGACAATCCGAACTATCGGAAGTTCATCACCAACACCAGGATCTGAAAGAATATGGTCAACTCCTGCCCCCAAAGAGCTAATTAATTTTAGGTTAGGAAAGGTTTTGAGGTATCCAGGAGGATGCTGCCAAAGCAATGCCATCACCACATCTTCTGGTCGATCAATTTCTGGATAAACTTGAATATCAATTTCAGGCTGGTGGTAGCGAAGTGCCTCAATCCAAACTTTAGGATCCCTTCCAGGGCTAATAATTGCGATGCTCATGAATTCGTGGCTTAGTTACACCTAATTTAGACCTTTCAAACAGGGCAAAAAATTCATTCATCAAATTCCTCTGCCTTTTTTAAGAAAAAAGAGAATATTCTAAGAACTTGCAGGTTCAAAATAGGACTTGAGCAAATGGTCCTGGCAAGTAATCAAAACACCTTCATTTACCATCTTCGGATATGACGAAAAAAATCAACCTCCTGATTCTGGCTATTCTCTTATTTAGCATTGAGAGCATTGCCCAACAAATTCAAATGCCACAGGCGAGCCCTAGTTCAAAAATTATTCAAAAAGTGGGCCTCACAGATGTTACTGTAGATTTTAGCAGACCAAGTACCAAGGGTAGAAAAATCTTTGGTGAACTGGTCCCTTTCGGTGAAGTTTGGAGAACTGGTGCCAATGGGGCAACCATCCTTAATTTCTCTACAGAAGTAAGCATCAGCGGTACTAAGGTTCCTGCAGGTTCCTATGCACTTTACTCGATCCCTGGCAAAACCTCTTGGACCATGATCCTTAGTAAAAACACGAAGCTTTGGGGAGCTATAGGCTACGATTCCAAGGACGACATTCTTCGTTTCAGTGCAACACCAGAAAAAACAAGTAGAATGTACGATTCTTTTGAAATTAGCTTCGCCAAGCTAACCGATTCTAGCGCTGACCTTTCCATCAAATGGGAACAAACCCGCGTAGAATTTACCATTCAAACCGAAGTAGATCCCATTGTGATGGGAGATATCAAGAAGCAGGTAATCGATGCACAAAGCACCAACCCAGCCTTGCTCTACCAAGCTGCAAACTATTATTTCACCAGCAATAAGGACCTTAACCAAGCCTATACCTGGATTAAGCAGTCCACAAGCTCTGATCCGAAATACTGGACCTTGCACCTACAGGCAAAAATTGAATTGAGCCTGGGTAAAAAGACTGAAGCATTGGAGTCTGCCACCAAGTCAAAGAAACTAGCCGAAGAAGGTAAAAATTTGGATTATGTAGGTCTCAATGACCGCTTGATCAAATCCATCAAATAAGCAAAAAAGAAGCCTTCGAATACTCGAAGGCTTCTTTTTTTGTTCCTTTTTTATTTAATCCTTAACCGATTTTTTTCTTTCCAAAAGTGCCTATTGCACTCTGCAAGATTAACCCAAACAAAACCACTGAAAGGCAGCCAATGGCATTGTACCAAAGAAAACCAATGTCCCAATGCATACCGAATAGTCCTTTACCATTAAAGAAATGGACCACTAAAATCAAGGCTTGTGATAGCAAGGCTGCTAGGAAAACGGCTTGACCCTTGATCCATTTGACAAAGAATCCCACCACAAATATTCCCAAGATTGTTCCGTAAAATAAGGATCCCAGAAGGTTCACCGCTTGGATTAAGTTCTCAAATAGCGAGGCATACGTAGCAAACAGAATCGCCCCCAAGCCCCAGAAGGCTGTGAATAATTTAGAGGAATTGACATAATGCGTATCGCTTGCTTCCTTTCGAATTGATCGCTTGTACAAATCTACCGTTGTCGTACTCCCCAAGGCATTCAACTCAGAAGAAGAAGAAGACATGGCAGCAGCAAAAATGGCTGCAAACAATAAGCCTACCACACCAGTAGGTAAATAATCCATCACAAAACGCATAAAGACATAGTCCGTATCCCGTGTTTCTGCCTCTGGGTCATGGGTGACTAGCAAAGCCTTTACTTCTTCTCTAATTTCCTGCTGCTCTGTCTTCAAATTTTTTAAGGTACTCGTCAATTCTTCTGTGGTTTCCGCCTTCTCCTGATCGATTGACGACAAAAGTTGCGTGTATACCTGCTTCGAGGAATCAAAATTGGCTTGGTAGGATTGCTCCAAACGAGCAAAGTCCGATGCATGCTCACTTTGACGAAGGGACTCTGTTTGTACCTGATTGAAATGTACTGGAGGCGTAATGAATTGGTAAAACACAAAAACCAAAACCCCAATAAACAAAATCAGAAACTGCATCGGGATCTTCAAAAATCCATTCATCAGCAGTCCCATGCGGCTTTGGGTCAAGGTTTGACCGGAAAGGTAGCGTTGAACCTGGCTCTGATCCGTACCGAAGTAACTCAAAAACAAAAATACGGCTGCAGTCATTCCAGACCAGAAGGAATAACGGTCGGCTAAGTCAAACTCAAAGTTGACCACGTTCAGCTTTTCCATCTTTCCCGCCACTTGCAGTGCTTCCTTAATGGAAATGGGAAGCAATTGGATGACCATGATTCCAGCCAAAACCATTCCTCCCATCATCACAGCCATTTGTTGCTTTTGGGTAATCGAAACGGCCTCTGTTCCCCCTGAAACGGTATATGCAATAACCAAGACACCTATGAAAATATTGGTGAGGGTCAAGTTCCAGCCAAGCAAGGTGGAAAGTATGATCGCAGGTGCATAGATTGTAATCCCCGCAGCCAAACCTCGTTGCACAATAAACAGCAAGGCAGTTAAGGTCCTCGTTTTTAAGTCAAAGCGGTTTTCTAAGTACTCATAGGCTGTATATACCTTCAACTTGTAGTAAATAGGCACGAAGGCAATCGAGATGATAATCATCGCTAATGGCAAGCCAAAATAAAACTGGATAAAGCGCATCCCATCCTCATATGCCTGACCTGGGGTACTTAAAAAAGTGATCGCAGAGGCTTGGGTGGCCATTATGGATAGCCCAATGGTCCACCAATTGTCTTTATTGCCTTTGAGGTAGGTTTCCAAACTTTTTTTACCTCGAGTCTTGTACATCCCGTAGACGGAAATGGACACCAAGGTCAAGAAAAGCACTACCCAATCTAGAGTACTCATGAATACACAAGGGTTAAGGCATACATTAAGGAAATTTGAATGACCAAACTGATCATCAAACCGAGGTAAATTCTAGTCCAGGGAATCTGTTTTTCTTCCATGTTATTGCTCAATCAAGTTGATGAATAATTTGATCGCACCAGATACCCCAGCAGGCAATTGCCTAAAAAAGGAAATTCCTGTATACACATAGGTTCCAGTTCCAAATTGCGTAGTAATCAAAGCACCTTTGTTAGCTGCTTCTCCTGGTTCCTGAAGGGTAAGCGGACTTTGGTAGCGTTCGTCAACTTTGGAAGCAAAATAAAGTCCGCGTTCCTGAACCCATCCCTCAAAATCCTTCTCTTCCATTCGATTGGGTGTACGAAGCAGGCTATGCCCCCAATCTGCTTTTACAGGAGAGTCTTCTACAGTCACTCGATCACGTCCAATGACAAACGGATAAGGGCCTAAATTAGGTGTCACCAAGGGGCTACTTGTGTTGTACTGTAGGATTAAATTACCTCCAGCTTTCACATAATCCAACAAGATCTGCTGCTTACTTGCTAAAAACTCTTCGGTATTGTAAGCACGAATCCCTACCACTATCGCCTGAAACTCTTTCAATTGATCTACTTCCAAATTTTCTTCCCCAAGAAAACTTAGTGAATAGCCCAAGGAAGACAGGACATTCGAAACTTCATCCCCTGCACCTTCTAGATAGCCTATTTTTCCACCGGAAACTTTCCAGTCCTCTTGAATAAGTTGAATATGTGCAGGACTGAAATAGGTCAAATTGGGAATATGGGGATAGGATATCCGGTGGATCACTTGGTCAAATACTTGGCCTGATGTACTCTTAAATCTAGCCGTAAGTTCCTGCTTTCTATTTTTTTCTCGAAGAAAAGTCACGGTATAGGTTCGTTTTTTCAAGGAAGGAAAATCTTCAACCCCTACCACCTTGAATTGATTGGCGTTTAATCCTTCAAATTCTAGCGCCCCATCAAGCAATTGATTTCTAAAGTTGACCGTTACTGTTACTGTGGGATCTGCCCCTTCGACAAGAAAGACCAATTCTTTCGAAAGTGAAAGGTCTATCTCAGGTACTATGGTAAAGGGTTGATTCACCTCTCCATCAATTGGATCATTGAATTTGTAAACCAAGGGTACTGCTACCTTAAATTTTTGTCCACCCAAAGTAAAGCTTAAGTCTCCTCCAACTTTTTCTTTGAAGGGAAGCCCTATATCACCTTGGCTTTTGATCGAAAAAAGTGCTCCATCCAAGGGTTCTTTTAGCCAATACGGCTGCGAATAGCCTTCATTACTTGAAAGTTCTAGCGTAATGGGAAGCTTGGTGTCTTCATCCCCTTTCGTATCCTTGCTCGAGTAATAGGTATCCTTAAGCTGGAAGGAAATCTCAGAAATTGGAACTTGCGAAGGATTGACCAGAAGTAGTTGAGCAGCTATTTTTTCACCGGGATAACCCAATTCTTGGTTCGAGACAAATTCCATCCCCAATCCCAGACACGAAAAAATAAGTTGATCCAGCTTGGCTAGCTTACTAGCAATCCAAGGGCTACTTGAATCTAATTTCAGCATGGCCGAACGGATAGTCAGTAATGCAGGAAGGTTTTTTGGAGTTTCAACTAGATTGAAATTTGCCAACAGTTGATCTAATTGGGATTGAATAGCTAAGCCATCCTTTACAGATGACCAGCGGCTTTCCACGCCATCAAATGGAGAATTCACATAGGGTTCTCCCCCTACTTGCTCCAAAAAGTCATTGGCCTTTCCTGTACCAGCCGTAGATCCAAAGCCCTGTGATTTGTGCATGGTTCGGCTGTCGGCTGCAAACTCATGGTAGGATTTACCCAGCAAGGAATTGTAGCCCCCTACTTCCATAGCATAGTAGCGCTTTCCCGCTTCAGGCTCAAACTCACCTCTGAAATTATAGGCATTGAAAAAGATCCGTTTTGCCTTCCAAGGCTTCACATAAGTTAGTTGTTCTGGAAATGCCTTAGGATCACCTGAAAGTGCAAACGCTTCCTCAGCTAAGATTGCCGAGGTAGTATGGTGTCCATGGGTAATTCCAGGAGTGGTATTGAATCGGGTGATGATGATGTCTGGTTGGAAACTTCGAATCGCCCAAACCACATCAGCCAAGACCTTTTCTTTATCCCAATTTTGAAGGGTTTCGGTTGGGTCTTTACTATATCCAAAATCAAGGGCTCGGGTAAAATACTGTTTGCCCCCATCTATTTCCCTTGCCTTGATCAATTCCTGGGTACGGATTTGCCCCAATTCTATCCCAAGTTCCTTACCGATTAGGTTTTGTCCTCCATCTCCGCGCGTGAGGCTCAAATACGCCACCTCTGCATGCTCCCCATTGGCCAGGTAAGCAATCATTCGGGTATTCTCATCATCCGGGTGTGCGGCCACATAGAGTACCCGCTTGGTCTCTCGCAATTGCAACAATTGGTGGTACCGCTCTGAGGAAGTTAAGGATTGCCCGAAACTCAGGGTAGCAGAAAATAAAAGAGGTATTAAAAACAGGATAAACCTGAAAATTCGTGGACTCATGGGTGTGTGATCAACTTCTTGCAAACTAATTCAATTCATCTCTAAATAAAATTGAATTTTGATGAATAAGTTAAAAAAAAGGATCAACTATCGTGATACACTTGAGATTCCAGATGCCAATCACAAGAAAAAAAAAGGCCGGAAAATCCGGCCTTCTTGGTTTTTAGATCAGGTATTAATTCTCTTGCCAGTTGGCTCCAAGAATTGCTGAAATCTTAGCATTCAAGGCATCTACCTCTGCTTTGTTTTTCAAGCGAGTGTGCACTTGGAACAAGATGATCATGATGTCTGTATTGTCTGGCTTAATTTCCAAAGCTTTGGTGAAGTAAGGAACAGACTCCTTGTACAATTCATCTGCCATAGTACCCATTTCTTTGGATCTTTTCTCCCATTCTGCATCAGAAAGCGAGTTCAATTCGGCAAGAATTGCTCTAGATTTCTCTAGCATTAAAGCTCCAGTGTAGTAATTTCCTTCGAAGAAGTTTGGATCCACTTCAACTGATTTTTTGTAATCTGCCATTGCAGCTTCCAAATCACCACCCTGCTCTTTCAAGTATCCAGAACGCAACAATAATCCTGGATTGTTTGGATCATTTGCAAGGGCATCCTTGATTTGTGCCATCGCCTCATCCATTTTGTTCAATTGAAGAAGCAATTGGATTTCGTACTCGGCCAAAACTTTATCGTTTGGATACTCTGCACGAGCTTTAGTTACCAATTCAAATGCAGCTTCTGGATTCTTTTCTTCCGTACTTAGGATTTGAACCATGAAGTAATAAGCATTGGTCTTGTTGTAGGTAGGCAATTCAAATAGATATCCAAAATGTCTTTTGGCATCTTCGAAACGACCCAAATCATTGGCTAGGAAACCAGCGTTGTAGTGAATAGTAGAGTCAGTCTTGTCAATTTCACCAGCAAGATTGAAAAACTCGTAAGACATCTCCATGTCATCCTCGTTGTAACGCTCCAAAGCCTTATCAAAAGAGAGGTTTTTAAGAGTTTGCAAGGAGTAAGGTCTCAAGTTGTCTGGAAGACCTGGTACTTCTTCAGCGTTTACAGACTTACCTACAGGAGAAGTTTTGCTGCTTCCCGCCATTTCAAATGTCTTATTGAAAGTAGAATAAGCTTGATTTCCAGCTTCAAGTGTTTCCATGGTATTGGAAGAGTCTCTACCGAAAATTTTAGTGTGAATTTGTGCTTTAAGAAGGAAAGTAGCGGGATCGCCACTTGTCTCAGGATTGGTTATGGCAGCATCAATGGCTGTAAGTGCAGTTTGTAAGTTTCCTGACTTAAATCCTTTTTCTGCCTCTTTTACTACTTTCTTTTGTCCAAAAGCAAAGGTGACGGTCGCAACCAGTGCTAGTGATAGAACGAGCTTTTTCATTCGTGTTTTTCGTTAGGAATTGTTATTCAGTTGTTTCTAAGGGTGATTCGGGTAATTCCGGAGAATCGGGCACAATATCGGAAGATTCTGAAAGTTCTTCCTCTTCTCTTGAAATTTTTTCCACAGAAGAAATTTCATCCCCTTCTCCTACTTTAATCAGTCGTACGCCTTGAGTAGCTCTTCCCATAACGCGTAACTCGTCCATGGAAATACGGATGGTGATGCCTGACTTATTGATAATCATCAAATCATCAGTATCCACTACTTCTTTAATGGCAACCAATGCACCCGTCTTATCGGTGACATTCATGGCTTTTACTCCTTTGCCACCTCTATTCGTAATTCGGTATTCGTCAAGGTCGGAACGTTTTCCATATCCCTTTTCTGATACTACCAAGAGGGTTGCATTTGGTTCAGATGCACAAACCATGCCAATCACAAAATCTGATTTATCGGTAAGCGTAATCGCCTTCACACCTGTGGCGGTTCTACCCATAGGTCGTACTGCAGACTCATGGAAGTGTACCGCTCTACCCGAGTTGGCAGCGATCACAATGTGCTGATCTCCATTGGTTTTGGCCACGTGCACCAATTGATCATCCTCTCTAAAATTCAAGGCAATGATTCCATTGGTTCTAGGTCTAGAATATTGCTCCAAGGTGGTCTTCTTGATCACACCCTGCTTGGTCACCATCACCAAGAAGTGATTGTTGATGTAATCCTGGTCTTCCAAGTTTTCTACTTGAATGATAGATCTGATCTTATCATCTTGGGTAATATTGATCAAGTTTTGGATAGGTCGGCCTTTCGCAGTCTTCGAACCTTCTGGAATGGCATAGGTTTTCAACCAGAATAATTTACCCTTATCCGTAAAGATCAAGAGGTAATTGTGCGTAGATGCTGTAAAGAGGTATTCGGTCCAATCGTCTTCCTTGGTACTTACTCCTTTGGAGCCGATTCCACCTCTACCTTGGGTTCGGTATTCAGTCAAGGCAGTACGCTTCACATAGCCCTGATGAGAAACGGTAATGACCACTTCTTCATTCGGGATCATGTCCTCGTAACTGAAGTCTTCTGCATTGTGCTCGATCTCAGTACGACGGTCATCCGCATAGCGTTCCTTCACCTCTTGAAGCTCTGTTTTGATGATTTCCATTCGCTTGCCTTCGTCAGCCAAGATGAATTTCAACTCCTCAATAAGGGCCATGATTTCCTTGTATTCCTCAATGATTTTCTCACGCTCCATGCCGGTAAGGCGCTGAAGACGCATGTCGAGAATCGCTCTTGCCTGAATTTCACTCAATTCAAAGCGCTCCATCAAACCATTACGGGCAGTTTCTGGATCTGCTGAACTTCTAATCAAGGAAATTACCTCATCCAAATGGTCCAAGGCAATTAAATATCCTTGTAAAATGTGCGCTCGCTTCTCTGCTTCTTTTAATTCAAACTCTGTCCTACGAACAACCACCTCGTGACGGTGAGACACGTAGTGAACAATCAAATCTTTTAAGTTCAAGGTTTGTGGACGTCCTTTTACCAAGGCCACATTGTTTACCGAAAACGAAGTTTGCAAAGCCGTTTGCTTGTATAGGTTATTCAACACCACACTCGAAACTGCATCACGCTTTAATTCATATACTACGCGCATTCCAGATCGATCAGACTCGTCTCGAATGGCAGAAATTCCTTCAATCTTCTTTTCATTGATCAGTTGGGCAGTCTTCTCGACCATGTTCGCCTTATTGACCATGTAGGGGATTTCGGTGATGACAATCATCTCCTTATTTCCGCCATCTTTCACTTCAATGTTGGCTTTACCACGAACAACAATGCGTCCTCTACCTGTTTCAAAGGCAGCCTTCACCCCATTGTAGCCGTAGATGATTCCTCCTGTAGGAAAATCAGGCGCTACAATGAAGTTCATCAATTCCGCAATCGTGATTTCCTTGTTGTCGATGTAGGCAATGATTCCGTCGATGACCTCACCCAAATTGTGTGGGGCCATGTTGGTAGCCATACCCACCGCAATCCCTGAAGCCCCATTCAATAAGAGCGCAGGTACCTTGGCAGGAAGTACGGTTGGTTCCTTTAGAGAGTCGTCAAAGTTGAATTGAAAGTCAACGGTCTCCTTGTTGATATCCACCAGCAATTCTTCAGCAATCCGCTTGAGTCTTGCTTCGGTGTATCGCATTGCTGCGGCATTATCACCATCCACGGAACCAAAGTTACCCTGACCATCCACCAACGTATAGCGTAAGGACCAGTCTTGGGCCATACGAACCATCGTTTCGTATACGGCAGAGTCACCATGGGGGTGATACTTACCCAGTACCTCTCCTACGATTCTTGCAGATTTTTTATGCGGTTTGTTGTGTAATACACCAAGTTCCTGCATCCCGTAAAGGATACGTCTGTGAACTGGCTTGAGTCCGTCTCGGACATCTGGAAGTGCTCTGGAAACAATCACCGACATCGAATAATCGATGTAGGCACCACGCATTTCCTCTTCAATGTTAATTGGAATGATATGCTCGTTTTCTCCTTGGGCCATAAAATGCGTACTGTAACGTAAATTAAGGTTGCAAGAGAGTAAAAAGCAGGCGGGAATAAAACCAAGATTTAAAACCTTATCCCGCTTTTATTTTGTCAGTACCACTGCCCGATTCTTCTATTTTGAAGATTAAAAATTGAACTACCTCGGTATTCCACTCCATCGTGACCATGGTTCATCACTACACCACAGCCAGAAATCTTGCATCGCTTGGTCCCAGGAATCTTCATGGCAAACCCAACTTGTATCGAATACACTTCTTGATCCATTGGAAAAGGTGTGAAATCAGGTGAATTATTTACAAAAGAACGTTGCATGTATTTTCCTTTTGCAAACAATGAAGCATATTCGGATAGGTTATAGCCGATTCGAAGCGCGGCCGCATAGGTATATTGATCCTCTACAGCGGCAAGGCGTGCTTGATACACTTTGGGAACCATAGGCTCTGCTTGATTAACTTTCACCTTCCCTACCTCAGCTTCCACACTTATATTCCAAGGATAATTTTGCCGAACCCGCTGTTTTAATTCCCGCTGCATCCGCAATTTGAGGTCTGGAGTGGCACCTTCAAATTTTTTATACTTCATTTTCAATAAAAAATTCCGTCTGCTGGCATCAAACAAGACCAATCCTGCAGAAGCATAGTAATTCGTGGCCTGGTAATTAGATCCCTGAAGGGAAAACTGGTAACCACTTCCTTCAAAAGGTGCTTGCCGACCATTTTCCCAACCATAACCTCCTCCGAGAGTAAGAATATTGAATAAATTCAATCGCAATCCTGCCTCCACAGTGGGTAGAAGCAGTTGTCGGGAAGTCAAGGATAAAGTATCAGGTAAAGGAAAATACCCATACTCCTGATTTTGGTATTGTGTGATGGGATACACTTGCCCATCTCCCTTGTAAAACTCAGAATTCAACGTGTAATAGGCAGCTCCAGAAGAAACTTGAAAGGAAAATTGTTCTCTTACATTTCGAAAAATGTTCCCCATCCGAGAATCACTTTTCGTGCTTCTTGCTTTTCGTGTGATTCCAAAAATATCCTCATCCTGTCCAAATGCCGAGGCAATCGTCAACATGAAAAAAGAAAACAAAAGGAACACCCTTCTTCTATGCATAATCAAGGAACGAAGAGAAGATGTTTTTGGTGTGTTGAGACTGAAGGAAATCATTTTTTAGAAGAGTTACTTCGCTTTCTTTTTTAAACGAGCCACTTCCTGAACCAACTTTTCTTTTTGAGAAGGATCATCACGGATAATTTTTGATAGCTGTTCGAAAAGCTCCAAACCCAAAACCTTCTCGTCGCGAATCAACTCTGCTTGATACGCCACAACCAATTTTTGCAAAGAATCTTGAAAGGTTAAATATTCTTGATATGCCAAACGTTCCTTCTCAGTTAATTCAATACCGGTTTCTTTTTTGGCATTGCCCCAAACACTCTTGATCTGATTAAACCGTGCCCCTCCACCAAGTTCTTCTTTGGCTTTAACCCAAGTTTTGAGCTCTTCCTCTTTTTGAGAAAGAAAGGTAGAAGTCAATACTTCTATTTGAGCATACTTCTTCCAGTCTGCTTCTGTAAGCACGATTTCAGGTTTAACCTCCTGAGAAAATAAAAGCTGACCAGAACAAAGAAAAAGGAGAAAAAGAAGAGTAAGGCGGATTCGCATAAGTAGTGATTGCTGGTGATGATTGGCCAAACTAGTTGGGTCAAAACTTTAGGTTAGCATAAAATTAAGCTTGAATTGCTTTTAAAGAAGCAATGGTAGCAATGGGGTTAGGAGCATTAAATACAAAGCTTCCCGCTACCAAAATATCGGCACCTGCTTCAACCAAGCCTTTGGCATTTTGATCCGTAACGCCCCCATCAACTTCGATTTGGGCATTACTTCCTTTTTTAAGAATCATTTCCTTCAAGTTGGCCACTTTGGAATAGCTGTGTTCGATGAATTTTTGTCCTCCAAAGCCTGGATTGACAGACATCACACAGACCAAGTCCACTTCTTCCAACACTTCACTCAATGATTCAATCGGCGTATGTGGATTCAAAGCGACTCCTGCCCTTGCACCCAAGCGCTTGATTTCCTGCAAGGTGCGGTGCAAATGCGTACAAGCCTCCACATGAACCGTTAAAATAGACGCTCCCGCTTTCACAAAGGCTTCCAGATACAACTCAGGATTCACGATCATCAAGTGTACATCCAGAGGCTTGGTAGCATGGCGGTGAATTGCCTCAGTGACAGGAATACCAAAAGAAATATTGGGTACAAAAATCCCGTCCATCACGTCCACATGGATGTAATCTGCAGCGGAGGCATTGAGCATTTCTACCTCTTTTTGAAGGTTGGCAAAATCAGCGGCAAGAATGGATGGGGCTAGTTGAGGGCTCATCTTCGATAGAATAAGTTACAAATCAAGGGATATCTCCTGTTTAGACAAAAGTTACTGCTTAATTAGTTTTTGGTAAGCAATTTCTTTGCCATCCATTAATTGCATAAAATACAAACCAGAAGGCAGTTGGTTTAAAGTAAGGAAATACGGGTCTTTGGTAGAATTACGCTGCAGCATTTTCTCCAAAACTGGCCTACCAGAACTATCAAACAACTGGATTTGGAAGCTCAATTCCTGTCCAAAGCGAATGTATACTTGCCCATCGGTGACGGGATTTGGATATACTATCCAACCTACCTCCTCTTCTTCGTTGATTCCCAAAAGTGCTCCATAAAAAGCCCCACGGAAATTAGGAATTCCATAGCCCAGGTTCTGGTCAGGGGTGGCATACTGCGTACCGCTTTTGATAAGATTGGTGAGCAATTCATCTTTGGTCCAAGTTGGCTTTGCTTCCCACAACCCTGCAGCAAGGGCAGCAATTTGGGGAGAAGAAAAGGAAGTACCCGCTGCAGCAGAAACTTGTCCTGATGCTCGAATCAGTACTGGGCTTTGTCCAAAGGCAACCAGCTCGGGCTTAATTCGACCATCCGCAGTAGGACCACGCGAACTAAATGCGGAAACTGTAGAACTGGCAGTTACCGATCCTACAGCAAGAATTCCAGCTGCGTCTGCAGGTGCTACCAAACTGCTGCTTCCTGCTGAGCCATAATTACCCACACTATTTACAATCAAGATTCCTCGCTTCGCGGCAAGGCTCGCTCCACGGGACACATAGGTGGTTTTTCCATCCAATTGGGCTGTGGTATAAGTCAACTTGGGATCATCAAAATCCAGATAACCCAAAGAACTATTGATGATATCAACTCCCAAACTATCGGCATATTCAGCTGCACGAACCCAGTTGAGTTCTTCCACTGGGTACTCCGTAGCCACATCCTCAGTGATGGCAAAGATCACTTGTGCCTGATGCGCGCCCGAAACCAAAGTTTCCGCTTGATTGGCTACAATCAACGAAGCCACCTGAGTCCCATGCTCATTGTCTCGAAATACTTCCTTGATCCATGGCCGGACGACATTCAGTTGCCCGAGCACTTGTTTATTGGTGAATAGATGCGAAAAAGCAGAGGCTTTATCCAACCCTGGAAATCCAGAATCGAAGATCGCTACAGTCACCCCTTTCCCGGTAAACCCAGCCTTGTGCATATCCGGGATTCCTAACAATTGATTTTGAAAATCATAGGCTGCTGCCTCTCGGTAACTTTCTTCAACTGCCCATTTTTTAGATTTAGGAGGCCCCTCTTGACTTTCTTGATTGAGCCGAGTTCCTGTTCGGGATATAAAGCCTTTGGCTATCCATTGCACCTTTTGCACATAAGGTAAGGCTTCCATTCCCTTTTTTCCAGTGGAATCGGCTAC
>CAJBER010000072.1 GCA_903952135.1 uncultured Algoriphagus sp.
CAATTTTTCGTTTGAGCGCCCCCTCCAAATAGCCAATCAAGGATGTACTTGGATTTTCCATCCCATAAAATTGAATTCCTTGAGGAGCAGAGAGTTCCATCTTCGGAAGATAGAGTACTCCATACCGCTCTCCCGTGTTGACCAAGGCTTTGGCCTCCTCCAAACTTTTTTCAGAAGAGCTAAATGCATATTGCTCCGAGCTTTCCATAAAAAATAGTCCCGTCTCATCTACCACTTCGATCACACGGAGGGATTGATTTTCTTTTTCCTCCACCGCTATCCATACAAAGACGGCCATGATGGCTGGAAAAATCAAAGGAGTAAGTAAGGTGGCGATAAGGAAGGATTTTTTCTTCACCCGTGCCAGGTACTCCCGCTGAATGACAAGCAATACCTTATGCATGGCCACTCGCATTTACTTGTTGAATAAAAATTTCCTCCATGCTTGGAAAACGCTCCTGAAAAGAAGTGACCTGCCCAAACACCATTAATTCCTGCAGGAGTTGATTGGGAGACTGCCCATTCACTGGCAATACTAGCTCAACTCGCCCTTCTTCTCGGGATTCTACTTGCCAGTGGGAGGGTAATTCTTGATTGAGTTGATCGATACTTGCCCGGATTTCCAAGGGTCTAAATCTAGATTTGATCTCCCGGATACTTCCATCCAATATTTTCTTGGACTTGTGGATCATGGCTACTTGATCACAAAGGAGTTCCACGGACTCCATACGGTGGGTACTCAACAGAATAGTCGTTCCTGTCTTCTTTAATTCTAGAATTTCATCCTTTAGAAGAGCTGCATTGACGGGATCAAAACCAGAAAAAGGTTCGTCCAAAATCAATAGCCTAGGCTCATGAATGACCGTAGCAATAAATTGAATTTTTTGAGCCATGCCTTTCGACAGGTCTTCAATTTTCTTGTTTTTCCAAGAAGCAATATCAAACTTCTCTAGCCACAGCTGCACCCGTTGCTTTGCTTCTGATGCCGTCAGCCCTTTAATCCTTGAAAAATAAATGAGCTGATCCCAAACACCCATTTTTTTGTACAAGCCTCGCTCCTCTGGAAGGTATCCGATTTTACGAATAGACGCTCCGGATAGACGCTGTCCATCCATCATAACCTCCCCGCTATCCTGTTCGATGATTTGATTGATAATTCGGATGAGGGTGGTTTTTCCTGCCCCATTGGGCCCCAATAAACCAAAAATTCCTCCTTCCGGAACCACTAAATCTAGGTCAGTTAGCGCTTTGTGGCTACCATACGCCTTATTGAGTTGGTGGATTTCTAACATGCTTACTCGATTGTGAGTGCTCCAACGCCTACATCTAGAATAAATTCCAAGAGTCTTGGATCTGAGGCTGCATAGCCTTTGGTCACAAAAACATCTTCCCCTATGGCCCTGAGGTAGTCCGGAACTGAAGTTCGGCACAGGGGAGTAGTTATCATTCGGATTTTTACCGGATTGGACTCTGGGGGTAGCTTAAGGTAAATCGATCCCCCGCCTACAGCTGCAATTACTTGCCCTTTGGAAGTTTGACCCAGTCCATAATTCAAGTTGATTTCTCCGTAGTTGACCTCAATAATCACTTTTTTGGCTTGAACTTGCTGTGCCTGACTCAGGTCCACGATTCCCATGTTGAGCGTGACCAGCAGGGTGTCCATCCCTATCAAATTCGAAGCTGTAGAGCTATTGTGAATTGAGACGTCTGCACTCGCACTTTTTATTTTCAGTGTAGAAATAGCCAACTGAGACAGATCAAAATCTGCCGTACCCATACCCAAATTAAACTCCAAATCATACCTGTAGCCACTCGATAGACCTACATCCCAGGTGTGGTCAAAGCCATTGGAGGTAGAAAATAATTTGGTGGTGATACTTTTCCCAAGGTTGTCCGATTCAATATTCTTGTGCACCAAACTGGCTGTTACTGCACTTTTTAATGTGGACGAGCGAAAATCGGGAAGAATGTTTGCTTGGAGAAGGTGGCCATGTATAGAGACAGGGTCCATCCCTGAACTTCTTTTGACTTGAGTTTGGCTTTTGTAGGTGCTAAAATTTAAACTTACCGTCTCAATCCCCTCCTTTGGAGCTACTCGGTATTCGCGTACAAATTGTGCATGGACCCAACTCCCGGCTAAAGGCAAGAGGAAAAAAACAAGGCACAATTTTTTAAACATAGCAATAGGGTACGCGAGAAGCCTAAAAAGGTTTTTTAAAAATATAAAAAAAGCCAGAGCTTGACTCTGGCTTTTCAATTTTTTAAAAAAACTCTTTCATGCGATCAAAGAAGGATTTCTCCTGCTTCCCCGGATCCGGCTTGAAGTTTTCAGAATTCTTCAACCCTTCCAACACGGTCCGCTCCTCTTTAGAAAGAGTTGTTGGGGTCCAAATATTGACCATGATCAACTGATCTCCTCTGCCATAGCCATTGATATCTTTAATACCCTTGCCCTTGAGTCGGAGCATTTTTCCACTTTGGGTTCCTGGATCTATTTTGATTTTCACCTTACCATCTAGGGTAGGAACCTCTACTGATTCCCCCAAAGCGGCTTCAATGAAAGATATATGCAAGTCATAAATCACATTGTTGCCTTCCCGTTGGAAAACACCATCCTCGGCTTCTTCAATGACAATCAAGAGGTCACCCGGAATTCCTCCTGGCATTTCATTCCCCTTGCTAGACATGCTGAGTTGCATGCCTTCGCCTACCCCACCTGGAATCGTAATGGAGATGACCTCTTCCTTTAGAAGCAATCCTCGTGAATCTGCATCATCTGGCTTCTTGTCCACCAATTGTCCTGATCCGGCACAAACTCCACAGGTGCTGGCCGAAACCATCTGGCCCAGCATGGTATTTACTACCTTTTTAACTTGACCAGATCCTTGGCAGGCAGAACAGGTTTTGAAGGTCACCCCAGGAGCTACCACCTGGCGCTTCACTTTAATTTTCTTTTCTACACCATTCGCTATTTCACTCAAGGTGAGCTTCAGCTTGACACGAAGGTTGGTTCCTTTCTTGGTGCGTCTTCCGCCTCCACCGCCTCCACCAAAGAAGGATCCAAAGCCCCCGCCTCCAAAAATGTCTCCAAACTGGGAGAAAATATCTTCCATATTCATCCCGCCGCCTCCGAAACCACCGTTACCTCCCATTCCTTGGTGACCAAATTGGTCGTAACGCTGCTTTTTTTCCGGATTGCTCAACACCTCATAAGCCTCCGCAGCTTCCTTAAACTTATCTTCAGCCTCAGGATTGTCTGGATTTTTATCGGGATGATATTGAATCGCTAGTTTGCGATAGGCCTTCTTGATATCCTCCGCACTTGCGGATTTGGAAACACCAAGAACCTCGTAATAGTCTCTTTTTGCCATAATTATGTTATGCTCCGGTCACTACTTTGGCGAATCGAACTACTTTTTCACCTAGGACGTACCCTTTTTCTACCACATCTACCACTGCACCCTTAAACTCTGGGCTTGGCGATGGGATCTGTGTAATTGCTTCTTGCGTGTCGGGGTCAAACGGTTTTCCAATCAAATCCTCCATGGGTTTTAAGCCCTTGGAATCAAGAATTTTGACCAGTTTATGAAAGATTAGCTGGTTGCCTTCTTGAATTTTTTGAATGTCTGCCTCTTTTTCTGCAGCCTTAAACGCGCGCTCAAAGTCATCGACAACTGGAATTAGATCCTTCAACACGTCCTCTGAGGCAGTTTTGATCAAGTCAATCCGTTCCTTGGCAGTTCTTTTTCTAAAATTTTCAAAATCAGAATACAGGCGAAGGTATTTCTCCTTCAGTTCCGCTACTTCAGCAGTCAATTTTTCTTCCTGACTTAGCTCATTTTCTTCGACAACTTCCCCTGTGGGAGCAGTAGACTCGTCCAATTTCGTTTCGTCGAGGTGCAATTCCCCTTCTTGCGGATCTTGATTAATATTTTTCATGGGTATTTCGTTCGTAGTTGGCTTTTTTTGAATCAACAAGGAGTTTGCCAGACCTTCAAGGCTGACAAAGTGGCGGATTTAGGAATGAATTGCCTGCCAGATTAAATCCTTCAGTTTCTCCAAATTAAACTGGCTGACAGAGGAGATAAACACATAAGGAAGGTCATTGGGTATTTCGCGTTCCATCTCTTTCATCAGTTGCTCATCAAGCATATCAACCTTCGAAATTGCAAGCAAGCGCTTCTTGTCTAAGAGTTCGGGATTGTATTTTCTCAGTTCCCCCAACAAGATTCGGTACTGTTCATTGATATCCTTCGCATCTGCGGGGATTAGAAATAAAAGTATCGAGTTACGTTCAATGTGTCTTAAAAATCGAATGCCCAGCCCTTTCCCATCTGCAGCACCTTCAATGATTCCGGGAATATCTGCCATCACAAAGGATTTATCGTCCCGGTAACCGACTACACCCAAGTTTGGAACCAAGGTTGTAAAGGGATAGTCCCCAATTTCTGGCCTTGCTGCCGAGATCGCAGAAAGTAACGTGGACTTTCCTGCATTTGGAAAACCTACTAATCCTACATCCGCTAGCAATTTCAACTCAAGAATAATCCATTCCTCAATCCCATCTTCTCCCGGTTGGGCAAAATGAGGAGCTTGATTGGTGGCTGTTTTGAAGTGATCGTTCCCCAATCCTCCACGTCCACCCTTGGTGAGAATGATTTCTTGACCATGGGTGGTGATTTCAAAACGCTTTTCGCCAGTTTCGGCATCTTTGGCTACGGTACCGAGTGGTACTTCCAGAATGACGTCCTTACCATCGGCCCCTGTTCTTCGACCCCCATCTCCTCCTTTTCCAGGATCTGCAATGACGTGTTTCTTGTATTTAAGGTGAAGGAGCGTCCACAATTGAGAACTTCCTCTCAGGATAATGTGGCCCCCACGACCTCCATCTCCCCCATCAGGACCGCCTTTAGGCACGTGTTTTTCCCTACGGAAATGCACGGAACCAGCACCGCCAGCCCCAGAACGGGAGCAAAATTTTACGTAATCGATGAAGTTTGAGTCAGCCATGTATGGTGAATGAAAAAAGGCTAAGCCCTAGAGCCTAGCCAAGTCTTGGAAATGCAAATTTAGCGAAAAGCTAGGGATCAATACCCATCAATCACGGCAGCAATCTGATCAAAGATTTCTTCGATCTTTCCAACCCCATCGATTTGATGAAATTTCCCTTGTTTTTCGTAGTACGCTGCTACGGGCAAGGTCTCGTCTAAATACACCTGAATTCGGGTATTTATTTTTGCTTCCTCCTGGTCATCTACTCGACCTGAAGTTTTTCCTCTTTCTAGAATTCGCTCCTTTAAGATAGCTTGCGGAACTTCCAGTGCAATCATTCCGGAAATCTTCATCCCGTTTTTTGAGAGCATAGCATCCAAGGCTTCTGCCTGTGCAGTGGTGCGTGGAAAACCATCAAAAATAAATCCTTTGCTGCCTGTTGTGGTAGCAATTTTATCCTCTACCATTTGGATGACTACCTCATCTGGCACCAAGCGCCCCTGATCCATGAATCCTTTTGCCAATACCCCTAAGGCTGTTCCTTCTCCTAGATGTTTGCGAAACAAATCCCCAGTGGACAAGTGAGTCAAGCCATAGGAGGCAATAATTTTTTCACTCTGTGTGCCTTTTCCAGCACCTGGAGGTCCAAATAAAACAAGGTTAAGCATATAGATAGTTTTAGGAGATACTCAATTGATAGATCTCTGGATAATTCCGACCGGCTCCATCGTAATCGAGTCCAAATCCGACCACAAATTTATTCGGAATTTCAAAACCGACATAATCCAAAGGATAATTAAAAGAAAATGCCTCTTTTTTGAAGAGTAAGGTAGCTATTGCCACTCGTTTGGGGCTGAAAGTTGCCAATTGTTCCAGTAAATAGGCCATACTTCTACCGGTATCCACGATATCCTCGACAATCACTACATTTTTTCCGGCAATTGCGGTAGGAATACCGATGACTTCAGTCACTTTGCCTGTGGATTCCATCCCGGAATAGGAAGAAATCTTGATAAACTCACAGGTCATGGGAAGAGGGATTGCCCGTACCAAGTCTGCAAGGAAAAGAAAAGACCCATTGAGCACTCCGAGCAATACCAATTCTTCTCCTTCAAAATCAGTAGCAATTTGAGCACCCAACTCCTGTATCCTGTGCTCCAGTTGTTCCTTACTGAGGTAGGTCTCAAAGAATTTATCTTTAATCTGAATCTTTTTCATGGCAAGGTTTACAATTCTTTGAATAGGTATTGGTACAGCTGAACCATGGATTCCAAGTCTTGGAGGGAAACCTTTTCATCTGGGCTATGCACCTGGTCTTCTGCGGCTCCTATGAAGCACCAATCCATCGCATAAGGTGAAAACTGGATTTCTCGACCATCACTCCCTCCATAGGCTTCCACCTCCAACTGAAATGGAATTCCGCTTTTATGTGCAAGTTGGATGATTCGATCAATAAATTTTTTACGAGGAATAAACTTATCTCGAATAGAAATGACCACCCCTTCGTGGTGATGAACCCCGTCCGTGATCCAGGTGATGTCGGAAATTAGGCCCTGCTTGACTGGGGCAGTCTGTTGGATAAAGGGAAGTAAGAAAGGCATGCTGCCTCCTCCATGCTCCTCGTAAGTGGTAAAGACCACCCAGCCATCTTCCACGGTTTCGCAAAGTTGTAAGGCAGCATATACCCCGAGCCGATTGTCCAGGTAGGCTGCTTGGATGAATTCGGAATCAATCCGAATATTTTGGGCAAAAGAGAGTCTGGTCCCCCTGTCAATCTTTCTGGGAAAGTCATGAAAGAGTTCTTCTCCCTCCACCACTAGATTACAAGAAATCTCTCCCAGGCTATCTCTTCCCACTAGCTTAGTTCCAGGAATCAGTTCAGGCCCTCCTACTGGAATCAATTGATTCGCATACCGAACCATAAAGCCAATGGTGTCGATATGGGCAAAAACGGCTGTTCGTGGATTGCCAAACTTCAACAAAATGCAATCGTGAAATTCCTCTCCTTGATAGACTTCTGGGACAACTTTCCACTTGCTTTTTCGTAAGTTTACAAAACTCGCAATCCAAGAGGTGGCAGCAGGTTCGTCACCTGAAACCGACTGGATGAGGAGCAATTCTTTGAGGAAATCAGAAATTGGCATAGATTGTGTAAGCAGAAGGGCGAAATAAGACCTTTAAAACACGTAAACAAATTTGTTAATGTCTTGTTTTATAAATAAATCCTGTAGTTTTGCAGTAAAATAAAAGCATTTATATTTGTAAGTAGATTTACCAAACCTAAAATTTGAAACAAAAATTTTTTGTCATGAAAAAATTAATACTCTCTACCCTTTTGGCTGGTTCTTTGGCTTTTGCAGCCAATGCCCAGGAATTCAACAAGTGGTCCCTTGAGGCTACTGCTGGCTTCAATAAGCCAATGGCCCCATTAACTGCGGGTTTTATTTCTCCAACACTTAACCTAGGACACGCTGATCTTGGGGTACGTTACATGTTCAATGAGAAGTTTGGAGCGAAGCTTGATTACGGTTTCGGATCTTTCCAAGAGCTAAAGGACACCAAAGCATTCGACACGAAGTATTTTAGACTTAATCTTCAAGGTGTAGCCAATGTTGGTCGCATCATGAATTTTGAATCTTTCTCCAGCAAACTAGGCATGTTGTTTCACATGGGCGGAGGTATTGGTGTAGTAAATCCTGAAATGAATCGTTTCAACGATTTCAACGACCGTGTTTATACCATGATCTTCGGATTGACCCCACAAGTGAAATTGACTGAAAAAATTGCTCTTGTCGGTGACATCTCTACCGTTTTGAATGGTCGTCAGACGATCACTTTCGATGGTTCTTCCGCTATTTTACCAAGCACAATGGCTAATCCTTCCACAAACAATGGTTTTTACGGACCAAACGCTACCTGGTGGACTGGTACTTTAGGCTTGAACATTTACTTAGGTAAGCAAACACAACATGCAGACTGGTTTATCGCTGCTAACAAATACGCTACCAAAGAAGAATTGGCTACCCAAATCAATGGCATCAAAGACATGTTGAAAGACTCAGATGCTGATGGTGTTCCTGATTACTTGGATAAAGAGCCGAACACTCCTTCTGGAGCAAGAGTGAGCCCATCAGGAACAACTCTTGATTCTGATGGCGATGGTACTCCTGACCACCTAGATAAGTGTCCATTCCAGCCAGGTGCTGCAGCTTCAAATGGTTGCCCAGTAGAAGTTTCTAGAAATGAAGTAGATTACTTGAGAAAAGCAATCAACGACGGTTATGTTAACGTGTACTATGCATTCGACAGCTCTAAGCCTCTAGCATACTCCATTAGCGCCGCTCAATATATTTCAAACTTCTTGAAGAGAAATCCTGGAACTTCCGTTGAAGTTAAGGGTTACGCAGACGAACTTGGTTCTGAAGACTACAACATCAAATTGTCTGAAAGCAGAGCTAAAGCGGTATATGATTTGATCATTGCTTCTGGAGTAGATGCTTCTAGAGTATCTTACAAAGGCTACGGCGAAGATACTTCTGTAGACAAGTCTTCTGCAGATGCAAGACAAATGGCAAGAAGAGCTAGCTTCGAAGTGAAGTAATTCTTGATCACAAAAAAAAAAGAGGCTGGGATACCCCAGCCTCTTTTTTTTGTCTCAAATAAAGGGAGCTCAATTCATCGCTTCTTCTCAGACTGGTAACCCGCTTCGAATTCCCAACTGGAGTTTTGGAGATCTTCCTGCTTTTCTTTGTATTTTTAGATATGTTTATACTTTCTCAACAGCCTTCCATTGCCAATCAATTCCTAGCAGAATTACGGGATAAGCAAATCCAAAAAGACCGGATGCGCTTTCGGAAAAATCTGGAACGCCTAGGTGAAGTTTTAGCATTCGAGGTGTCCAAAACCTTAAGCTACCAAAAGAAAGAGATCCAAACCCCCTTGGAACAAATGGAAATGCAACTAACTTCCGATCAGGTGGTTTTGGTTGCAGTATTGAGAGCCGCACTCCCATTTTACCAAGGCTTTTTGAATTTTTTTGATCAAGCAGAAAGCGGGTTTATCGGCGCCTTTCGAGAAGAGTCAGGAGCCGAACTCACCGTAAATTTGGGTTACCATGCAAGCCCCAATTTAGACAATAAGGTATTGATTTTGGTAGACCCCATGCTGGCCACCGGCCAATCTTGCGTGGAATCTCTACAAACCCTACTCAAACATGGCACACCTAAAGCAATTCACTTGGTGGCTGCTTTTGCTGCACCCGAAGGGGTAGAGCACCTGAAGAAATCCATAACCATCCCATTTTCCCTTTGGCTGGGTACACTTGATGAAAAACTCAACTCCCTATCCTACATTGTTCCCGGATTGGGAGATGCAGGAGATCTCGCCTTTGGAGAAAAAATCTAGTCACAAAAATTCTACAGGATAGACTAAGGCGATGGAAAACGAAATTTTCGAAATTCTTGTTTTTTCCTAGACCTCTCCATTGCAAAGCTCCAGATGAAAATGATCAAGCACCTCAAACAACTACCTTCCTAAATTGAATATCCCCTGACCTATGCGTGAAGCTTTTCTGACCTTTGTCGGTATTTACCTCTTATCCATGTTCAAGTTTGTTGCTGGCCCAGTATTGGGAGCGGCAGCCGGCTACAGTCCATGGCAAATCATCTTAGTGAGCATATTGGGGATGATGAGCAGTGTGACCATCTTTACTTTTCTAGGTACACGCTTAAAAAAATGGGCAAATGGTCGTTTTGGAAAACAAAAAAAGTTGTTTACCAAAAAAAATCGCCGAATCGTTCGGGTGTGGAATTCCTACGGAGAGATGGGCATTGCTTTTTTGACACCTATTCTACTCACTCCTATTGGAGGAACCCTGATTTTAGTTTCATTCGGTTCAGAAAAGCGAAAAATTTTTACCTACATGCTGTTGAGCGGATTGGCATGGGGCACTTTCTTTAGTTTTTCTATAGATTGGCTGCTTTCCATCCCAATTGTGGCTGCACTATTCGGGTAATTCTTGATCAGGAAGAATTTCGATATCTTGGATCAATACCCGTTTGGCGATTTCTTGTCCAGTCAAGGTAGCAGCTAAGCCACCCATGGCCGTCTCTTTGTAGCGGCTTTCCATAGATGCCCCAATCTCGCCCATCGCTTCAATGCACTCATCTACCGGAATGACTGCGCTTACATTGGATAAAGCAATTTGAGCGGAACTGAAGGCAATCGCCGCTGCACTGGCATTTCGCACGACACAGGGCACCTCCACCAAACCTGCGACAGGATCACATACTAGTCCTAACATGCATTGGATGGTAATGGCTACTGCATTAAAAAGTTGATCCGTAGTTCCGCCCAAGCAATGAACAATCGCGCCTGCTGCCATCGCAGCTGCCGAACCCGTTTCCGCTTGACAACCACCTACTGCCCCTGCCAAACTTGCCTTTTGCTCAATGATCAAAGCAATACCCGCTCCGATCAATAAGCCTTCACAAATTTGAGCATCGGTGAGCCCGTGGATTTCTTGAAGCGTCACTAAAGTTCCTGGCAGGATGCCAGAAGCTCCTGCCGTAGGCGCTGCCACTACCCGACCCATACAGGAGTTGACCTCTTTTGCAGCCAAGGCTCTGGAGATTAAGCGCTGAAACTCTGGGGAAAGAACGGTAAGGGGATTGGTATAAACTTTCTTGGCACCATTGGCAATCATCCCTGAGCGGGAACTCATTTCCTGTTCCAAACCAGTCTTCACCGCATCTTTCATGACCTGATAGGCCTGCTGGATACCTTTCCAAATTTCCTCATGAGTAGCTCCTTTTTGCGCCACTTCATAATCAAGCACTACATCCACTAAAGAAAGGGAATTCTCCTCAGCGTATTTTTTCCATCCACTAAAACTTTCAAATAGAAATGACATGATTCTTTGGGTTTAATTCTTTAGTAAAAAAAGGCAATCTCTAGTTGCGACTTAAAAATCAAAATTGATGGTTTGGGTTACCGCAGGATCCAAACTCAAGGCTACTGGGCAGGTTCTGGCAGCATTTTTTAATTTTTGACTAAATTCCGGGGTAAATGGTGCGCCAGACCAATGAAAGTCTACTTGAATTTCTTTGATCTTTCTCGGACTGCTTTCCATAATCTTGGTGATTTCCCAAGAAAGCCCTTCCAAAGAAATTCCATCTCGCTCTGCAACAATGCCCATAATCGTAACCATACAACTCCCCAAGGCAGCAGAAACTAGATCGGTTGGAGAGAAAGCTTCTCCTTTTCCGTTGTTGTCTAGTGGTGCATCTGTCAGCAGGGCATTTCCAGAAAGAACATGCGTTGCTTGAGTTCTCAAGCTTCCTAGGTACGAACTTTTTATAGTGGGCATAAACTCTTACTTTTAAATTTCAGTTGTATAGATATCTAATCAAAAATAGGGCATTATTTTCGACCAAAGCGAATGAATAAGCTGAATTTCCTATTCCCAGTATTTTTCTTTCTCCTCACGTTACCTGCGCTGGCGCAGCGAGAAGATGCGGGCAATTACGAATACGATAGAGAATACCTCTTGGGCGTCAATAAAAATACCAATGGAGGAATGATTGGTGGTCTTGCCCTCAAGGTCGGAACACGACTCGACGATTCCCAATTTGCTTTCTTTGGACTTGAACTTGCCAATGTGAAGCACCCGAAGGAAGTTCGGTACACCACGGTAACAGGCAATAATTACATATTTGGCAAATCCAATTACCTCTATGCCATCCGACCACATTACGGTAGAGAAGTTATCCTGTTTAAAAAAGCTCCGAATCAAGGGGTGCAAGTTTCTGCGCTAGCAGCAGTAGGCCCATCTATTGGCCTAGTAGCACCTTACTTTATCGAATATGCAATCAATCGCGTAGAAACGGTGGTGGAGCAATATGACCCCGCTGTACATCAAAGCAGATTCAATATCCTAGGTACTGGACAATTATTAGAAGGGATAGGGCAGTCAGAGTTGGCTATTGGCGGCATGGCTAAAGCAGCCCTTTATTTTGAATTTGGCGTATTCAAAAGCAATGCCACTGGATTGGAAGTAGGGTACCAAGTGGAAGGATTCCAAAAGAAAATTCCACTCATCCTCCGCGAGCAGAATCGACAATTTTTTCAGTCTGCCTACTTTACTTTATTCTTTGGTTTTAGAAAGTAAGCCAAAAAGGCGAGTTTTTATCGGCCCTAAATTACCTTTGCATTAAATCTTAATCTCATGATTGAATTACCCGTAATTTCTGAAGAAGCCACCAGACGCAAAAAGCCAGATTGGCTTCGGGTAAAGCTACCCGTTGGAACCGAATATGCCAAGGTACGGAAGCTGGTAGATCAACATAAATTACACACCATCTGCGAAAGCGGAAATTGCCCGAATATGGGTGAATGCTGGGGCGCTGGCACGGCTACTTTCATGATCTTGGGGAACGTTTGTACCCGATCCTGTTCCTTCTGTGCCGTTGCTACAGGTAGACCTAATGAATACGATACCGATGAACCAAGACGAGTAGCAGAAGCCATTCAATTGATGGGGGTAAAGCATGCCGTCATTACTTCGGTGAATCGTGACGAGCTCAAGGATCGAGGAGCTGAAATTTGGTACCAGACGGTGGTATTGACCAAGGAACTTTCCCCAACTACCACCATCGAAACGCTTATTCCAGATGTGAAGAGCAACTGGGATGCGCTGTACCGCATGATTGAAGGAGGACAAGAGGTGGTCTCTCACAACATGGAAACCGTGGGAAGGCTTTACCGCATGGTACGCCCACAGGCAAAATACGAGCGTTCCTTGGAACAGATCAAGCTAACCAAAGCCGCTGGCAAACGCACCAAAACTGGGATCATGCTGGGCCTTGGGGAATCCAAAGAAGAAGTGTATCAGGCCATGGATGATTTGGCAGCAAATGGCTGCGACATCCTGACGCTAGGCCAATACCTACAACCCACCAAAATGCATATCGAGGTAGCGGAATTTATCCATCCAGACACCTTTGCACACTACCAGGAAGAAGGCTTACGAAGAGGATTGAAATATGTGGAATCTGGACCTCTGGTCCGATCCTCCTACCATGCCGAACGACATGTGCATGTGTAATACATCAACAAAAAAGGCCCCGTTCGTACGGGGCCTTTTTTGTTGGGATATCTTGACTTAGTTCGCGTATTCCTCTACTGGAATGCAGCTGCAAATCAAGTTACGATCTCCATAGGCAGAATCAATTCTTCGTACCGTAGGCCAGAACTTATTCTCTTTTACGAATGGAGCAGGGAATACTGCTTTCTCTCTCGAGTAAGGCAAGTCCCATGTTCCAGTTAGAACCATGGTAGCTGTATGCGGTGCGTTTTTGAGCACATTTTCTACTTTATCCGCTCTTCCATCTTCAATTTCTCTGATTTCTTCACGAATGGCGAGCATCGCATCACAGAATTTGTCCAATTCTGCTTTGGTCTCTGATTCGGTAGGCTCAATCATCAAAGTTCCAGCCACTGGGAAAGATACCGTAGGTGCATGAAATCCATAATCCATCAAGCGTTTGGCGATATCTTCCACTTCTACTCCTACTTCTTTGAAGGAGCGGCAATCCACAATCATTTCGTGGGCTGCACGTCCTTTGGAACCTGTGTAAAGCAATGGGTAATTTCCACTCAACCGCTCTTTGATGTAATTGGCGTTCAAAATCGCGATCTGTGTTGCTCGAGTAAGTCCATCTCCTCCCATCATGGAGATGTAGGCATAGGAAATCGGAAGAATACTTGCACTTCCATAAGGGGCGGAAGAAATCGAAGAGACGGCATGCTCACCCCCAGTTTTTACCAAAGGGTTGCTAGGGAGAAAAGGAGCTAGGTGTGCAGCTACGCAAATTGGACCCATGCCAGGACCTCCTCCACCGTGAGGAATACAGAAGGTCTTGTGTAGGTTGAGGTGGCAAACATCCGCTCCAATTCGGCCAGGAGAAGTTACTCCTACCTGAGCATTCATGTTGGCTCCATCCATATATACCTGACCACCATAAGAATGGATGGTCGCACATATTTCTTGGATTGCTTCTTCAAATACGCCGTGGGTAGAAGGGTAGGTTACCATCAAGCAAGAAAGTTCGCCTGCATTTTCTTCAGCTCTAGCTTTTAGATCTGCTACATCAATGTTGCCCTTTTCATCACAATTCACCAATACCACTTTCATGCCTGCCATTACAGCAGATGCTGGGTTGGTACCATGGGCAGAAGTTGGGATCAAGGCTACATTTCGATGCCCTTCTCCTCGATTGAGGTGGTAAGCGCGAATCACCATCAAGCCTGCATATTCTCCTTGTGCTCCAGAGTTGGGCTGCAAGGAAGTATCTGCGAATCCGGTGATCTCAGTCAACCAGGTTCTTAGGTTAGTAAACAATTCCTGATACCCCTCGGTCTGGTCGATGGGAGCAAAAGGGTGGATTTGACCAAATTCAGGCCAAGTCACTGGGATCATTTCTGCCGTGGCATTCAACTTCATGGTGCAAGAGCCCAAGGAGATCATGGAATGCACCAGGGAAAGATCTTTAGATTCAAGCTTCTTGATGTAACGAAGCATCTCGTGCTCACTATGGTTGGTATTGAATACCGGATGCGTGAGGTAAGAAGAGGTACGCACAAGCGCTGCAGGCCATTCCAATTGTAGGGAGTTGGCCATGTCTACGGTGAAAGGTGAAGCTTGACCCTTTGCATTGGCAAACAAGGAAAGTACGAGTTCAGCATCTGCGATGGTCTTTGCCTCATCAAAGGCAATGAAAATCGCTCCCTCCTCGTATCTGAAATTCACTTGAGCGGCCACTGCAAGAGCCTTCACTTTGGTCTGGGTGGCTGCATCTACCTGAACTTTTAGGGTATCGAAGTAGGCGTTGGTTCCTAGGGTAAATCCTAGTTTCGCCAATCCTTGTGCAGTCAACTTGGCAAGGCCATGCGTGCGAAGTGCAATGTTTTTTAGTCCTGTAGGACCGTGATAGACTGCATAAAAACTAGACATCACTGCAAGTAAAACCTGCGCAGTACAAATATTTGAAGTTGCTTTTTCTCGCTTGATGTGCTGCTCACGAGTTTGTAGCGCCATGCGATAGGCTTTGTTACCAGCACGGTCAATGGACACCCCAATGATACGGCCAGGAATCTGACGCTTAAAATCTTCTTTGGTAGCGAAGAAGGCAGAGTGTGGTCCACCATAACCCATAGGTACTCCAAAGCGCTGCGCAGAACCTACTACGACATCAGCTCCCATTTCCCCTGGAGGTGTCAACAAGGTCAAGGCCAAAAGGTCTGAAGCAAAGGCAGTCAATACCTTGTTTTCTTTAGCAGAAGCCACTAGCGCAGTGTAGTCCACTACTTCCCCATCCATATTTGGGTACTGGAACATTGCCCCATACAATTCTGGATCGGTTAAATCCAAAGAAGACAAGGGCCCAAAAACCAAATTGATTCCGATAGGCTCCGCCCGAGTGATCAACAAGGCTTTGGTCTGTGGAAATACTTTTTCGTCTACAAAGTAGGTGTTTGCATTTTTCTTTTCCCGAGGCTTTACGGCATGAAGCATGGTCATCGCCTCAGCAGCAGCTGTACCCTCATCCAGTAAGGAAGCATTGGCTAGCTCCATTCCTGTAAGTTCAATGACTACCGTCTGGAAGTTGATCAAGGCTTCCAATCTCCCCTGAGCGATCTCGGCTTGGTAAGGCGTGTAAGCCGTATACCAGCCTGGATTTTCCAATACATTCCGAAGGACTACTCCAGGAACCAAGGTATCGTAATAGCCTAATCCAATAAAGGAAGAGAACACCTTATTCTTGGAAGCCAATTTTTTGAAATTCTTCAAAAATTCAGACTCCAACTGAGCAGCTGGAAGCTGAAGTGGTCGCTCCAATTGAATGGATTGAGGTACGGTTTGGTTGATTAATTCGGTCAAGCTTGAGGCTCCGATTTTTTCCAACATCGCCGCCATTTCCGCTTCTGTCGGGCCATTGTGTCTGCTCTCAAATTTGACAGCATTGTTAAGATTGATCTGCATAAGTAGGGGGTAGTACGTATGAACTATTTGGGTGTAAATTTTTTCCGAATTTCCGTGCACAAAGGTATGATTTCCGAAAGGAATTGCCGAGGCGCAACTTCAAAATTTTATGCTATAACACAGAGAATTGATCAGCGGTTTTTTTGAGGGTGAAAAAAATAAGTAGTTTAGGGACTTAATCGAAAAAACATGAAAAATAAATACCTGTTGAGTGCCGCATTAGGGATGGCTACGATGCTATCGGCTTGGGCGCAAAACCCAGTTCAAGTAAAGTATGCAAATACCATCACGGTAGAAGACCTCACCAAACATTTGACCTATTTGGCATCCGATGAGATGAAGGGTCGTGATACGGGTTCTCCGGAGGGAAAAATCGCTGCCAATTATTTAGCCGATTTCTACAAAAGCCTTGGCTTAACTGCTCCAAATGGAGGCAGCTACTTTCAAAACGTTCCTTTGGTAAGTTCCCGCTTCTCACAAGTAAGTCTTCAGATCGGAAAAACCAAGTTGGTGGAAAACACCGACTATGTGTTTACTGGAGACGGCAATCTAGCCAAAGCAGTGAAAACAGACCTAGTGTTTTTAGGCCTTGTAAGCGATGAAAACCTTGCCAAAGTGGACGTAAAGGGCAAACTCGTAGGCCTTTGGGCTGTTGGAGTTAGAAGCAATGACTTGGTAACCAAAGTGATGGATGCCGGTGCTGCTGGGATTGTGATTGTGACCATGGAAGGACAAGCTAATTTTGACCGAATCGCCAATCGATACAAGTCCATGGCTGGCAATGGCCGAATTGGCTTTGATCAAGAAGTGAAACAGCGCCCGATATTCATGGTGAGTTCAGACAAGATGGCACAATTGTTTGGTGCATCTCTAGAGGTATTGAAGGAAGCAGCCAAAACCAATCCTGAATCCATTGCCTCTCAAAAAGCAAGCTACCACATTGTCAAAACCAAAACCCCAGTAGACGCAGTCAATGTAATGGGCTTCCTGGAGGGTACAGATAAAAAAGAAGAAGTATTGGTCATTTCTTCACACTACGACCACGTGGGCGTAAGTGCTACAGGAGATGCTTTCAATGGCGCAGATGACGATGGTTCTGGAACAGTTTCCGTCATGGAAATTGCGGAAGCTTTTGCAAAAGCAGCTAAAGAAGGAGTGAAGCCTAGAAGAAGCCTTTTATTTCTGAATGTGACGGGTGAAGAAAAAGGTCTTTTAGGATCTGAATACTATTCGGAAAACCCGGTATTCC
>CAJBER010000073.1 GCA_903952135.1 uncultured Algoriphagus sp.
AGCCTTCATTTTTTTGACCCAAAGCACTCATGCGAGTGACGCCAAGCAAGTAGTAGGCTTCCCCATTTTTAGGATCTAGGTTGACTGTATTGGTGAGGGATTCCATGCCATGGATGGGGTCATTCATGCCCAACTTTGCTTTGGCAAGTCGAAAATGTGCTTCTGCATGGTTGGGCTCTGCCTTCACTACAGCTTCAAAATCAAGCATCGCATCCTCATAGGCCTCCATGGTCAGTAAGGTCGTGCCCCGATTGAAAAGGATGTCCAATTGGCTTGGATCGAGAGCAGCCGCCAAGTTAAAGTCAGCCAATGCCGCCTTGTAGTTGGTCAGCTCCATATTGGCATTGCCCCGATTGAACCAGGGCTTGTAGCTGGTCGAATCTACTTGGATAGCCTGATCAAAAAGCGGAATTGCTTCCTTGATTTTCCCTTGCTGAAAAAGGGCCACTCCCTTGGCATTTAAAGCGGTGGCCTGGTTTGGATTTTTCTCCAAGACCTGGTCAAACTGGGTAACTGCCTCTGCCCAAGCCTGAGCGTCCATTTTCTCCAAACCCACTTTCATGAGTTCCTCCTCAGTTGGAGCGCAGGCAAGACTACTGAATACAAGAAGGCATAAGATCCAAAACTGTTTCACAGGAATAAATTTTCAGTAAAGTTACGAATTCGAGCTTAGGAGGTAGCTAGTTTTTGTCGGAATGCATCCGGGATAGCCACAGGTTTCATGCTGGACTTGTCTACCGAAACCAATACACTTTTGCAGGTGGCATAAACTTGCTCCTTTCCCGAGCTGTCTTTCCCCAAGAGTACTTGCTCCAAATCAAAGGAAGAATTGCCCAGTCTTGAGCATTTCACTAGGGCCTCCACCTGATCTGTCAAGTGAATGGGCCGGATGTAGTCAATTTCGATTCGACCGACTACAGTTCCCACATCTAGCACATCCCAGCCGGCAACTTGGTACAAAAAAACCGCCCTGGCGTGTTCGAAATAACTAAAATAGACTCCATTGTTGACATGGAGGTAGCCATCAATATCAGAAAATCGAAGTTGAATGGGTGTAGTAAAGGAAAATTCAGCACGAAGCTGGGGACTAGCAAAACTGCGCATTAACGTAAAATTTCAGAGGTACTTGTTTTTTCGAGCATCCGCAAAATGGAGGGATTGTAGCCGATCAAATCAATGACGGCATCAAAGGTAACCCAGGCCAAAGAGATGCTTTCGTCACTTCGAACCAAGGGCTCTTGAAGATCAGCTTCAATCAGGTAGCGAACATCGAAATGAAAATGTTCTGCCACATGGGGCCGCTCAGGTATGATGTGCTTGTCCAAATCAAAAATAGCCGTATCTACAAATTGCAGGGAAGTCAGCCCACTTTCTTCTCGAGCTTCCTGCAAGGCTACTTCTAAGAGATTTTCGTTCCCATCGGCATGTCCTCCCAGCTGCAGCCATCGACCTAACTTGCGGTGAAGGGTCAGCAGGGTATGCGTTCGCTCTTTATTGACAATCCAAGCAGAGGCTGTAAAATGCCCAGCAGTTCGTTCTCTTGAATATGCCAATGGATCTTCAGTTAAGGCCAGGAAATCGGGCACAAATTGATTTTCCTCTTCGTAAGGGCTGCGGTAAGCAGTCAATTGAGTTTGTAGGGTAATTCTATCCATGTTAGGGTCTTTCAAATAACCGATCCATCAATTCATCAAAGGGTTTGGCATCGTAATACAGTCGGTCAGAATACACGGAAGCAAGTAGTTTGAAGTAACTAGGCTGCTGGTTGATCCGGATTTTTTCTAGGGAAATGTTGCCATACAATTGGCTGATCAATTCTCCTTCTTGGGGCAGTTGAAGTGGGGGTTTGAAGTAAAATTTCTCCGTTTCCTTGACTTGCTCATTGACCTCCTCTAGTTTGCGATCCAAACTTACTTGTTCGTACCCCAAAGCTATAATCCGTCTACTTAATCCCAAGAAAAGTAGGGAAAAAGAATTTGGATCAAGAGGCGGACCGTAACTGAGGGCAAAGCCATTGGCGTAAATAGAGGAAAACACATGAACTTCTGGACTTTCGTTGATTTGTGCTCGCTTGTAATGGTAGTTTCTGTAAACCAAATCGTAGAGTGTTTTGGATGATTCGGATTCATTCCAGGTTTCCAGATCCTGGAGATCCTTTTCTTTTACTGAAAAATTCTCCTTCACAGACAAAGCCTGATTGCTCGTACTTGGGGGAAAGATTTTTTTCAATAAATCAGCAAAGAAATCAGGCATCCACGTTTAGTTTATAGTTTCCTTCCTCGCTGGATTCCACTTTTCCTTCCTCCACCAACTGGCGAAGGCAATTCAAATGAGCAGCAGAGGCAGGTTTCTGGAGCGATGCAAAAAGCTCCTCCTCGCTTAACGCTCCACCCTGGGCTAAAGTTTGTAAAACTTGGGCTTTAAACTTGTTTTCTGCCTCTAGGGGAAGCCTCGCCTTTTTTTGTGCTACACAGTAATCGCAGACCCCACAATCTTCATCACAAGACTCTCCAAAATAAGTTTGGATAAATTGAGTCCGGCAAATTCGTGATTGATGGGCATAAGCCACCATTTGCGTCGCCTTGTGCAAGGTAAGCTCACGTCTCAAGGTGATTCGCTTGAAATTGAGCGGAAGCGTGGCCGCATCGTAGCGTTCGGTCAAAAAAGTAAGTTGTGGACGATCCTTTCGCGGTTCGTAGTCCAACACCTCCATTTTGGCGAGTTGCAGCAAGGCCTTGGTCAATTCTACTTCCGATAGACCCGCTGCTTTGGCAAGTTTCGCTTCCTGAATGTTGAAATATTCTGAAAAAAGATTCCCCCCGTAGGTCCGAAGGAGGATTTTGATGACTGGATCTAACTTGGCATGTTGGATTTGCACCTCGTACAAAAGTTGGGGATTGACTAAGAAATGTGCGCGTGAAGGCGCAAAAAAACTTTCGTTGAGTGCGAGCATTCCCTCTTCTTCCAGCACCTTGAGTGCATAAAAGGTGTCCAGCACTGGGAGCTGGTAAGTATTGGAAAAATCGGAAAGCTCAAAATCATAGCTTCGCAAAGACTGGGTTCCTATGGCCAATTGAAAATAGTTGGCGAGACATTGGTACACCCTACGGAGAAATTCTATGGGTGGATAGACTAGGGCCGCTCGGTCTAGCAACTGCTCAAAATCCTGCGCATTGGTAAGGAGCACGGCATAGGCTTTTTGTCCATCTCTACCTGCCCTACCCGCTTCCTGGTAATAACTTTCTAGGTTTTCGGGCAAATCTGAATGAAGGACCACCCGTACATCTGGCTTGTCTATCCCCATTCCGAAGGCATTGGTGCTGACCATGATCCGCACTTGATTGGCTTTCCAGGACTCTTGCTTGGCCGATCGATCCGACCCAGTCATGCCTGCATGGTAGGCAGCTGCAGAAAAACCTAGTTGCTGTAGTTGCTTGGCGAGTTGCTGAGTGGCTTGACGTGTACGCACATACCAGATGGCCGAGCCCGGAATGCGATTCAATATTTCCAATCCTTTTTCCAATTTGTTTTCCACCAACCTGACGCTGTAACTGAGATTCTTGCGGGCAAAACTTTGGTGAAAGGTCGCTGGCTGCTTGAGTTGAAGTTTCTCCCGAATATCCTGCTCCACTTCTGGCGTAGCAGAAGCAGTCAAGGCTAGCACATTGACCTTGGGATGGTAGGCACGAATGGTTGCAATCTCCAAGTAGGCAGGTCTGAAATCATAGCCCCACTGGGAGATGCAATGGGCCTCGTCCACAGCAATCAAGTTGAGATCCATTTGCTTGAAGCGCGCCACAAAGAGTTCTGATTTCAAACGCTCTGGGGAGAGGTACAAAAACTTGACTCCTCCTCGGATGCAATTATCCAAGACCGTATCGATCTCACGCGGGCTCATGCCCGAATGCAGCGCCACCGCTTTTACCCCACGGGCTTTCAGGTAATCTACCTGGTCCTTCATCAAGGCCACCAGTGGGGAGATGACTAGACAGATGCCTTCCTTGGCCAAGCCAGGCACCTGGTAACACAGACTTTTGCCTCCGCCAGTAGGCAAAATCGCAAGCGTATCTACTCCCTGGTAGACCGCTTCGACGACCTGCTTCTGCACGGGACGAAATTCCTTCCATCCAAAGACCTCCTTGAGAAGGGATACCAACTGATCTGTTATCGCTGCCATGAATCTTTGAAATTACTAAAAATCCAAGTTTCCCCACGACACCCAATTCATAAATGAATCGAAAGAAGGGATCAGGAAACTAAGCTGGATTTAGAAAACCACCCGATACCCAGCGGAAGAACTGAAAAGGGTGTCTTTTTGGGAGGAACTTGGATCAGGAGGCCGCCCAAATTGCACTTGGGTTTTGGGCGAAAGTGTTCCCCAAACCAATTGATTTCGGGAAGGAAAAAATACCAAGTCAATGCCTGGGAACCAGATGGAATCCTTTCCTACAAGCCCTTTCAAAGGTATAGGAACTGGATTTCGCTGGCCTGCAAGTCGATTGGGCTGTATGGAAAACGAGAGTTGCTCTGTCGGAAAATTTTCATTCCAAGAGAGGTGATAGGCTCCAAGTTTGAGGTCCAGAATCTGCTTTCCATCCTTGGAAAAAAGGTAGAGTTCTTGAGCCGGACGCTGGATCTCCTCCCAGAGGTTGACACCAGCCCACAACATACAAAGCCCCATTCCAAGGCCTGCTAGCCTTTTTCGATAGCCCATCTCCCAGTTTCCCCAAACCCAAAGCAATCCCCAAATCGCCAGCATCCCAGCGAAGGACAGGTGAATCCCCTGCCACAAGGCCGCGGGCAAGTCCTGGATCGAGTAGGTAACTTCGTTTTGGAGAAGGAGCAAAAAGTCGACGATGGACCCAAGCATCCAGCCTAAAAATGGAACCCAAGCTAGCAAAAGAAAGGGCACGCCTACGCAAAGGATGAGGTAAGAAAGCGGGACAATCAGCAAATTGGCAAGTAAAAAATAGCTTGGAAAGGTATGGAAGTAATGGATCGTCAGCGGGCTCGTGATTAGTTGGGCCGCCAAGGTAACGGCAGCCATTTGCCAGAAATAGTCCAAGACCCGATTGGGTGGGGACCAGAGCTGGAGAATGAGCGGTTGCAAACCCACAATACCCGCTACTGCCAAATAAGAAAGTTGGAAACCAAGATCTGTTCGCACTCCCGGATCCAGCACCAGTAGCAGCAAGGCCGAGAAGGACAGGATATTCCAAATCGACGGCTTTCTTTTCCGCATCTGCCCAAGCGTCACTAGGGAAAACATGACCACGGCACGCACCACGGAGGGTGAGAATCCGGTCATCAGGGCGTAGATCCAAATCAACCCCATGACCAGAAGCAAGTAACTTTTCCGAAGGACATGCCCCTCTTCCTTAAAATAGGTCAAAGGGAGCAGCAAGATGGAATAAATGATCCCCACATGGAGTCCCGAAACAGCCAGAATGTGTTGCGTTCCGGTGGCCGAATAGGCTTGCTTCACCTCTTTGCCCAGGGATTCCTTTTGGCCCAGGAGTAGTGCCAAGGCAATCTGCTTGGACTCGGGCCGAATGACATAGCGATCGATGACTTGGGCAAAGTAATGACGCAGGTGCTCCAGCGTAAATTTGAGTTGGTAGGTCGGAGGTAGAGAAAGCACAAGCAGATTTTTACCTAGAAACTGTCGGAAATGAATTCCTTTCGAGGCCAGGTAGCCCTTATAATCAAATTCATTTGGAAAGGAGGGTGGGGCTAGTGATTCCGGATTCTTGGGCACCCAAATCACCTGACCTGGTACAAGGGGTTGATCAAGTTGGTGGTATACCAAGACCAGGGCTCGTTGAGGGCGCCAACCTTGTCCTTCTTTTATCCCAATTACTGCGAGTAAATTTTCTGAAGAATTCGCCTTTGGGAGATCGTAGCGCTGCACCTCTGCCAGATAGCCTGTTCCCTCTCCCCAGGGCATTTCCCCTTTTAGCGTGTGTTGGCTGGCTTGAAGCGATACAAAAGCACCCAATCCCATCAACAGTAAATAGGCAAAAAAGGAAATTGGCAAAGGACTCCAATAGGAAGACCTACTGAGCAAACCCGCATAGAAAATCCAAAGAATGGCCAGTACCCAGAGGAATAATTGGGGCTGGGCTTCAGGAATAGCCCTAGAAAGCAAGATTCCTAGTGCAAAAAAGAAGAGGTGTCTTAAAAAAGGAAAATCAGCAAAGGTCATGTCGAAAAAATAAGTCGGTAAAAAAAGAAGGGCTGGTTACCTTTTTGGTTTTATTAGAAAGAGCGAAAAATTCAAAAATCTAGCCCTTTGAAAAATTACTTGACGCGTACTTGGAAAAGAGCTAGTCCTAGCTCAATTCCATTTTATAATGCAAGATGTCACACTCTTCAAACTGATCTCCTACGGCTTGAAACCCAAACTTGGCATACAGCGGCATGGCATGAATTTGGGCATGGAGGTATCTCTTTTTCCCCTTGCCTTCTGGATGCTGGGCGATATCTGCAAGTACTGCAGCCACCAAAGCCTGGCCTACGCCCTGACCCCTAGCGTCTTTGAGCACAGCAAATCGCTCCATTTTTACTCCATTTGGAGTAAATCTCCAGCGGGCAGTACCCACAGGAGTTCCATCTATTTCTGCTAAAAAATGAACTGAACTGTCTTCGTACTCATCGTATTCTTCAGCCGCATCCACCTCCTGCTCAACAACAAATACCAATTCGCGAATTCCAAAGGCGTCTTGGAGTCCTTCTTTAGTCGTTATTTTATTTACCGTTGGCATCCTGTCGTTGTTTTTCTTTTTCCTCCTCACTTTTTTCGTAAGCGGCAATGATCGCTTTGACCAGTTTGTGACGAATCACATCGCTCCCGCTCAAGCGAACCACGCCTATTCCCTTCACATCATTCAGCACGCGTAGTGCTTCAGAAAGTCCTGACTTCTGACGGATGGGTAAGTCTACCTGCGTTTGATCTCCGGTGATGATCACCTTGGAGTTGGGACCCATACGGGTCAAAAACATCTTTATTTGTTCGGCTGTGGTATTCTGCGCCTCATCCAAGAGCACAAAGGCATCGTGAAGCGTTCTTCCCCGCATGTAGGCGAGTGGAGCGATTTCTATGGCGCGCGTTTCTTGGTAATACTTCAATTTCTCTGGGGGAATCATGTCCTGAAGTGCATCGTAGATGGGCCGCAAGTAGGGATCGAGTTTCTCTTGAAGATCCCCAGGAAGGAAGCCCAGGTTTTCACCTGCTTCTACAGCCGGACGCGTAATGATGATGCGTTTTACTTCACGATTTTTCAAGGCACGTACCGCGAGGGCTACGGCAATGTAGGTTTTGCCCGTTCCGGCGGGACCTAATGCAAATACCAGATCGTTTTTGAAGGCTGCTTCCACGAGCTTGCGCTGGTTGGCAGACTTAGGCTTGATGATCAGCCCCTTGTTTCCAAAGACAATTACTTGATCCTTATTCGCTTCTTCAAAGGGTCCACCCTCGATGGCCAAGAAATCTTTGACATGTTCTGGACTGAGGTGTCCAAAGCGTTCAAAATGTTCCAAAAGCATGTTGATCAAGTCATTGATCCGCAATATTTCAGGAGGACTTCCTTGAATTCGGATCTCATTTCCTCTAGAAATCACTTTACATTGAGGGAAGGCCTGCGCGATTTGACGGATGTTTTCATTGGCAGTGCCAAAAAACTCAGCCAAGGGAACATGCTCTAGGGTAATTACTTTTTCGACCAAAGTTTTGTTTTGATTAGGTACACCGTTAAGGTGAAAGAATAAAATGTCTATTTTTGTTCACTCCCCAACAAACAAAACTACAAAATTTTACTTTACTTGCTTCTATGGCCTTGGTGACATTCCTATCTGATTTCGGGGACACGGACTTCTACGTACCGGCAGTCAAAGCCAAGATGTTATCTATCAATCCGCAGTTGCAAATCGTGGACATCTCCCATGGTGTAGCTGCCTTTGACCTGGAGCATGCTGCCTTTCTTTTGCGCTCCACCTTTCGTGAATTTCCCAAAGGCACCGTGCATTTGGTGGGCATCAATACCACTGGAGCGGCGACAGCAGGATACATTGGCATCAAGTTAGAAGACCATATTTTTATTGGTCCCAACAATGGGATTTTCAGCCTGTTGGCAGATTACGATCCAGGGATTATCGTGCAGTTTGCGGACATTCATGTGAAGGACTCCACCTTTCCAACCCGAGATATTTTAGGGCCAATCGCGGCGAAAGTAGCTTCTGGGGCTGCCATCCATGATTTTGGAGGACCATCTACCCAATTCAAAAAGTTAATGCCGAGACAGGCGAAGGCTACTCGGGAGCAGATTATCGGGCACGTGGTACGTGTGGACCGCTACGGCAACCTGATCACCAACATCAGTAGAGTGGTATTTGAAAAGTTAAATCCAGGGAAATTTACCATCCAATTTGGTAGAGAAACCCACCGCCAACTTCAGACGGGCTACGATCAAGTAGAGGCAGGAGAGCCCTATTTGTTTTTTAATAGTTTGGACGTGTTGGAGATCGGCATCAATCACGGACATGGGGGCAACCTGCTGGGACTGAAGCGAGACAGTGTGGTCTACATCAACTTTGAGCCATGAGTTTGATTCGTGTGGTCCGCATGACTTTTCGCCCAGAGGAAGTGGCTGCATTCTTGGAAAATTTTGAAGCACATAAAATTTTGATCCGGAATTTCCCAGGTTGCCTGCATTTAGAACTCTGGCAGGACGAGAATGAAAAAAATATTTTCTTCACCTACAGCCACTGGGAAAGCGAAGCAGCCTTGAATCAGTATCGTGATTCACAGTTGTTTAAATCAGTTTGGAGTTTTACAAAAACGCTCTTTTCTGAAAAGCCTCAGGCTTGGAGCACAAAAAAATTACAAGAAGTAGGCGCTTGAGTTTGTAGGAAATCATTTTTGTATTCATATTTGCATCCCCATTCAGAACGGAATGGGTTGTGTACTTGCCCAGATGGCGGAATTGGTAGACGCGTTGGTCTCAAACACCAATGAGGTTACACTCGTGCCGGTTCGACTCCGGCTCTGGGTACAAAGGCTTGCAGTGATGCAAGCCTTTTTTGTTTTTTAGGGTTTCCGCTGTTTCACCTGCAACTACGTTAACTAAGTTTTGTAGTTCAAATACCTGAGCTGTGGACCGTGGTCTGTCGACTGTGAGCGATTACCCATTCCCTCTCAAAATCTCCATTAGAGGCTGATTGATGATTTTTCGACCATTTAGCCAGCCCAATACAATCGTGAGGAGGGTAATCACCAAGCTTTTTCAACCAGTACGACTACTAGTGGAAGACCTCAAAACTTATTCCTATTTTCCATCTTTTCAGTAGGCTCAACATATCGCCAAGTACCTTTTTGAACCACCTCTTCATCTTTTTGAAGAATAGTTACCAACTCTATTCCAAGTACTTTTTCAAGCTTGCAGAGAGTCTCCAACTTAAAATTTTCTTCCCCTTTCACATACTTGCTCACCTGCTGAGGAGAAACGCCCATTTCATGAGCTAGTTTTGCTTTCTTCCAATTCAACTCATCTAAAGCATCCAATATCCGCAGCGCAATATCCGCTGATTTTCCCAGCCAGGCTTTGTTCGCTTTTCTCCAGGCAACATCCGCTATCCAGTTTTCATGAGATTGAACACTGATGTCTTTGATTGATTTTTTAGTATAAGTCATCCCCTATCTTTCTAGATAAATTATTTTTCCTTTGATGTCATTTTGCCTTAAAAACTGGACAACAGCCTCTAACCTATTTAGCGCTAACTTTGTATGCGGTCGATCTTTCATAAACTTGGTGAGCTTTAGTGTATCGCCCGTGATCACAAATTCATCTCCAAACCGCACAGCATATACTCTTAAATAACTTTTTCGCTCCCTACCCTTAACCTTCAGTTTTTGAAATTCATAAACTTGGACATTTTCCGAATTCTCTAGTGGTTTGAAAAGAGATTCCAAATCCCCTTTCCCTGCGTGTTCCGCTAATTCTTCAAATAAGTCATCCGCAAATTCAATCGCTTCCTTAACCATCCCATTGAGTCTGGCAGAACCGTAAAAATCAAAGTAATCTTGCCTGAATTCAGTGAAAAATGATCTAAACCAATTGGGATTACTCCAATCAGCCCTAATCTTGGAAAAAGCGTGTTGGATTTCACCAGTATCAGTCAACTCCTCCCCCTCGAATTGGGCAGAAAATAACTTCCGATTGGTCCCTGAAAGCTCAAAGATACGGACAACTTTCAATCTATCAACCCACAGGTTTACTTTTAGGTTCATTTTAAAAAAAAATAAGATGAAAAAACAGTTTACTCCTAAATCAAAAAATCAAACAAAACGAGTGGATTGGTAGTCGCTCTAGAATGAAATGTAAGTTTTATTACTCTGACAATCTAGCATTTACCCATTCCCTCTCAAAATCTCCATCGGCGGCTGATTGATGATCTTTCGCCCATTGAGCCAACCCAATACAATCGTCAGTACCGTAATGGCCAGGTAAATCACCAAACCCTCCTTCCAGGCCAAACTAAAGTTCATCTGAAAGACAAATTTTCCCAACAAAAACGTCGCAAAGAAGGAAAGTAAAATCCCGGACAAGGAAGCCAAACTCCCCAAAAAGAAGTACTCCAAGGTATTGATCTGCCGCACCAAGGCGGAACTAGCTCCTAAGGTGCGTAGCAAAATACTCTCCCGCATGCGTTGGTATTTGCTGATAATCAGTGAACTGATCAAGACCAAAATTCCAGTGGCAATGGAGAAAAAGGCCATAAACTGAATCACAAAACTGATCTTACCCAAAATCTCCTCAAGCGTCTCTACGATCGTACCCAAATTGATGATGGAGATATTCGGAAACTCCCGTACCATGTCCGATTGCATTTCAGCCGCCTGCTTGTCTGTACTGGTCTTGGTGATGATCACGTGAAACTTGGGCGCTTCTTCCAAAATTCCTTCCGGAAAGAGCACCAAGAAATTGGTGGACACCTGGTTGAATTTCACCTCCCGGAAACTTCCGATGTAGGTTTTAATTGGACGTCCCTGTACATTGAATTCCACCTCATCGCCGATCTTAAATCCATTTCCTGTTGCAAATCCTTTTTCAAAGGAAACAAAGATGCTATCCCCTCTAGACCCCTTGGGAATCAAGACCCCATCCGTCAATTGCTCCGAAGAAATTAACGAATCCCGATAGGTCACCCGAAACTCCCGGTTGTACAGCCATCGACTGTAGTTCTTCTCTTCCGGCAACTCTTCATTCTCCTTTTTAGTAATGCCATTGATGGTATTCAACTGCATGGTGACGATAGGCACCTCCTGCAAAATAGGCATCTTTTGTCCGGTTACTTTTTCCCTCACTTGATCTAACTGAGCGGTCTGAATGTCAAACAAGAGCATGTTGGGCTGGTCCTTCTTATCGGCAAACTTGGCTTCCTCGAGCAATTGGTTTTGCAAGAAAAACAAGGTGCTAATCATCGCAGTCCCCAAGCCTATGGTCGCAATCAGGGAAATGGTCTGGTTGTTGGGTCTGTACAAATTCGAAAGTGCCTGACGCCAAGGGTAACTCAAGGAAAGCGGTAAAAATTTCCGCACGGCCCACATCAGCGCAGTACCTACTCCCCAGAGGATGCCAAAGGCAATCAGCACAAATGCAGTGAAGCCCAATGCCCAGGCCACCTTGGTAAGGAGGTAAAAACTAAAGCCAAAAATAAACAACAAGATCCCCAACAATACCGCCCATCGAGCAGGATCCTTAAGTAAGGTGCTGTCGGCAGTTTCAGGACGCAAGGTAGCCATTGGAGACACTTTGCGCACCTTGAGCAAGGGCAATAAGGCAAACAATACGGACACCAAAAGTCCCGTCACCATGCCGAATCCTATGGATTTCCAGGAAATCCCAACCGTCACCTCCACGGGGAGGAAATCTGCAAACACTACGGGAAGCACAAACTGAAGCAGGGTACCCAACATGGAGCCAATGAAGGCTCCAATGCCTCCCATAGCTACAATCTCCACGAGGTAAATCAGCAAAACATCCAAAGAAGCCACACCCAAGCAGCGAAGAACCGCCACAGAGGCTAGTTTTTCTTTCACAAATACGTTCACGGCAGAAGCCACACCCACACAACCCAGAAGTAACGCGATAAAGGCTACCAAACTCAAAAAGTTGGATAAATTACCAAAGGAGCGACCAGTACTTTCTTTGCGATCTTCAACCGTGTCTGCATCGATGCGGTCGAGTTCCCACTGGGCTTCGTAAGGCTTGATCAATTTGGCTACATCAGTTCCTGGAGCAAATTGCAAATAGCGATTGTATTCCACTCGGCTCCCGTACTGCACCAATCCAGTTTCTTGCAAGTATCCCAAAGGAATGTACACTGCAGGTGCCACGCTTGCCGTAATGCCTGTCTGTCCAGGCACCTTTTGAAGTTCCCCTACAATCTCAAAGTTAAGGTTACCCACTTTGATGGAATCCCCCACTCGGGCATCAAACTGCGCCATCAGCGCTTTTTCTACCAGCGCCTTCTTGCCTCCACTTCTAAAATTAGCCTCACCCTCAGCCGGTAGCGTTTCCAGTTTTCCATAAAAAGGGAAATTCCCCTCCAAAGCACGCACTTGCGTCAGTCGGCTGGCATCCCGCTTGGGAAAGGCGACCATGGAAGCAAAATTGACCTCTGAGGCAGTTTCTAAGGCAAGAGAATCCAGCCCCAGCTCGCCGAGAGGCTTGCTGTTTTCCAAAACCAAATCTGCTCCGAGAAGCTCCTTGGCCTGGTTGTCAATATCCTTGACTAGGTTTTCTCCAAAACTGCTGATTGCTACCAAGGCAGCAATCCCTACGACAATGGAGGAAACGAAGAGCAGCAATCGGGAAAGATTTTTTCTAAAATCCCGCCCTGCCATTTTTAAAATCCAAGCAAAATCAGGCATGGGTCTCCTCCTGTATTTTTCCGCCCTTGATGTGAATGATGCGCTGGGTTTTGGCCGCCAATTCCAAGTCGTGCGTCACCAGCACCAGCGTAGTTCCCTGTTCTTTATTCAAATCGAAAATCAAATTTTCAATCATCGTACCTGTTTCGGTATCCAAGTTGCCCGTAGGCTCATCGGCAAAAAGTATTTTGGGCGCATTCGCAAAGGCTCTAGCAATGGACACGCGCTGCTGTTCCCCGCCTGAAAGTTGGGTCGGGTAATGCGTCGCTCGATCTTTCAACCCTACCTTATCGAGTAATTCCATGGCCTTTTCCTTGGCATTCGGCCTTTTTTTCAACTCCAGTGGCACCATCACATTCTCCAGTGCGGTGAGTGTAGGAAGCAGCTGAAAATTTTGGAATATAAATCCCACATCCCGACTCCGTACTGCTGCACGCTGGTCTTCATTCAAGCGCTCCAAGGCTTCTCCATTCAGGACCACGGATCCGGTGGAACTGGAATCTAGACCTGCACACAAACCCAAAAGGGTAGTTTTACCACTTCCTGATGGACCGACAATGGCAATGGTTTCTCCGGCTTGGATAGAAAAAGTGACCTGATCTAAAACCGTGAGCTTGCGGCTTCCACTTTGGTAGGTTTTACTGACGTGTTGAAGGGCTAAAATGGACATGTAGAAGGTAAAGAAGTTGAATTAGGAAAACGCTATTTTTGACTAATTTGTTGGCAATTGCACAAATTACTTTGGAATTCGAGCAAAGAAAACAAAATTACAGCATCCTAGGAACCTAGGTTCGACAGATGGCAGCATTTGGTCGACCAATGGGTCCTCAATTGTGTAAAAAACAAAAATTTCCTTCGAATAAGGAAAAGTTAACCCAGTTACTATGAAATCAAGATTTAATGGAGTCGTTTTAGTTCTCCTTTTAGGAATAATCTCCTTCCTCAGTTCCTGTGGCTCAAATCCAGAAAAAACACAGGCAGAGAATGGAGATCAAGTAGCGGAATCTACCGCGAAAAAAACAATCTTATTCTTTGGAAATAGCCTCACCGCAGGCTACGGCATTGACCCGGAAGAATCCTTTGCAGGTAGAATTCAAACGCGATTGGACAGCTTGAAAAAAGAGTATCGCGTGATCAATGGAGGATTGAGCGGGGAAACTACCGCCGGCGGCTTGAGTCGCCTAGATTGGTTTTTGGAAGAGGAGCCCTACTTATTTGTGCTTGAATTGGGAGGCAATGATGGCTTGCGCGGCATTCCACTAACCGAAACCAAGAAAAACCTATTGGCAATTGTCGACAAGGTGCAAGCAAAATACCCCAACACGAAGATCATCCTAGCAGGCATGCAGATACCGCCCAACATGGGCAAAGAATACACCGAAGAGTTCAAAGCCATTTACCCTGCTGTGGCTAAGGAAAAAAACATTGAATTGATTCCTTTTCTACTGGAAGGTGTGGCAGGCAATCCGGACCTCAATCTTCCTGACGGAATCCATCCTACCCCAGAAGGTCATCGCATCGTGATGGAAACCTTGTGGCCCTTCATTTCAAAAGCACTTTAAAATTTCGACTTCCTAACTTGCTCATTTATTGCTAGTTTAGTTCGATTCAACCCCATCCGTTTATGGCCTTACAAATCAAAGAAACCCAAGATAGTTACGACGTCATCATTGTTGGTTCGGGAGCTGGCGGAGGCATGGCCTCCAAAATTCTTTCAGAAGCAGGTCTTTCCGTTGCTGTGGTGGAAGCCGGTGGAGATTTCGATCCCGCCAAAGAAGAAGACCGAACCCAGCTTCGCCCACCTTGGGAGTCCCCAAGAAGAGGTGCGGGCACCAAAATCCGTCCCTTTGGAGATTTTGATCAAGCTATCGGGGGATGGGAAATTGAGGGCGAACCCTACACGCGCAAGGATGGAACGCAATTTGACTGGTTTCGCTCCCGAATGGTGGGTGGTCGTACCAACCATTGGGGTAGAATTTCGCTACGTTTTGGACCGAATGACTTCAAGCGTGCTAGCATCGATGGAATGGGTCACGATTGGCCGATCGGTTACGAGGACTTGAAACCCTACTACGACAAGGTCGACAAACTGATTGGAATTTTTGGTTCCAAAGAAGGGATTTTTAACGAGCCAGATGGCTTTTTTCTCCCTCCTCCCAAGCCCAGACTGCACGAACTTTTCATCAAACGAGGGGCAGATAAGGCAGGCATCCCGATGATCCCAGGAAGACTTTCCATGCTTACCCGTCCGATCAATGCGGAGCGCGGCGTTTGTTTTTTCTGTAATCAATGCAACCGTGCCTGTCAGGCTTATGCAGATTTTTCCTCAGGAACCTGCTTGATCCATCCTGCCATGAAAAAAGGAAAGGTGGACTTATTTACGTATTCCATGGTTCGTAAAGTCACTACGGATGATACAGGCAAAGCAAATGGAGTATCCTTTGTATCCAAGATAGACCGGAAAGAATACAAGTTAAAATCAAGAGTAGTGGTCCTAGGAGCCTCTGCCTGTGAGTCTGCCCGTATCCTAATGAATTCCAAATCCAAGGCTCATCCCGATGGCATAGGTGCGGATTCAGGAGTATTGGGCAGGTACCTCCACGACTCCACGGGCGCAGATCGAATGGGAATCCTACCCGACCTGATCGACCGAGATCGCTACAACGAAGATGGCGTCGGTGGCATGCACATGTACACCCCTTGGTGGAAGGACAACAAAAAACTGGACTTTGCCCGTGGCTACCACATTGAGTATTGGGGAGGCATGGGTCAGCCCGCCTACGGAGCAGGAGGCAGCATGGATAGTATGCGGAAGTACCTCAAGGATGAATTTGGCAATCCTAGCCCGAATGGAGGCTATGGTACCGGCCTCAAAAAAGATATCCGCCGAATCTATGGATCCACCTTGGGTATGTCTGGCCGAGGGGAAAGTATCCCCCAGCACAGCAATTACTGCGAGATCGATCCAAATGTGGTCGACACTTACGGGATTCCGGTGTTGAGATTCCATTACAAATGGACCGACCAGGAAATCAAGCAGGCCAAACACATGCAAGACACCTTTGAGGAGATTTTGACCAATGCAGGGGCAACACTCCTAGGAACCAAACCTGGGCCTGAGAGCATGTATGGACTTGCAGGCCCAGGGCGCATTATCCACGAGGTAGGAACAACCCGTATGGGCAACGATCCCAAATCTTCTGTGGTCAATTCCAACTGCCAACTGCATAGCTGCAAAAACCTATTTGTGGTGGATGCAGGACCTTTTGTATCCCAAGCAGACAAAAATCCAACTTGGACCATTTTGGCCTTGTCTTGGAGAACTTCCGATTACATCATCGAACAGCTGAAACAAAAAAACATCTAGGCCATGAATAGAAGAGAAAATTTAAAACTACTCTTTGCGGGTTCTATTGGGGCAGGCTTGTTGCTAGGCTGCGAGCCAGAGCAAGTCAAATTACAAGGGGAAGTGATTGGAACCCCTGGAGGTCGTACCGAGGAAGAAAAAGCCCGGGATGCCAAATTGCTTGCTGAAAAATTTTTCACGGAAGAAGAACTGAAGAAAATTACAACATTGGTCGACCTCATTATGCCTGCTGACGAGCAATCTCCTGCAGCCACTGCCTTAGGAGTACCTGCCTTTATCGAATTCATGATGAAAGATCAGCCCAGCATGCAAACACCCATGCGAGGTGGACTGATGTGGCTTGACTTTGAAGCTCAAGAGTTATTTGGCAAGGGATTCAATGACTTGGACGCCACCCAAGTACAAACCATCATCGACCTGGTCGCCTGGCCAGATAAAGCGGGTGAGGACTACCAAGGAGGAGTACGCTGGTTCAACATGCTTCGTAACCTCACTTGTTCCGGGTATTTTTCCACCCAAGAAGGATGGAACTACATGGGCTATCAAGGCAACGTGCCGAACGTATGGGATGGAGTTCCTGCTGCGGTACTTGCCAAACATGGCCTGTCCAATCCTGAAAAATATGCTGGCGTATACCTCAAACCAGATGACCGAAGTAAAGTGGCCGTTTGGGATGAAGCTGGCAACTTGATTGGCTAAGAAATCCTGTTTTCAATCAAGGTCCTAGTCTGCTCCTTTTTGTTCGGACTAGCCTTCGTTACCTTTTACACGCTTAAAATTCGGTTTATCTAATTTTCCATCCGAATCCATCTTGAATTTCTAACTTGAAGTACTTATTCCATTCACTATGAAAAAATCAACCCTTGCTCTCCTGCTCGTTGGCGGGCTCCTATCCCTGAATGTTGGCGCACAAACCATTCCCCCAACTTCAGAAAAAGCGCTTCAGGAGTCCATAAACAAGCATAGCGCCTTACTTTCCTCCTCTCCTTTGGCTTCATTCAAGGCCAAGAATGTAGGGCCTACCAATATGTCTGGCAGAATCATTGACATTGAAGTAGCTTCAAATCCAAACACTTTCTATGTGGCTGCGGCTTCAGGTGGAGTTTGGAAAACCACGGACAATGGGCAATCCTTTGCTCCGATTTTTGACCATCAAGCGGCACTAGGCATTGGCGCCATGGCCCTATCCAAATCCAATAATGACATCCTCTGGGTAGGAACAGGAGAAAACAACTCCAGCAGATCCACCTATGCAGGTGCGGGCCTTTACAAATCTGTTGATGGCGGTAAAAGCTGGCAAATGATGGGTTTGCTTCACTCTCAGCACACCGGACAAATTCAGGTTCACCCTACCAATCCCGATATTGTATGGGTGGGCTCCATGGGTTCATTGTATTCCAAAAACAAGGAAAGAGGTCTCTACAAGACCATAGATGGAGGCAAAACCTGGAAGAAGGTGCTCTCCATTGACGACAACACGGGCATCATTGACATCAAGGTACATCCGACCAACCCAAACATACTTCTAGCAGCAAGCTGGGAGCGATTCCGTCAGGCACATGACTTTATCGGCAATGGCAAAGGTTCTACCATCTGGAGATCAGAAGATGGAGGAGATACCTGGAAAAAATCCGTAAATGGATTCCCACAGGATGAATTTGTTGGTAGAATCGGATTTGATTTCAGTCTTTCCAGTCCAGAAGTGGTCTACGCCCTTTTGGACAACCAAGCCAAATCAGACAAGCCAGCACCTGCTCCAAGACAGCGCCCTGGAGCTCAGCCAGAAGAGAACCCTTTGAAGTTGGAAGAATTTTCCAGCATGACCTTGGACCAGGCTTTGGCCTTGGAAGACAAGAAATTGGAGTCTTTTTTACGCAGAAACCAGTTTGCTAGCAAATACACTCCTGCAGAACTTAAGCGCCAGTTGAAAACTGGTAAAATCACCACCACCCAAATTGCCAACTACCTAGGAGGTGCCGTAGATGCGAATGCAGCCATGTTTGGAGCACCAATCAAAGGTGCAGAGGTATATCGCTCCACGGACAGTGGTAAAAACTGGTCCCTAGTATCTGAATCAGATATCAGCCAATTGTACAATTCTTACGGCTATTGGTTTGGAGAGATTCGAGTAAGTACTTCCAATGAAAATGAAATTTTTGTACTGGGTGTACCGCTATTGGTTTCAAGAGATGGAGGAAAGAATTTTTCCCGTACCGACTCAATAGGCAGACCTCACTCCGACCATCAGGCCATGTGGATCAATCCTAAGGATAGCAAGCATATTCTTTTGGGTAACGATGGAGGTTTGTACAGAAGTTACGGCGGTGGATCTCGTTGGGATCACTTGAATACCCAAATGCCAATCTCCCAGTTTTACTCCATCATGGTAGACAATGCCACACCTTACAACATTTATGGTGGCATGCAAGACAATGGGGTATGGTATGGCAAGTCCACCAATGCACCTGAAGATCCATGGGAGTCTCTATATGGAGGTGACGGCATGGTGGTAGCGGTAGATACGCGCAACAACGACATCGTGTACACCGGTTCCCAGTTTGGAAACTATGTTCGCATCAATAAAAAGACAAATGAGCGCAAGCGCATCACTCCAGGTCACGATATCGGGAAGGCTCCAAACCGTTGGAATTGGAGAACCCCTGCGGAGTTGAGCTACCACAACCAGGACATCGTATACATGGGTTCGCAGTACGTATATCAGTCCCTAGATCAAGGAAATACCTGGACCACGATCTCTCCAGATCTAACTAAAAATCAAAAAAGTGGAAATGTGCCTTTTGCTACGCTATCCGTAGTGGAGGAGTCACCACTTGAATTTGGAACCCTCTATGCAGGATCAGATGACGGAAATGTCTGGGTAACCCGCAATAATGGCGGCAGCTGGACCAGTTTGAATGCTGGCCTTCCTCAGGATCGCTGGGTAAGCAGCATCTCTCCTTCAGCTGCCAAAGAGGGGCTAGTTTACATTACGCTCAATGGCTACCGGTACGATGAGTTTACCGCCTATGTCTACAAAAGTGAAGACTATGGAAAAACTTGGACGTCCATCGCATCCAACCTCCCTAATGAGTCGGTAAACATCATCATTGAGGATCCAAAGATGCCTAATTTACTCTATTTGGGAACTGACCATGGCTTGTATGTAAGTTTGGATACCGGAAAAAACTGGAACCTATTCCAAGGCCAAATCCCGAACGTAGCCATCTACGACATGGTCATCCAGGACCGTGAAAACCACCTCATCGTGGGTACCCATGGTCGAAGCGTCTATGTAGTAGATCTGAAGCCAATCCACCAATGGGCGACGCCAGCTCCTCTTTTGATGGAGAAAAAATAACAAACCCTCCTTTACAAGAAAGCCCTTCCAAAATCGAATTTGGAAGGGCTTTTTTTTGAAGTAAAACTCGCCTATTTTTTTTGATGAGTTGAAGGTTAGAATAATTTAAACCCTACCGAAAGTACCCATTGATTGAGTCGGTTGTCCGCGGTATAGGAACCCACATTCTCCGTGAACTTACTCAGACCTCCTTCGTATTTTCCTTCAATGGAAAGGTTACCTAAATCCACGCCGACACCCGTTTGGTAGCCGAGTGTAGCCTTTTTGAAGTCTATGTTTTGTACAGTGGTACCCGCATCTTTCAAAGAGGAGTCAATGTTAAAGCTTGCAATAGGTCCTGCCATGATTCGAATTACTTTCAACATTCTAAATCCAGCCATTACAGGTACATCCAAGCGATTAAACTTGGCTTCATAATTCTTATTTGAACTGGGAGTCGCCGGGAGTTCCAATTTAAAACTCCCAGATGTCTGCGTAAACAATACCTCAGGCTGAACAAAAAAACCAACCCCTCCAAATCGTGCAAATACTCCAAGATGATACCCCATCTGTGCATCGCTAGGAACAAGTTGCTCTCCTTCAAAATCTACTTGTGTACTACTCAATCCCGCTTTGATGCCTACCCCATTCTTCTGGGCATAGAGGGAGAGTGAACTCAGGGTAACTAAGACAATTAATGCTAGTTTTTTCATGGCAGTAAAATTTAGTGTGGTAGAAATCTAAAAGTATAAACAAAGCAATTCTACTGCCAAAACGAAAAGCTTGATGATTTAGTGCCCTAGGAACCCGTAAATTACACGATTAATCTAACGATTTGATTGGTAAGCCTCATATTCTTTACCATAGAGATTGTAGGCTTCCAGAATATGCCCATTATCGTATTTCCCTGTCAAATCAATTTCCAACTGAGAAGCTTTCAATGGCTTGGTTTCTATCAACCATTTTCGAAATGCATTTCCCTCCTCTTCATTTTTAAAGGGCAAATATTGCTCAAGGGATTCAATTGGTAATTCTGAAAAATAACGGTTTTCAGCGTACAAAATAAAGAATTTGGCATTCTGAGGAACCCACCAACGAACGAATTTTGATCCAAAATCTGTAACACGGATACAACCAATGCTATTGGCAGAACCAAGCATTCCCATGGAAAGTCCTGAAAGGGCAACTTCATGGATCCCATTTTGCCTCATGGCTTTAGGATAATCCTTCCCTGGAGTCATGAGGAGGAAATTAGGGAGCTGAGCCCCTGTTTTAAAAAAGGTTACTCGATTATTTCCGCCTCCCAATTTTTCATCATGAAACTTATCTAAGTTTTCATACTTTCTAGCTGTTTCCCAATTTTTGGATGTGATCAAATATTGAGCTCCATAATAGCTTCTGGTTTTGCCAATTGGTAAGCTTCTCACATAGGAGGTGGATAAAACCTTCCCAGTTTCATCTTTCTTTTCCGAAGGAATTAGACTTTTTGCAGAAGTTGAAAACCGAGAAATAAGTAAAAGAGTGTCTTGCTTTGCCTCGCAAAGACAAAGCTTTTGTCCCAAGGCAAAAGCTTTATTGTTAATTACCGCAAATTTCTTATTCAAGGCAGGAGTCTTAAATTTCCAGATTTTAGAATAAAAGTTTGTCAAAACTTCGCTATCCTCAGGATAGTTTTTCTTGATGTAAGCAAACAAAGCTGTTTCACTGTCTTTAGAATCAACTGCAGCGTCCATCAAGGTGAACAACTCTTGATTGTATTTCTCAAAATCAAGAAGCTTAGATAAATCAGGATTTATTTCTTCGATACCAAGGTTCTGCAAATTTTCATCCAAGGCCATAAAATCCCCAACCAAATATCGATTTCGATAGGGGTTATCCTTTGCTAAGGAGTCATTTAATAGTTCATTCCATGAAAAAAAGGATCGTTTGTTATCCGGATAGAGTGTACTATCATTTAAAAGAGGTAGATAGCAAGAGTTGATTTTAGCATAACTCCGGATTTGCTCTTGGGTCAATTCCGAGATATTTGGCCTACTCTTGACTGTGCTAACAGGCACCTCAATATCCTGAACAACTTTGGATGTAGAGGATCCATTGGAATTAAATCCACAAGAGAAATTAATTAGAATTAATGAGAAGAGAGAAGCCCTAAAAATAAAATTTCTAAAAATACTTAGGTTCATTTTTTATACAAATAAAGATTTATCTATTTCTAAAGTTAGTTTTTAGCTCGTGTCACTCTATACACTCCTTTAAGATCATAAACCCCGAAATCCCCACCTGCATATTTATTTTGCCCCACATGGCTTAGTGTAACAGCTAATAATTTTTCTTTGTCCTGCCAACACACAAAAATGGCACTATGTTCAACATTCCTAAAAGAATAATTGACATGAAACAACCAATCTCCAGGCATTATAATTGAAGGATCTTTTATAAGAGTTCCTTTTTTGGCAGCATAAATAACATCTCTTTTTCCAGAAGTAAATCCTGCCATATCATATACCTTATTTACATAAGTCCAACAAGATCCTGAGGTTTTAAAATTAGTCTGAAAAAGTTCTAACCCCTTATTCAGTACTAAAAAGCCTGAATTCAAATTTTGAGAAAAATTATCCAAAGAACCGATACATTCATATTTCGACAAAACTTCATAATTCTCGAAATACATTTGATTGGATTCAAGCTCACTGGTGTCATTGGCAATTGTATCCAGCCATACCTGCTCATGGTGAACAATGGAAGGAGTCGATGGAAAATAACTCTCCCCATCGATTTGATGAGAAGATAACATCCCATCAAATCCACCAATCAGAAGCGATAAGTAAATGGAAAGAGTTATTTTACCCATTTTATCTTACAAAAAATGCCAAATAAGTTACCTCTATTTCTTAGTAAAGAGTTGATGGTTTTGAATCTTATCCTCAACTACATGGTAACCCAATGGAAAAGGAATCATTGGTCTATTTTCTTTAGGGGTATTTAAATAAAGCTTTTCCAAATCTTTTTGAAACGTATGGTCACCAAAATCATCGATTGGTCTAGTGTAATCCCCAAATAAGGTAGTATTGAATTGAGTAGAGTCCACATACCTGTATGCCAAACCTGAATCGTCTTGAAAAATGCTACCAGTATTGGAGAAAATAGTCTTCCTTACCTGCTCAAAAGATTTATAGTGAAGTAAATAGGATGCCGCTTTTATGAAAACATTTTTTTCCCCCAAAGAACTTACCCA
>CAJBER010000074.1 GCA_903952135.1 uncultured Algoriphagus sp.
CCACGATGTCTGGGATCGGGACTTTCCTGCCAATCCCAACCTGATCCGAATCCAGAAAGACGGCAAGTGGATCAATGCCGTGGCGCAAATTTCCAAGCAAGGATATACCTACGTTTTTGATCGGGAAACTGGAAAGCCCATCTGGCCGATCGTTGAAACTCCCGTCACCCAAACCCAAATGCCAGGAGAGGTAAGTTCGAAAACCCAACCCATTCCATCCTTGCCTGAGCCGTTTATGAACCTGGTTTATGCCGAAAAAAACATCTTGAACCTAACGCCTGAATGGGAAACAGACATCCGAAGCCAGCTTTCAAATGTCATTTTTGGGGATACCTGGGCCCCTCCACATCCAGAAAAATCGCTCGTGCTTTTTCCAGGAATGGATGGAGGGGGTGAATGGGGAGGTGCTTCCTTTGATCCCGAGTCTCAAACACTCTATGTCAATGCCAATCAGGTTCCTTGGCTCATCGAAATGACTCCAAATGCTAGCTTTGGCCAGGTAGGGCAATCCATTTATACCAATTACTGCGGCAATTGTCATGGCATCGACAGGAAGGGGAATCCTCCCTCCATTCCCAGTTTGATCGATTTGAAAAAAACCTATTCTGCTGAATCACTCAGTCTACTGCTGCAAAAAGGACGCGGGGCAATGCCTTCATTTTCCCATATATCAGCAGAGGAGCGAGGAATTTTAGTGGATTACCTGCTAGGCAAGGCCGATGAAGAAAACAAAAAAGAACTGGAGACCGAAAACTCCAAACTCTACCCTCGCTACTACATGAAGGGATACAAACAGCTCATCACCAAACAGGGGATTTATGGTTCCAACCCTCCTTGGGGCCTATTGACTGCCATCGATATGAATACGGGCTTGAAAAAATGGCAAATCCCTCTTGGATCTGTGGATTCGCTAAAGGCGATGGGGATCGAAAATACTGGCATCGAAAACTACGGAGGACCTGTGGTCACTGCAGGTGGCCTCCTCTTTATCGCAGCCACCAAGGATGCGAAAATCCGAGCTTTTGATAAGGAAACTGGCAAACTCCTTTGGGAAGCGCAGCTTCCAGCAGCAGGACATGCTACGCCGGCTGTGTATGAAAGAAATGGAAAACAATTCCTTGTTATTGCCTGCGGAGGTGGAAAGGGCACCAAAAGCGGGGATGCTTATGTGGCTTTTGCCTTACCGGACTAAGCTGTGGACCTTCGATTGGAATCGCCCCTCTACTTGGAATACTAATAAATCCCTCGGCTAAGGCCGAGGGATTTATTTTTAGGGGTTAATTGATGGAATATCTAGTGCAAAATCTAAGTTCAACACATCAAAACGCTCTTTCTTCCAAGTGATCTCCAAGTTTTAAGCGAGGTACCCCTTTTTCCATCCAAGCGGGTGCTGGAAGTCCTTTAAGGTGGTGGTCAAAGAATTCCAGCATGCGTACCGAATAGTCTTTTCTGTTTTCAAGTTTGCCAAGCCCATGATTCTCGCCCAGGTATTGCACGAGGATTACTGGCTTTTTCAACCTACGCAAGCCATTGTAAAACTCGATTCCTTGGGTGAAATCTACAGCTCCATCCTTGTCGTTGTGCAGCATCAGCAGGGGTGTTTGCACATTTTTGATGTGGTAAATGGGGCTATTGCGCTCGTAGACGTCCCAATTTTCCCAAGGCCCTCCCAAAAATCTCCCTTGAGAAGATTCGAAAATCGTCATGTTGGCTTCTCCGGTGTTCCAGTAGATCAGGTCATACATGGAGATCATATTGGTCAGGGGAGCACCTGCGGCGGCGGCTTTAAATCTATTGGTTTGGGTGATCAAAAAGGACGTTTGATACCCTCCCCAGCTGTGCCCATGTAGCCCCATCTTGTTGGGATCTACCACGCCCGTTTGGATGGCAGCATCTACCGCTGGGAGAACCGCCCAGAGAGCCGACATCCCGGGATCGTCTAATTTGTATACAATGTCTGGAGTCAGCACCGCATAGCCGTTGCTGGTGTACACACTAGGATTCCAGCCTGTTCCACTGTAGGATGGATTGGACCAGTTGTGCAGGTTTTGAGAGAGTTTTTCGTAATAATAGATCACCGTTGGGTAACTTTTCCCTTCCTGATAACCCGCAGGGAGATACAAAGCTGCCTGCAGGGAATCTCCTTTGGTCGTTACGTAATCAATTAATTTCACTCCTGCTGACCAAGCAAACTTTCCCGCATCTGGGGCATTTTCGGTCACCTGCTTGGCATTACTCAAGCTGGCATCTCCGAGATACACTTGGGTAGGCTGATTAAACTTCTCCTTGGTGTAGGTAAACACTTGAGCCTTTTTGGCTTTTGCCAGACCTTGGATATTCGCATCTTCCCAAAGGAGTACCTTTAGCCCAGGTGCAAGACCCGCTTTGGCTGGGGAAAGGGTACCGATTCCACTTTTCTTGGTTAGCTCCCCATAAAGGCGAATGTAAACCGGCTTAGTCAGGTCAATTCCTTTTTCATCTGGGTTCAAATTGACCCGGTACTGGTAGCGAATGTGTTGGGCATTGCCATTTTGAGTAAGGTTGATAGGGGCCTCTTTGCTGGACATTGAGATTTGCCAAATATCCCATCCATCGCGGAGTAAGACGTACTTGCTATCGGCACTCCAGCCTAGTGGACTATGGAGTGGCTTAGCGAGGTTTTCATCTTCATCTACATCCACCATAGACACGGGAAGCTTCTCTGTCAAGTTGCTGTGGGTTTTTGAAAATATATCGTAGACGTAAAAATGTCCATCCTTGCCATAGAGCAACTTTTTGCCATCGGTAGAAGGGCGAGGCATGGAGGCAAAGGTAGGCTGGTAAAATTTCTCCAAAAGCAAGGTCTTTTCGCCTGTCGCCACATCCACTAGGTAATAATCAAGGTAGGTCTGCCCGTTCAAATTATTGTCCAATTCATAGGCACCCTGATCTGATCCTAAGGCATGGCGTTGCTGTGGCAAAAGATTAAGTTCTCGGAGACTGCTGTCTTGCAGCGCCAAATGGGTTTTGGTGGCCGGGTCGTACACTGCCCAGAAACTCGCGTTTTTATCCATGCCTTCCATCACCTGCTGTCGGGACTGCATACGATCATCTTCCCAATGCCAGATGGTCATCTCAGGCTTCTTGGCATCCGAGCTTTTCCTTTCAGGCGCGGTGGATGGATTAAGCTTGGCAATGGCTTTTTGAAGATCAGAAACCGACTTGATGGTGGAATCTGCCTTGATTTTTTCAAGAGATTCCGCTTCGGCCTGTTTTAGCGAATCCTGATTGAGCTCTTGCTTAGCCTTTCCTTTCTCTACCAATACCAGGGGATGAAGGCCATAAAAGATGCGTGTCAGGTCATCCGACCACATCGGGCGTTTGTTGGGACTGATCGTATAGCCTGGATCAAATCCAAGGCTGTCTGCTGCAGGATCGTATAGGTTTACTTGTGGATTGGAGAGATTTTTCACCCCGAGGACTGCTCCTTTTTCTTGTTTGTATTGCTTGTCCTTTTTGAATTTGAGGGCGGCAAATCCATCCCCCTTATCCGTCCAATTGAGGCTTTGGTATCCTGCCTCATCCGAGTCCAACACCTGGATAGCATTCGTGGCGAGCTGCAAGAGGTAGAGCCCATTGCCCTGGGAGTTGGCCGCATCGACGGTATAGGCGAGGTGGCTGCCTTTTTTGTTTACCGCATGCTCACGGACATTGCCAAGATTCTGGGACTTACCTGTGGCGAGGTGATAGATCAGGAGATCCGATCCTTTGCCATCTCCAGTTCCTTCCTTGGGAAGGGCGATAACCAAGTGGCTAGCCGCTTCTCCATTGAAGTAAAATCCACCGATTCCTTCGAAGGTTTTTTTGACCCCAGAGGACAATTGAATTAGATGAAGTTTCTCCTTGAGTGGCTTTCCATTTGCTTTTTCGTTGGCCTTCTTCTCGGTGAATTTGGGAAATTCTTTGAAGGCAATCCACTGGCTATTGTCGCTAAACTCAAAGCTGGCAAAGGAAGAGGCACCCATTGAGAATGACTTTTTGCTTGCAGGATCAGCCACTTTTTGAAGAATCAATTCCCCGTCAGTTTCGATACCTGTCAGCACATAAGCCATCCATTGCCCATCGGGGGATAGCTTAAAACCGCTGTTGGGCATGGATTTCCAGGTAGCCACATCCTTCCAGGACATGGGACGAGAATCTTGGGCTTGTGCATGGCTAAGTGTAGCGCAAGCCAATGCCAAAAAAAGGAGCAAGTGTTTTTTCATAGAGTTGTGTGCTAACCGAAGGGAATATTATGAGATTTTCACAATACCACAAAACAGAAAGCAACAACACCTGCAGAAAAGTGTACCCCAATAGGAGATTGACCTTACCTATTCCCAAAAAAAACAAAAATTAAAGGGAGAGGACGAAGGGTAAGGCAATACGATAAACATCTCTAAAAAAGATTCTGAAGATCACTTCCAGTCACTTTTTCAGCCAATTACTAAGACAGAAAAGAAAGATTGTTTAGGTCGTCCTCAACTTCGAAGGATCAAACTATCCTTTTTTTCTTTGGTCAAAAAATAAATCAAAGATCCTGGCCCTTGGAAAAGAATTACCACCCAAATCCAGCCAGTCTTCACCTGTCTAGGTTTATGAAAGTTGCTTTTCACGATGTCAATAAGGGCATAAATGATCGCTCCGATATTCAGAGCCAAAAGAAGTCCAATTAAAAGTTCCATAGGTTTTTCCCAATTAGTTTAAGAATATAAATAGTACGCTACTTATGCCTTGGACTTTTCTCCTTGAATTTATTGGTTTTTAAAATCGCAAAGCCATAATTGGTGAGGTTGTAAAAGAGAACCCCTGCTAGTATGGAAGTGTAGAAACCAATTTTAATGGGATTAAATGAGCCATTCGATCCCAATAACATGAAGAGCAAGGTAAATCCGATGCTTGCGAGTAAAAGCCTTTTATTGAAATTTTCCATATCTTTTTATCTAAAACAAGAGGTTAAAAGTTGTGAGGCAATTCCGTAAGCGATGCCGGAGATAAATCCACCGGCTCCTCCCACAACCCCTGCACCTACACATCCAGTCACTGTTCCAACCAATGGAAATGCAACAGTTCCGGCGGTTGCTCCTGCATAACACCCTCCAGCAGCACCCCCAACCAACCCAACAACTCCATCAGCAAATATACTTCTTGTACTTATGGAACATCCGGTAACTCTGTCAAAAGCACCATCTACCCCAAGTTCAATTGCAAGAATTCTACGAATATCATCAACACCCCCGCTTTCAAGAAATTCAATTAAACTGGTCACTCCCGTACTAAATGCAAGCAATTGAAATTTTTCATCATAAGAAAGAGAAGAAGAAACTACAGCTGTTTGAAATTCGGATGTTTTGGACCTCCCTAAACTAATGCCCTCATCATTTAACAAGTCGTCTACAAAGGGCTGAACTAAATTTAATTGATTTTCGCTATAAACCCCAAAAACGGAAAGATCTACAAAACCACCCGATCTTAAATTTGAAGGATTATAGGTCAAATTTAAATGGCTGTAATTGTTTGAAAGATTTAAAATAACCTCCTGATTTGCGTCGAAATAGTGCCCATTCATTCCTGTTAGGACATCCTTAACTAACTCTTTTTGATCCAAATTGATTTCATTTCTCCCATTAGATTTTAGGTTTTTAGCTAAGTTTGAAACTGCCAAATTCAATCCATCTGAATTCATTTCTTGCAGTAGTGAAATTTCTTGTTCCAAATTAGAATTGGGAACCAAATCCTGATTTTGTTCACATGAAGAAATGAAAATAATTAGCGAGAAAATTGGAAAAAATAACTTTTTCATGGTTTTAAAAAATTTAAAGTTTGGATATGTTTCTTTTTTTCGGAAGCCTTTGAGCCACTTCAAGCAATCTACACCTGGACTTATCCCAATCAAATTGGAAGAGATTTTCCAATTTGATCTTTTGCTTGACTCGGATAAAAAATTTTCGCTTTCATTGAGACTAATTTCATTCGAACCCACTGCAATTTCCTTGCGGTCAATCATTTTTATCAGAAAAAAAGTAGGAATTCTCTTCCGTAGAAAAAGTAATGTCTTTTTCCAGATAAAGACGTAAATCATCAAGAACATTAAACACCATTCGTTCTTTTAGTCCCAGTTTTAATGCCAATTCCTTGGGACTTCCCGTCTGCTTCTTTTCAATCAACTCAATCAAGAGCTTGTATCGCTCGTAATATTTCATTCCAGTCATAGTGGCTTTGCAAAAAAATAGGCTCCTTAAAAAAATCCGAATCCAAAAATCAAAGAATTTTAGATCGG
>CAJBER010000075.1 GCA_903952135.1 uncultured Algoriphagus sp.
ACCTAAGTGCAAAAGGTTTCCTTCTTTCCTATGCTTGTTTAGGAGAACTTATTTTAGCGGAATTACCTTTTTAAAATACATTCTAGAAATAAAGATTCCACTATCGTCATCCTTACCTCCAAAGCTTTCTACAGCGCTGGTCACATACGCCAAGGAATATCCTTCGGATTCCAATTCCATAATACGCGCTGCAATCATCGCGTCATTGGAAGCAATATTCTGAAAGTTGATTCCTGTGGCGCTAAAAAAGTTGAGCAACTTGGCTTCGTCAAATTTATCCACCTTCAACTCTTTACGACTAACCGTACGCTGGGAAGATTTCTTGCCATCTACGCGGCTGGTTCTAAAATCCTCGGTATTCACATCGGTCATGTTTTCTACCATTCTGGATCTTCCCAGCCCCATAGGAACTATGGATTCTACCACGGTGACAATTCTCCACTCATTAATCTCCTGAGTGGTCATTTCTTGCGCTTGAAAGGCAAAGCAGCTAATTAAGAGGACGATTACTAAGGCAAATCGCTTTTTCATACGTTAATTGAGAGAATAAGGTGATTTACTAATTGAAACGAGATTCGACTAAAGATAGTTGTTTCACAATTGAAATAAATAATTGATTTTTATCAGCCTTTTCTTGGTTCTTAGTTGAACACAAACAAGAAAAATAGAATTGGATTCGAAAAATCGACCTCAGAGGCGATTAAAAAGAAGATCCCATTTTTTATCATCCAAATACACCCGACAAGAATCGTTCACAAGTGCTGCTTCTATCTTAAAATTTTCTTGCGTTCCCAAAATCGTTCGTTGATAAGTCAATGACCAATTCTTAGCATCCATCTCTTTGATTCCCACTCTTTTTAAAGCATAACCAAAATCCAGATCCTCCAAGGCAATTGCCAACTTCTTTTCCCCAAGCTGCTGCTTCATTGGCCCATAAAAGAATTTTGCCATCTGGGCATATTCCTGGTTTTGATGCAGCACCTGCAAATACCCCAACACATCCATGTTATAGAAACACAAGGGATTTTTGAATAAGCAAAAGTTGGCCGATTCAGAAAGGTGAATATCCTTTCCAGTCCCTATAGGACTTAAAAGTAAAAATAGAGCAACAAAGATGGGAAGTGAAATTTTAACCATAACTCGAGAAAGTAGAAATACCTCTAAAAATACCAAATTATCAGGCAAAAAAAGTAGCAAAATAAAAACGGATCTGTTTTTCTCCGAACAAACTCTGACTCCAACTCTTTTTCCCTCATTACCTCTCAAAAGCAGTAATTGGATGTTCCAAACCCGTTAGGTGAAAGTAATCTGGAAGTAAGATCAGTAGTAAAGCTCAGCTATACATGACTTAAACACTGTGCCTATTAAAAAAAATAAATGTGCAAACCACCGAATACACACAAAAATTAAACCGAAAAGGTTGAAATAATGAAAATTTCGGGCCTCCGTCATTGGTCTTAAACCATTTATCAAAGAAAATTTCAATTCAGGTGTACTTGCTGCTATGCGTTTTAAAAACATCTATATTTAACAGGCCTAAAACATTCCAATCAAGGTTGGCTTTTTTCGGGATTTTTACCAGGTTCCCGAATCCATTTATCCCTTCTTGGAATTCTCTGAATAGGTAAGAAAAAGCTTTGTGCCAAAACGAAGATTACTGATTTGGCGCAGATCGGAGGAGTAAAGCCATCAATTCACATTCCAATAGACCTAGCAAAAAAACTGTGCCAGTCAAAACCCAACTTATTTTTTCAATTTTCAAAATTGAAAACCAACGTAGCGAAAGGCTTCTAAAAAGCCTTGTCCCTTGGTCTTTGATGCTTTTGGTTCAATTATTCTTCTGTATCACCAATCTTCAAGCCCAGACAGAATTCATTGAGCTGAGGTTTGATCAAAAAGATGCTCCAAAGAAAGCCCAATATTTTTTGACTGGAAAAGTAAGCCAATTGGAAACCAAGGAAGCCATTCCGGGGGCAGCCATACATATTGATGGTTTTTTTAAGGGAAACAACACAGATCAAAACGGGTATTATTTTATTGCTCTAGATTCTGGACGACACCGAATTGTTTTCCGCCAGTTTGGAAAAAAGCCCCTTCATTATCAGATCCAATTGTATGGGGATGGATTATTGGATGTGGAGCTTGTGAACTTGGATTTTGAGTTGGAGGTATTCACTGTTGAAGCAGAGGAAAAAGACAGAAATATTCGTAGCCCAATCTCCGGTGTGACCAAAATGAAGATCGAAGACATCAAGCTTGTACCCGCTTTTCTTGGCGAGCCAGATGTCTTTAACGTACTGCAATCCATGCCGGGGGTAACGACTGTTGGTGAAGGTTCAGCCGGCATGAATATCCGAGGGGGACGAGCAGATCAAAACCTGATCATGATGAATGAGACGATTGTACTCAGCAACAGCCATGCCTTGGGTTTTTTATCCTCATTTAATGGCGATGCTTTACAAAATTTCACCCTGTATAAAGGTGCTGTTCCAAGCTATTTTGGTGGAAGGAGTTCTTCTGCTCTCAACATTGAAATGCGTAATGGGAATAAAGAAAAATGGGAAGGAAGTGCCTCAATGGGTACTGCCGTCAGCAAACTGTTGGTAGAAGGTCCGATTGTCCCTGAAAAAACTTCCCTACTTCTGGCGACTAGATTGTCCAATGCCAATTGGCTGTTGAACATGGCCGATGCAGGAGACATTAAAAACAGTGATATCAGGTTTCATGACATCTATTTTGATGTTAACCACCAGCTTACCAAAAAAAATAGCCTGGACTTTAGCTTGCTAAACACCGGGGATTATTTCAAGTTTTCCAATCAATTTGGATTTGATTGGAGCAACCTTGTTGGCTCTTTGACAAGTAAGAATTTAGTAACAGATAATCTTTCGCTTGTCGGGATGGTCGCCTATGGTTCATTCAACAATAGTTTTTTTGAACCTTCTCCAGTCGACCCATCCAAAATCGAAAATGGCTTGTATTACTATCAAGGTAAAATATCTGGATTATGGACCTTGGAGAAATTGGAGTTCAACTTCGGAGCCGAAGCCATTCAATACCAGATGCGATCGGAATCCTTAATCCCCTTGACTCAGGAATCCGGGATAGTGCCAGAAACGATCCAAAAGCAAAGAGGCTTGGAATATGCTCCCTATATCTCCGTAGATTGGAATCCAACTGAAAATCTCTCCTTCTCGGGCGGTCTCCGGTACTCTAATTATGCCCAACTGGGGCCCGACTCCATCTTCAGGTATCAAGAAGGACTTCCGAAATCGAGATTTACCATCAATGGAGTAGATTATGTAGAAAGTGGGAGTATCGTCAACTTCAATGGTCTTGAGCCTAGATTTTCCTTCAGATGGACTTTTGACAAAGTCAATTCCATCAAAGGAGGCTATTCCTTGATGAACCAATACCTTCAGACGATTTCCAATGCCACCGGCCCAACTCCCATTGATTTGTGGCAGCTGAGCACCAATTACATTCTTCCTCAACGGTCCCACAATGCTTCTTTGGGCTACTTCCGAAATTTCAAAGATGATGAATGGTCGACTTCCCTTGAAGGATTCTACCGAAGTACGGACAACCAAATAGAGTACCGAAATTTTGCGGACTTATTCTTAAATCCACATTTGGAGACAGAATTGATTCAGGGAGAAGGCCTTGCCTTTGGGACTGAACTAATGATCCAAAAAAACAGCGGAGGGATTACAGGTTGGCTTGCTTACACCTTCAGCAGGTCTTTTATCAGGACCACTTCAGAATTTCCCGAAATCCAAGTCAATCAAGGAAATTGGTTTGCAACCAATTTTGACAAACCCCACAACATTTCCTTGGTGACTAATTTCCATGTGAAAAAAGGCAGAACATTCAACACCAACGTCAATTTTTCATCAGGCCGACCGGTGACAGGAATTTCATCCAACTATGTCATTGGAGCGGTTTCCGTTCCCAATTTTGGGAATAGGAATGAGTTTAGGATTCCAAATTACTTTAGAATTGACTTTTCTTACCTGACTAATGGCTTCGTACGGAAATGGGATGATAAAGTCAATTTTAGCATCTACAATCTTACCGGAAGGAGAAATGCTTATTCTGTATTCTTCCAAAGAGAGGGCCGGGTTCCAAGATTGGTTCCTTATCAGATTTCGATTTTAGGAACAGCTTTCCCTTCATTCACCTACACAGTAAAGTTCTGAAAATGAGCAAGAATCAAAAAATATCAATCCGATCAGCCCTGGTATTTGCCCTATTTCTAGCGCTTACTGTTTCCTGTATTGATCGACTAGATTTTCTCGGGGAAACCAAAGAGGGTCAGCTCGTCATTTATGGTTTATTCACTGATGTAGATGAAAGGCAGGTAGTGACTGTAAGTCGTACTGCGCTATCAGGATTAGCTCCTAGAGGTGTTCCAAATGCCAAGGTTACAGTATTGAGTACATCCGGCGCAAGGTATCCCTATACCAGTTTAAAGACTGGGGAGTATGAATTGGTTGGCTTTAGGGCTATTGAAGGGCTAAGTTATGCTTTGGAAGTAGTAGTGGACGGAAAAGTATACCTCTCTAAGTATGAAAAAGTACCAGAACTGGAGGCAGAGGATGTGCTCAGCTTTACTTTTGACAACGAACCTTTCAGAACGGATAAGCCTGAATACGTGTTTAAAGTCTTTTCAAAGACGACGCTTCCTGATACTCGAGATCCAATTTACCTGAGGTGGACGATTGAGGAAACCTATTTATGGCCTTTGGCATGGTTAAGAGGAACGGGTATTCCTCCACCGCAACCCCCTCCTTGCTTTATTTCGGATGCGATCGAACCAAATCGGATTAATTTATTTGATGGCTCAGGGACAAGTACCCGAAATTCAACCTTATTGTTGGGAAGACGCTCGTTAGATAATTCATTTCAATATCCATTCTTTGTCACTGTAAAGCAATTGAGCATCAATAGGGATGCATATAACTATTGGGAGCGGATCAAAATCGTCATCAACAACCAAGGATCCCTGTTTGATATTCCTCCTGCTCCTGTAAATGGGAACATTTTCAATGTAAACGACAGCGAAGAAACGGTACTCGGCTATTTTGAAGTAGCCAAGACCACAACTTCTAGAATCTATACCACGAATGCCGATGTGCCTTTTTATCTCCTCGACCCATGTCAATTCATACCCAGCACGCCTGATGATGCATACCCTGCAGAATGTAGAAGTTGCGCGGCAAGGGCACAGGGGAGAAGCTGGACGACAAAGGCACCGGTCTGGTGGAAGTATGATTGAGTCAACAAGTAGCTACCAAAGTTGACTTTAAGTGTTAAATTACTTGTGTAAATCTGAAACCTTCAAATTTCCATTTATATTCAAACTTGATTTTAATTCGTTGTAATGGCATACCTAAATACAAAAGCTCAAAAAGAAACTACCTACGATGCGATCGTCATAGGCTCGGGTATCAGCGGCGGTTGGGCCGCAAAGGAACTTTGTGAAAAAGGACTAAAAACCTTGGTCTTGGAACGGGGGAGAATAGTGGAACATGTGGTAGACTACCCCACCATGAACTTGGATCCTTGGGACATGGAATTGAGAGGTGGACTTACCCCTGAGCAAAAGAAGAAACATTACAAAAACGGTCGTTCTGGATGGGTTGGTTTGGAGACGGAGCATTTCTGGGCAGACGATGAAGCGAATCCATATACAGAAGTAAAACCTTTCCTTTGGCTTAGAGGGCATCAAATGGGAGGCAAATCATTGCTCTGGGGAAAACAAACCTATAGATGGAGTGATTTGGATTTTGAAGCCAATGCCAAAGACGGTCATGGTGTGGACTGGCCGATACGTTACAAGGATATAGCACCTTGGTACACCTATGTAGAAAAATTTGCCGGGATTAGTGGAGAGGCCCTTGGTTTACCACAATTACCGGATAGCCATTTTCTTCCTCCCATGGAATTGAATTGTGTGGAAAAGCACGTTAAAGAGCGAATAGAAAAGGACTTCGCTGGAAGAAATATGATTATTGGTAGGGTTGCGCACCTTACCGAACCACTCAATGGTAGAGGAAAATGCCAAAATAGAAACAGATGCAGCAGAGGATGCCCCTTTGGGGCTTATTTCAGCAGTAATGCAGTGACCCTTCCTGCAGCGGATGCTACGGGCAATTTAACCATCAGGCCCTATTCAATTGTACAGTCTATCATCTACGACGAACAGAAAGGCAAGGCTACAGGAGTACGTATAATTGATTCTGAAACGAATGAGGATATCGAATATTCAGCGAAAATCATATTTGTAAATGCTTCAACCTTAGGTACCACGCAGATATTATTGAATTCAACTTCAAACCGATTTGAGAATGGTTTAGGTAATGATAGCGGGGAGCTTGGACATAATCTAATGGACCATACCTACAGAGTAGGTGCCACGGGAAAAGTAGATGGTTTTGAGGATGAATATTACAAAGGGAGAAGACCCAATGGAATTTACATCCCGAGATATGTGAACATCGATGAGAAATCTAAAACGGATAAATTTCTTCGCGGTTTTGGTTACCAAGGAGCTGGATTCCGTGGCGGTAACCCCGCCAATATTGAATCATTTGGTGCGGATTACAAGGATAGCATCTTGAAACCAGGGCCCTGGGAATTTTTTATCACTGGTTTTGCGGAATGTCTGCCTTACCATGATAATCAGGTGTATTTAAACAAAGAGGTCTTAGACAAATGGGGACAACCTACCTTGTCCATAGACGCAGAGTTTAAAGCCAACGAAAAGGCAATAAACAAGCAAATACAGGAAGATGCTGTGGAAATGTTGGAAAAATCAGGTCTAAAAGATGTGATGGGCTTTGATAACAACCACCCTCCCGGATATGGAGTGCATGAAATGGGCACGGCTAGAATGGGACGAGACCCAAAGACATCGGTTTTAAATGGTTTTAACCAGATACACAGTGTCAAAAACGTATTTGTTACGGACGGTGCGTGCATGACCTCTTCCTCTTGTGTAAATCCTTCGTTGACCTATATGGCAATAACAGCCAGAGCCGCTGATTATGCAGTTTCTGAATTAAAAAAGAATAATCTTTAATCGTTATGGATAGAAGAAGCGCACTCAAAAAAGCAGGTGTTCTGGCTGGTTCGGCAGTTGCCATACCCTCATTGTTCTCTTTATTGCAATCATGCATGAACGAGAACCGATTGGATTGGCAACCGCTATTTTTTACGGAAACTGAGGCCAAAACAATTTCGGCCCTAGTGGACACGATTTTGCCTCGAACGGATACGCCCGGTGCATTGGATGTAAAGTCGGATATGTTTATTGACAAGGTCATTGCAAAGACCTATGACGAAGAAGCGCAAAAGAAAATGCGGTCAGAAATTGCTGCCTTCAATTCGGACTGCGAAAAGAACTTTGGCGGTACCTTCCTTGAATTGAATGCCTCGGATCGAGAAAAAGTATTGCAAGCTGCCGAAAAGAACTCCGGTAAATTCAGTCCTGGAGTTTGGGGCACCGCGGTAGGGAAACAAGAGCCTATTGGTTTTTACAGGTCCATTAAGTCTATGGCGATCTGGGCCTATTTCAGTTCAGAGGAAATAGGGAAGAACGTACTGGCCTATGATCCTGTCCCGGGAACCTTTGAGCCATGTATACCGGTTTCCGAGGTGGGCAATCGTTGGAGTTTGTAATTTCTTTCCATCGCCTCGATTGCTTAAAAAGATCAACTCGCTAAGCGGATTACCGTTACTTTCCTTGGAAGTAGTGGGTCCTAGAACCAGTTGGTTTAGACTAGCAATCCCTTAAAAGTGTCCCCCAAAATGACTGAGCTCTAATCCGTTTCGTAAAAAGGGTTCTAAGTAGCGGGGACAGGAGGTAAATCTGTACGCCAAAAATGCCTGTGTCCGAAAGCGCCTGTCCGCCGTGGAGGAGCGGATAGCACACGATTTATTTATCCTTAAGAATATTTTTCCGAATAAACTCCCTCCCCACCCCTGATTTCAACTCTTTTTCCCGCTGCATAGCGGCTCTTTTGGTTGAATATTCTTCACTGTAGATGACCTCCCAAGGGCGATAGCGCTTGGTCCAATTGGAAGTTCCCAATTCATTGTGAGAAAGTAATCTTGAAGAAAGATCGGAAGTGTAGCCCACGTAGCATGTATCAAATGCTCGGCTGTACAATACGTAAACAGTGTACATGATTAAAAAAATTAAGTGAAAAAATGAGGTTGGGTAGGCTTATTTGCAATCCTGTGGCCCCAAAGCCAGTATACGCCCTAAACGAAAAAAGGATGCCGAAGCATCCTCTCTCAATGTAGCGGGAATAGGAGGCAAACCTGTGTCCGCCGCGGCGGATATGAGCCCAGAATTCTGCCAAGTAGTTTAAAACAAAAAAGGATGCCGAAGCATCCCTTTCCAATGTAGCGGGAACAGGACTCGAACCTGTGACCTTCGGGTTATGAGCCCGACGAGCTACCAACTGCTCCATCGCGCGATATGTCTTTTACTCTTTTTATCTCAATCAACGCTTCGAACCTGTGTCCGCCGCGGCGGATATGAGCCC
>CAJBER010000076.1 GCA_903952135.1 uncultured Algoriphagus sp.
AGCAATCCAAGGAGCCAGTCTACACCATGGCTACCTTCAAAGCTTCCCGTCTCATCAATGGGCAGACTATTGAGACCATCTCTAAAAACCACCTCAATTTTTGGATTTCTCACCGTTTTGGGGCGGTAAACTCTGGTTTTATCGCCAATTTCTTTGGGCTAGACGAAGCCAAAATTCGCCTAGGGCTAGAATATGGCCTGACGGACCGATGGCTTGTGGGTGCGGGGAGAAGTTCCCTAGAAAAGACCTACGACCTGTATACCAAATACAAGGTGCTGCGCCAGTCCAACACAATGCCTGTTACGGTCACTGCTATGGCGGGCTGGGGGATCAATACCATGCCTACTGGCTATGTGATGGAGTCCGGATCTACCATGAAGTTTGACAACAATATCGAGCGCTATTCCTATTGGAGTCAGGTGCTGGTAGCACGCAAGTTTACTGAAAAACTTTCCCTGCAACTTATGCCAACGCTTATTCATGTGAATAAGGTGGAGGACCCCAGCATCCCCAACCAGCTCTTTGCCTTTGGTGCAGGGGGTCGGTACAAACTCAATCAGCGGATTACGCTCTCAGCAGAGTACTACTACAGCCTCCGTGAGATTGAAGATGGAGATGAAGAAGATGACGATGACTACAAAGCCAATGGAGCTTTTCCTTATCCTTACCGCAATGCACTCTCATTTGGTGTAGACATCGAAACGGGCGGTCACGTCTTTCAATTCCACCTCACCAATGCCCGAGGCATGGTCGAAAAGCAATTTATCGGGCAGAATGTAGGTGCTTGGGAGAAAGGGGACATCTTTTATGGATTCAACATCGCAAGAACCTTCAGTTTTGATAAATCCGCTAGAAACACACACAAATGAAAACGAAACTCATTTTCCTAAGTTTCTTTCTGGTTTTAGTGACCAGTTGGACCATGGCTCAGACTCTCTACCGAACCTCAGTGGGGGAGTTGTCCTTCTTTTCCAAAACACCCGTTTTGGATATCGAGGCAGTCAATAAAAAGGCAGGGGCGATTTTAAATGCTGGCACCAAGGACTTGGCTATTCAGGCGAAAATCACTGATTTTCAGTTTCCCAACAAGCTGATGCAGGAGCATTTCAATGAAAACTACATGGAGAGCGAGCGCTTTCCAACCACTAAGTTTGCTGGTAAAATCAAAGAGGATGTGGATTTTAGTAAACCGGGCACCTACCCAGTCACTGCAGAAGGGAATTTGACTATTCATGGAGTGACGAAACCGGTACAGGTCAAAGGAACGATCGTGGCTACAGCTACCGCTTTGCAAGTGAATTTTTCATTCCAGGTCCGTACGGCCGATTACCAAATTGAAGTACCAACCTTGGTTTTTGATAAAATCGCCGAGACGATCGCTGTATCTGGAAAGTTGAATTTGGTGAAGCAATAAAAAATAAATTCATAACCACATCTAAGTGATTTAGATGTGATTATGAATTGTTTTAATTTGAATTAAATTGCAGCAGCTGCATTCGTAATTTTCATAGCGATTTCTGACATTTTTGTCACATATTCAGGATCTGTACAATCTTGTCCGCCTGATTGCATTTCTGTTAATTTAGTCATCATGCTTGTGTATTCTGTCATTACACTCATGTCTGTAGGATTTGCTTTCATTTTTTCAACTATAGCAATGTAAGAATCAGCAAATGCTTCATAATCCTTCAAGAATTGGTCACAATCACTGCTTGATGCTTCTTCAGTAACTTCCTCAGTTTCAGTAGTTGTGGTTTCTGAACTGGAACCTCCACAGCTGCTTAGAATAAATGAAATACTTAAGATTAATCCGAAAACTGTTACTAATTTTTTCATAAGAATGCGTAGTCGCCACTTTTTTCTAAGTCCGTTTTTTAGGGTGGGTTCTGGACTCCACTTATTAGTTTAATTATATATAAACTTAATTATTAAAATTAAAGAAAAACGATTATGTAATCAACTTTGTTTTTGAATGGTGGATATTCAAGCGAAAGATTGGTTTGATTTGAGGATAATTTAATGTCTAAAGAATGAAAATAGGTATGAGTAAAGAGGTCAACTATTTTTATTTATCTCCGTTTCTAGTTGACTTAAATTCATTTATTTTTTGAATTTTCAAAAATAGCCAAGGAGTTAATTCTTTTGCGCCCTACTTGGTTCCGGTAGGTAAGCTAAAGGAAGGCTCTGCTTCTTTGCGAGCTAATAGTGATTAAAACTTCTGCCCGATCAATTACTTGATGTCGATCGATCCAGAACAACCATCTCCTTCTTCAGCTCCATTTATCCAATGTGTTAAGGTAGAAATTCGATCCAGGGTCAATTCCTCCAAATAGGCTGAAATACACAAAGGATGAATACTTCCATAATAGCCATCCTCTCGATCAGGAAATTTAACTTTTACTTCTGCATTACGAAAAGTGATCCAAATCCTTTGAGATTTCCTTAGATTTTTGATGAATTCAGTATCTGATTTATACTCCTTTAGAATAGCCTGATAGACCTCATTCAGTTTCTTATCAGCTTTTTTATATTGGTTGTATTGAATAGAATTTAACTCATATTGAGTTTGTGAATAACCAGCGAAACAAATTAAGCAAAAAACGAGGGATAGCACGTACTTCATGGGAGTAAGGATTAAGGGTGGGATATACTTTTTGGCCTCATTTAAAAGTATACTTTTTGAACCATTTTTCAATTTGGTTTTTTGCCAAATGGGCTTCATTCATTTCCCAAGACAAAAAAATAAGGTTCACCCAAAAC
>CAJBER010000077.1 GCA_903952135.1 uncultured Algoriphagus sp.
ACGATATCGAAATTAGCTTCAAAATGCTTCGTACCCATCACAAATGTTTCGGTACCATAGGCCGTTTTACTAGGAGCAGAATTAGAGTGGATGGAAACAAATAGATCTGCCTTATTCACATTGGCAATATTGGGCCGTTGCTTTAAGGTTGGAAAGCTATCGTCTGCGCGAGTGTAAATCACCTCCACATCAGGCATGTTTTCCTTGATATACTTTCCTACTAGCAGGGTAACGGCCAAATTGATATCTTTTTCTCTTGCTTTGGAACCAATATTTCCGGGATCGCTTCCTCCATGACCTGCATCCAATACTATCTTTCGCATTCGAAAAGCAGGCATCATCGTTTCATTCGGAATAAATCCACCGAACAAAAAAGGAACTAAAATTAGAAACCTTAACAGATTTTTTTTGGTAGTAAACCTTTCCATGAGGGCAATCGAGTTAACTTTACACGAAATTAATTTCAAAAATACTAAAAGCGAAAGCAAGGGTGGCGAGAATTCGGGTTCTTTTTTTAGTTCTTCTAACAAGCTGTTTCGTTTGCCTGAGTGCATCTGCACAGCAAAGCACTCGGCCACAACGAGAAAGAAGACCTACCACAACTGCTCCTATCCAAGGGGTTAGAGGTGATTCCACCTTGGTCAAGCAAGATACGCTCGCCCTAATTGATTCGGCAAAAAATGTGCCTAAAAGTGCTATCGAAACCGAAATTCTTTACTTCGCGGAGGATAGCATCGTTACAGACTTTACCGAAAACAAAGTTTACCTCTACAAAAAGGCATGGTTTGAGTACGGAAAAATGCGCTTGGATGCCGATCGCATCGTGATCGACTGGAAAAATTCCGAACTCTACGCATACGGAATCTCCGATAGTTTGGGGGTAGTATCTGGCAATCCTTTCTTCAAAGATGGCAACTCGGTTTACGAAATCCGAAAGGAGATGCGTTACAACTTCAAAACCCAAAAGGCAATCATCAAGGATGTGGTGACCGAGCAACAGGACGGAGTGCTTAGAGGCACTACCATCAAAAAAACCGAAGATGGCAGCGTGTACCTGAATCATGGCTACTACACCACATGTAAACTCACCAAGCCGCACTGGCATATTTCTTCCTCCAAAATCAAGTCCATTTCTGGCAAACAGGTGGTATCTGGCCCATTCAACTTGTACTTCAATGGCATTCCTACTCCACTTGGACTACCGTTTGGACTGATTCCAGACACCCCTGAAGAGAAGGCATCCGGGATAATTTTCCCTTCCTATGGGCGAGAGCAGGTTCGGGGATTGAGCTTGAGAGATCTGGGCTACTACTTTGCCTTCAACGACTACATTCACCTACGTGTCACAGGGGACATCTATTCCAAAGGAGGCTGGGGACTCAAATCCCAGGCCGTGTATACCAAAAAATATCGATACAACGGTGGTTTCAATGTGGATTTTCAAAAATTCGTCAGCCCAGAAACCGAATTAACTCCCCTCAACTACAACACATTTCGGGTACAGTGGAACCATAGCCCCATTACACGAGGAACAGGCAGATTCTCGGCTTCGGTGAATGCAGGTTCGACCAGTTACTTCAATAACGTAGTCAACCCAAACAACTTTGCGAATAACGTCACCGGGGATTTGAGTTCGAATATCTCCTATTCCAAAACCTTCGCAGGCACCCCATTCTCCATGTCGGCTAACCTTCGACACTCCCAAAGTGTGCAAACAGGTGAAGTTAGATTGGACCTACCGACCATCGGGATCAACATGAATCGGCAGAGCCCCTTTCAAAATGTAAAGTTTGAACCCCTCAAAACACTAAACATCGCTTGGAATTTCAATCTCCAAAACTCTATTACTAACCGCATCAAAACCTTTGGGCAAGCTACCCCAAATGATGGCCCCCAAACCATTCCTTTCAACCTAGATAATTTTGGGTTGCTCCTTAAAAATGGAAATAATGGAGCTCGAAACACCATTCCATTGAGTTCAAACTTCACACTTTTCAAGTATTTCACAGGTACCGCCTCGGCCAATTATACCGAACTCTGGTACATGCAGCGGTACAATTACAGCTACAATGCAAGTACCAATCAAGTTGACCAGGTGAAAGAAGAAGGATTCAATCGAGTAGGATTTTACAATACTTCTTTTGCCATGAACACCAACTTCTATGGGTTTTATAATTTTAGCGGAAAGGGAAAATTACAGACCATTCGCCACCACATGGCTCCTACCTTTGGATTCAACTTCAATCCCGACTTTTCGGATCCAGCTTATGGCTACTACCAAGAGATTCAATCCGATAAATCGGGACAGCTTCGGAGGTATTCAAGACATCAAGGCTTAATCTTTGGAGATGCTCCACTTGGAGAATCCAGAGCCTTGAGCTTAGGACTTCGGAATGTATTGGAAGCCAAACTCAAAACCCAGACGGACAGCACAGAAGATGAATTCAAGAAAATTCCCCTTTTGGAAGCATTCAATATCAATACCGCCTACAATTTTGCAGCAGATTCCTTTCAGCTATCTCCCATCCAACTTTCGGCGCGAACCACTTTATTTGAGCAAAAGCTATCCGTCAATGTAAATAGTACGATTGACCCTTATGCGACTCTATCCACACTTGGCTCGGACGGAAAACTAAGTTACCGCAGCAGCCAAGAATTTGCCTGGAAAAAGGGACAAGGCATAGGAACCATTCGTAATGCTTCCCTAAACTTGAATGCTTCGTTAAATCCACAGAAAGGTCAAAATCCTGGTCAGGTACGCGACGAACTTACCCAGGATTTTATTCAACAAGGCGGGGTGATGAATGCCTTTGTGGAGAATGAAATCAACCGAATCGTGGCTGATCCGAGCCAGTACATCGATTGGGATATTCCTTGGAACCTGACCGTCGGCTACAACCTTGCCTATGCGAGGCAGGTCAATAATAGCACCAGCATTACGCAAGCAATGAATGTGAGTGGTGACTTATCCATATCTGAAAAATGGAAGGTTAACTTCAATACGGGTTACAATTTTGACTCGAACGAAATCACCCAAACCATGATTGGGATTTCGCGGGATTTGCATTGCTGGCAGATGAATGTGAACTGGGTTCCGTTTGGAAGATTCACCTCCTACAACATCGATATCCGTGTCAAGTCAAGCATCCTGCAAGACCTGAAAGTTTCCAGAAGAAGAACCTTCTTTGATTTTTAAGCAGCACAATAAACCTTTAGGGCCTTAATTTTCGTTAGGGTTACCGAATCCTTAATCGCTACAGCTATGAAATCCCTTATTCTCCCGATTTGCCTTGGACTCTTTTTTGTAAGCATGCTCATGCCAAATGTCGCTACTGCACAACTCAAAAAGGTGCTCGATAAGGTCAGTGCTGTTACAGGAGGTACTGTCAATCCATCCCCCGCTGAAATGGCCATGGGTCTTAAGGAGGCCTTGGAAAAAGGAACTGGGCAAAGCATAGATCGACTCAACCTAGAAAATGGATTCCTAGGGAATCCCGCCATCAAACTTCCTTTTCCGGAGGAAGCCATTCAAGTAGAGCGCAGCCTTCGCAAAATTGGTTTGGGTAACTTATGTGACCAATTGATCACTAGCCTCAATCGAGCGGCAGAAGATGCAGTAAAGGAGGCGCGCCCTCTTTTCACCCAAGCCATCAAAGAAATGACATTTAAAGATGTGCAAGGCATTCTTCTGGGATCTGAGCGTGCTGCGACAGATTACCTGCAGGTCAGCACCACAGCAGGACTAAAAGTAAAGTTTGCTCCACCCATTCAAGTAAGTCTTCAAAAAGTAGGGGCTACTGCCCATTGGGAAACGGTCATGTCTCGCTACAATAAAATCCCTTTGGTCAAGCCCGTGAACACAGATCTTACCGCTTATGTGACTGACAAAGCACTTCAGGGCTTATTTGTGGAGATCGCCAAGGAGGAATTGGCCCTACGGAAAAATATCAATTTGAGGTCCAGTCCCTTGCTTCAAAAAGTTTTTGGATTTGCAGACTCTCAGAAGAAATAAACAAGTAATTCCCCAAAAAAAAGGTCCCGCATCTACGGGACCTTTTTGATGTTATAGAAAGGAGAAACCTTATTGATCCAGAAGATCTACGAGGAGGCTTTCTCCCTCTTTGGTCACTTTCACGAGGCCTTTTTGAGTCAATCCCTTGATGGAGATGTCCCATTTTTTACCACTCAAGCCTGTTTCTGTCTTCAATTCAGGCAATGAAGCTGGATGCTTGGCTTTCAAGAGCTCCATGATGATTTTCTCTTCATCTGTCAATTCTACAGCCTTCTTCTCAGGGCGCATTTGAGGGAAAAACAACACTTCTTGAATGGTAGAATTGTCGGTTAGCAACATGGTCAAACGGTCAATACCGATACCCAAACCTGAAGTAGGTGGCATCCCGTATTCTAGGGAACGAAGGAAATCCTCGTCCATGGCCATCGCCTCGTCATCTCCTCTAGCAGCAAGTTTCAACTGCTCCTCAAAGCGCTCGCGCTGATCTATTGGGTCATTGAGCTCGGAGTAGGCATTTGCAATTTCTTTTCCATTAACAAAAAGTTCAAAACGCTCCACCAATCCTGGCTTGCTTCGATGCTTCTTTGCCAGCGGCGTCATCTCAATCGGGTAATCCGTGATGTAGGTAGGCTGAATCAAGTTGGCTTCCACCTTGGCACCAAAGATCTCGTCGATCAATTTGCCTTTACCCATGGACGCATCCACTTCAATGCCCAATTTGGCGCATACTTCACGCAACCCTTGTTCATCCAATTCGCTGACATCGATGCCTGCATATTCCTTGATGGAATCAAACATGGTCAATCGGCGGTAAGGACCTGCAAATCGATTGTCTTGCCTCCTACTTGTACCGCAGTCACTCCATGAATGGTCTGGGTCACTTTTTCCAGCAACTCCTCCACCATCTCCATCATCCAGATGTAATCCTTGTAGGCTACATAGATCTCCATGGAGGTAAACTCTGGGTTGTGTGTACGGTCCATGCCCTCGTTGCGGAACATTTTACCAAACTCGTACACCCCATCAAATCCACCTACGATCAATCGCTTTAGGTAGAGTTCATTGGCAATACGCAAGTAAAGTGGCATGTCCAGGGTATTGTGGTGCGTCTGGAAAGGACGCGCTGCCGCTCCCCCATGTACCGCTTGCAAGATCGGCGTCTCCACTTCTAGCCAGCCATGGTCGTCAAAATAGCGACGCATGTTGGAGATAATTTTGGAACGGGTCACAAAGGTTTTTTTCACCTCTGGATTTACGGTAAGGTCCACATAGCGCTGTCTGTAGCGCTGCTCAGGATCGGTAAACCCATCGAAAACAGTTCCATCCTCGTCTCTTTTTACAATTGGAAGCGGCTTCACTGCTTTGGACAATACAGTCAGATGGGTTACATGTAGGGAAATCTCACCTGTTTGAGTGGTGAAAATGTATCCTCTCACCCCAATGAAATCCCCGATTCCCAGCAATTTTTTGAATACCGTATTGTAAAAATCAGGATTTTCAGGAGTGCTGATGTCGTCTCTGCGCACATAGATCTGCAATCTGCCCGTAGAATCTTGGATCTCAGCAAAGGAGGCCGAACCCATAATTCTACGACTCATAAGACGACCTGCAATGGAAATGTCTTTGTAGTCTGTTTTGTTGTTCTCGTAATTGGAATGGATATCAGCCGCGTTGGCATTGATCACGAAAGACTCTGCAGGATAGGGATTGATGCCTAGGGAATAGAGTTCCTCTCGGTCTTTTCTTCGTTCCAGTTCCTGTTCGCTCAAAAGTTGCATGATGTAGGGTTAGTCTATTTGTTCGTTTCTGTTTTCAATTATCCGAGCCTTCTTCGCTTCAATTCTTTTTGTACTAGTTCAAATTCCCTGCTGCTTTGACCAGCAATGGAGGAGTTTTCTGCAGCTCTTCGGCTAAGGTAAGGCATAACCTTTTCCACCGGACCGTAAGGCACATACTTCACTACTCGATAGCCTTCACTCGCTAAGTTATAGGAAATCGAATCACTCATTCCGTACAGCTGCGAAAAGTATACCAAATCTGCTTTTGGATCGATTTGGTACTGATCCATCAATTCGGTAAGCATAAGTGTGCTCTTCTCGTTGTGCGTAGCGCACACCAAATGAATTCCTTCTTGCACAGCATAAGCAATAGCCAAATCGTAATCTCGATCTGTAGCTTCCTTGTTTGGCTGAATTGGATCGAGATATCCCTCAGCTTTAGCACGTGCACGTTCTTTTTCCATGTAGGCCCCACGTACAGGCTTAGCCCCTAAGAGATAACCCTGTTCTTTAGCCACCTGCTGGGCTTTCTTCAGGCGTTCCAAGGAATCGTGTCGATACATCTGATAGGTGTTGTAAACCACACACTGCTCTTTGTTATAAATGGCCATGGCCCGGTAGGCCATGTCGTCAATCACATCTTGAAACCAGCTTTCCTCGGCATCTACCAAGATTTTTAAACCCAGGTCGTGTGCAGTTTTGCAAAGTCGGTCCACTCGGTATTCTAGGCGAGCCAAAGCCTCCTGCTCATCAGGAGACAAGGCCTGCTTGGCTTGAATTTTCTCTAAAATATGGTAATCCCCCAATCCGGTCACTTTAAACACACCAAACGGCATGTAGTCTGTCTTGGCAGATTCTACTAAAGTTTGGTAGATTTCTTCTGTTGTGGCGTCAAAACTCGCTTCATCCCCTTTTCCTTCTACAGATAAGTCCAAAATAGAATAGACCCCATAGTTGGCTAATAGTTGACAAGCTACTATACTTTCTTTGATCGTTTCTCCTCCACAAAAATGCCCAAACATGGTTTTCTTGAGGATGCCTTTAATCGGAAGGTGAAGTTGAAAAGACAGGTTTGCTAGCTTGATTCCAAGATTTGAGAGCCAATTTTTATTGAGGGTGGCAAAAATCAGATACATCTTTCGAAGTTCTGCATTAGTCTTGGAAGCAAAGGCAACCTCCAAATTCTCAAAAGAAATAGTGGGTTTGACGGGCATAGCGCGCATTTAACGGGGCAAATATAGTAGAAAAACAGCGACCCTTGGGTTTTGTTTGGGAATTCACTTCAGGAAAAAGAGAGGATTTTTTACGGGTATGGAAACTTTACACGGTTGATTTCAATTTTCAAGTAACAAGCACCTTTTCCCCTTCATTTAAGGTTTGCAAAAGGAAAAAATCTTGCTCATTTCAGGTCTTTGCAGTAGACTATGACTTTAAAAAAAAATAAATGAAAACTATTATTTTTAATTATGAATTGGGAGCAAAATTTTATTTTGAAGGATAGGTAACAATTCGTTCGAATTAGAATTTTGTAAAAGTTTATCGCAATCCATTGAAGAAATGATAATAGGAATGCGTAAAAATAATTTTGCTTTTAAGAAATTGCGGTTTACATTTACAGCATGTTAATTACAGCCGCAATCTATTTTAGCTTCTTTTACTTTTACTTTCGACCTAATCATCGAATCGGAGCTGTGTATTGTCTAGCCAAAAACTAAAAACAAATAAACATCACAAAGCCCGATTCGAAAGAGTCGGGCTTTTTTATTTAAACCCTTCAATCCTATGAAGCCACACAAACAAATTAAAGACTGGGGACTTGGCCTTAGCAATCCCTTGATCATCGGAGGCCCTTGTTCCGCCGAAACGCCTGAGCAGATTACTCAAATCTGCGCAGAAATGAAGGAAGCTCAAATCATTCCTCAGGTCTTTCGCGCAGGGATCTGGAAGCCTCGGACTCGCCCAGGGTCTTTTGAGGGTGTTGGAGAAGAAGGATTGAAGTGGATGGAGATTGTGCGCAACGAGCTCAACATCCCAATCACCGTGGAAGTGGGCAATGCTGCACACGTAGAAATGGCCCTTAAACACAAAATTGAAGTTCTTTGGATAGGTGCCCGAACCACCGTTAATCCATTTGCTGTTCAGGAAATTGCAGAAGCGCTACGCGGTGTAGATATTCCTGTGATGATCAAAAACCCAATGAATCCAGATTTGGAACTTTGGATGGGCGCTTTGGAGCGAATGTATGCTGTAGGAATTACCAAGTTGGCAGCCATACACCGAGGATTTTCGGATGCTTATGACAAGCGTTACCGCAACAAGCCCAACTGGTCTATGCCCATTCATCTGAAGCGGGAATGGACTGGAATGGAAGTGATCAACGACCCTTCACATATTGTAGGCCGCAGAGATGGATTACTTGAAGTAGCACAAAGCGCTATGAATTTTGGTTTGGATGGCTTAATGATCGAAACGCACCACGATCCTGACAAGGCTTGGTCAGATGCCAAGCAACAAGTAACGCCACGTCGCCTGAAGGAAATGATTGATTCGATTGAATTCAAACAGTCTTTGGAAAACATGCGTCCTGACGAAAAACTGTTTGATTTGCGACGTGCAGTAGACCATTTGGATGATCAGCTTTTAGATATTTTACAGGAACGTTTTTCCGTAATTGATCAAATTGGCGTGCACAAACGTGAACACAACCTGACTGTATTTCAATCGGACCGATGGAAAGAAGTGATGGACTCCCGTACTGAAAAAGGGGTGAAAAAACACCTCAGTGAAAAATTCATGAAAGAGTTGCTCTATTGCATCCACGAAGAGTCGGTAAAGCGCCAAGAAAGGCAGTTAAGAGAAGCTGAGGCAATCAAGAAATAAACTTAAACCTCTTCCTGCTATTCCAAGGTTAGCAGGAAGGTTTACTAACTTTATCCCCTAGACCAAAGCGATCTGTGGAAACGGTACACTTCACGACTGACATTCGCAGCACCTTGAAAGAGGTATTGCATGCACGCAGCTATTCCAAATTGGTAGTGCTCACAGATGTGAACACCCAACAGTATTGCCTTCCATTGATTCAAGAAGTGCTTCCTGCAGACGCAGTGCTGATTACCGTGCCTGCAGGGGAACCCTTCAAAACTCTGGAAACTTGCGCTACCATCTGGACTCAGATGACCGAAGCGGTACTTGATAGACAAGCCCTGATGCTCAATTTAGGAGGTGGAGTAATTGGTGACATGGGAGGATTTTGCGCCAGCGTCTACAAAAGAGGAATCCCTTTCATCACAATACCTACTACCCTACTCTCCCAAGTAGATGCCAGTGTAGGTGGCAAGTTGGGCATTGATTTTATGGGGTTCAAAAACCACCTGGGTGTATTCCAATTGCCAGAAACCGTACTCATTGATCCTACATTTCTAGAAACTCTTCCCCAGCGTGAACTTCGCTCTGGGTATGCTGAGGTACTCAAACATGGACTCATTCGTGATCTCGCCTTTTTCAGATCCTTACCCAATACCCTTTGGGAAAAACAAGACTGGGCACGGGTAATCCGACATTCGGTAGGAATCAAAAAAGCGGTAGTGGAAGTGGATCCAAAAGAAACTGGGCTGCGGAAAATCTTGAATTTTGGACATACCATCGGGCATGCGGTAGAATCCTTCTACTTGAACGGTCCTCAGCCTTTGCTCCATGGAGAAGCCATTGCATTAGGCATGATTGCTGAGGGTTTTTTATCTTTTCAGAAAATCGGATTGAGCTTTGAGGAATTGAATGAACTTAGCACCAAGATGCTCAGTATTTTCGGTAAGGTGAGTTTAGATTCCAAAGATCTGGACGCCCTTTTGGATTTGTGTGCTCAGGATAAAAAGAATGAAGGGAGTACGCAGCTGTTCACCCTGCTTCCTAGCCTTGGAGACTGCAGCTTCAACAACCCTGTAACCCGCGAGGAGATCAAGCATGCTATCCTCTATTACCAGCAATTGGCCTAACCCTTGATATTTTTAACTCATGCAGCTTCTTAGGCTTACGCAAAAAACCGAATTTCCCGAGGTAACCATACCCCTACCTTCCTCCAAGAGTGAATCGAATCGAGCCTTGGTCATCGATGCCTTGACCGAAGGGGAAAACACACTGAGCAACCTGGCTGAAGCTCGTGATACACAAACCATGATTCGGCTCCTGAAAACCAACCCAGCCGTATTTGATGTACTGGACGCAGGAACGACCATGCGATTTTTGACAGCATTCGTTGCTGTAACCAACCAACAAAAGGTAATGACAGGCACTCCACGAATGTGCCAGCGCCCTATCGGTATTTTGGTGGATGCCTTACGCAGCCTAGGAGCAGAAATACATTATCTGGGTACCGAAGGCTATCCACCACTTGCGGTGCAAGGCCTACCTTTCCAACTCACTGAAAAAATCCGGATCCGAGGCGATGTGTCCAGTCAGTACATTTCAGCAGTCTTGATGATTGCTCCGCTTCTACCTTTAGGGTTGGAACTGGAATTGGAGGGAAAGGTTGGAAGCCGAACGTATATCGAAATGACCCTAGAACTGATGGCACAGTTTGGAATTGTGTACAGCTGGAATGGAAATATCATTAAAATCACCCATCAGCCTTACCGCGCTACCCACTTTGCTGTGGAGAGCGATTGGTCGGGTGCGAGCTATTGGTTTAGCTTGTTGGCTTGTGCAGATTCGGGTTCCTTTTTTCTCAAAGGGCTAAAAGAAAAGAGTTTGCAAGGAGATGCTGCCATCATAGAAATCATGGCACATTTGGGTATCCGAAGCACTTTTCAGGAAGGTGGGCTATTACTTGAAAAGCAAATGGTCACGGGCCTAAAGAGTTGGGATTTTACCCATTGCCCCGATTTGGCGCAGACCGTGGCCGTGACCTGTGCTATTTTGGGACAAAACGCCGTATTCACGGGTTTGGAAAGCCTGCGCATCAAAGAAACAGATCGAATCTATGCACTGCAGCAGGAACTGGCAAAGTTCAATGCCGAGTTACGGGAAATTTCGCCCGACACCTTCCAAGTGATCCCTTCGGTAACCATGCCGCGACGGGTGCAAATTCATACCTACGAAGACCACCGCATGGCCATGGCCTTTATGCCATTGGTGACCAAAACTGAATTGTGGATTGAAGATCCAGAAGTAGTCAATAAATCCTATCCTAGTTTTTGGACGCAGGTGGAGCAGGCCGGCATTCGCCAAGAAATTCAATCCCCAAATTTGCTATGATCGTTGCCATTCAAGGGATTTCAGGATCTTTTCATCACCAAGTAGCCCTATTAAATTTTGGAGAGCAGGCCCAAGTTCTCCCCTTTCTCACCTTTGAGGAAGTAGCCAAATCTGTTGCCTCGGGCACAGCATCCGTGGGGGTGATGGCTATCGAAAACTCCATCGCAGGTGCCATATTGCCGAATTACGACCTGATCGACCGCTACGAGCTCTCCATTTATGAAGAGTACTATTTGCCTATTTCCCATCATTTGATGGCTTTGCCAGGGCAATCCATCGCTGACCTCACAGAGGTTCGCTCCCATCCGATGGCCTTACTGCAGTGCAAAGCCTTCCTAGCGCAGTGGCCAAAGATTCGGCTAATTGACGACCAAGACACAGCATCGGTAGCCAAGCGAATCCAAGAGGAGCAGCTCCTAGGTGTGGCGGCCATTGCCAGCGAAATTGCGGCAGCGAGCTATGGATTAGAAATTCTGGCACCACAGATTCAAACGGTAAAGGATAATTTCACTCGATTTATCTTCCTTACTCGAGAAAAATCCAAAACTCAAGAAGAAGCCAACAAGGTATCCTTCAAAATCACCATCCGCAATGAGGCCGGAGGATTGGCCAAACTCCTCACGATGCTAGCAGAAAAAAATCTGAATTTGAGTAAAATTCAATCCATCCCACTCATGGACAAACCATGGGATTATGCCTTTTTTATTGATGCAGAATTCAAAGATCCTGCTTCCTACGAAGAAGCTGTAGCTCAGATGAGCAGGGAGTTTGGGGAATTGAAAATTTTTGGGGAATACCGAAGCAGAAAAGGATGAAGGGATTTGCAACACGTATTGAAGGCGTAGAGGAGTATTACTTTTCAGCCAAACTTCGAGAAGTTAGCAGGCTCCTTGCGGAAGGAAAGCCTGTACTGAACTTGGGGATAGGATCTCCGGAC
>CAJBER010000078.1 GCA_903952135.1 uncultured Algoriphagus sp.
GACACGAATCCCCTCAACTTCTCCACAAATAGGGAAAAAGCAAGTAGGAGGTTGCGGCAACCAAGACATTAATCGCCAAGAGGCTGAGTAATTTATCTGCACTAACACTCCAATCTAGCCCATCCAGCGCATTTTTAGAGATTCGAATGGCCATCAACAGAATGGGAATGATGACAGGAAAACTCAAGATTGCCATCAACGTAGCATTGTTGCCTGCCTTCGAAGCAATACCCGAAACCATGGTAAGGCTCGCCGAAAAACCCATGGCCCCCAACACCAAGTTGAGCAGAAACAAGCCCTGATCCTGAACTGGATTACCCAAAATCACCGAAAACACCCCATAACCCAGCAAAGCCAAAATGAGCGTAAGCCCGGTATTGTACAGAATTTTGGAGAGAATGATCGACTCCGGGGAAGCAATCATGTAGTAATACAACTGCCGACCCTGCTGCTCTTGCACAAAACTCTTGGCTACCGCATTGACAGATGAAAAGAGTAAAATGATCCAAAAAAGGGCATTCCAAGTGGGTATGGAAAGATTTCCCATCTTCGCGCCTACGCTGAGGTAGGTGATGAAAACGGCCGAAACCACGTAAAGCAGGATCCCATTGAGCGCATATTTTTGCCTCCACTCGAGAGTCAACTCTTTACGAATCAATACGGAGATTTCTTTCCACATGCCACAAAGGTAGAAAAATCCCATTTCCAAAACTGATCTCCAAGAAAAGGAAGGGTTTGGGGGTAGAGGTAGAATTTTAGGAGGACAAGGGTAATCTTCAAAAGAGGCAAAGAGGCCCGACAAAAAAGCTACCTTTGTGCCATGTCCCTACGCGTCAAAAACGAAGCAGAGATCCTATCCAAACTAGGCATCACTCAGCTCAACCCAATGCAGCTTGCCACTAAGGAGGCACTCGCAAATCAAGAAAATCTAGTACTCCTATCCCCTACAGGCACGGGAAAAACGCTCGCTTTTCTATTGCCTGTGGTGCTTCAAGTAGACCCAAGCTGTGAGGAAATTCAAGTGGTGATCATCGTTCCCTCTCGGGAACTAGCCATTCAAATCGAGCAGGTGATGCGTCAGATGGGAACGGGATTGAAAGTCAATGCGGTCTACGGGGGCCGAGCGGGATCCAAAGATAGAATGGAAATCAAGCATCGCCCAGCCGTGCTTGTGGGCACACCTGGCCGTGTCGCAGATCATCTCCGAAGGGAGGCCTTTGATACCGCGTCTATCCAAACCTTGATCTTGGATGAATTCGACAAATCGCTTGAAATTGGTTTTGAAGGAGAAATGCGGGAAATCATTCAATTGCTACCTCAGGTTTGTCGAAAAATCTTGACTTCCGCTACCCAGGGAGTGTCCATCCCCAATTTTGTAGAATTAAAATCACCTCACCTACTGGACTTTCTTGCCGACAAACTCACCCAACTTGAAGTCAAAAAGGTACTGTCTCCTACCAAGGATAAACTCGAAACTCTGGGCCAGCTTCTTGCACAATTGGGATCGAAAAACGGCATCATCTTTTGCAATTTCAAGGATTCCATAGAACGGGTATCGGATTACCTAACTGAGCAGGGCGTTTCCCATGGGGTATTTTCTGGGGGGATGGAACAAATCGATCGCGAACGAGCACTCATTAAATTTCGAAACGGCACCCACCCTCTGCTCTTGGCGACAGACCTTGCTGCAAGAGGCATCGATGTGCCCGAACTGGATTTCATCATCCATTACCACCTGCCCCTTCGTGCTGAGGAGTTTATCCACCGCAATGGACGCACCGCCCGCATGAATAGCCAAGGAACTGCCTACATCTTGCAGTTCGAGAAGGAACCACTTCCCGACTTTGTGGGTAATCCCAAACTGGAAAAACTTCAGCCTGCAGTTCTTCCAGCACCTTCACCTTGGTGTACCTTGCTAATCTCAGGAGGAAGAAAGGATAAAATTTCCAAAGGGGACATTGCCGGTTTATTTTTTAAACAAGGAGGATTACGTCCTGATGAGCTCGGCACCATTGAACTCAAGACGGATTGTGCTTTTGTAGGGGTAAAGGCAGCTGCTGTGGAACAGCTTCTAGCCAAAGTCAACAACCAGAAGTTGAAAGACAAGAAAGTTCGAATCAGTCTGATTTAAGTTATATTCATAAAATTCAATTGGTTAATTGAATTAATTTCTTTCTGTAGAATTTGCGTCAGTTCAAAAATCTTCGATTTTTATACTTCAATTTCACCCAAATGGCCTTCAAAAAATCTCTTTTTGTCGTCTTTCTCTTGTTTACCTTATCCTGTAGCCAAAAAGCCAGGGAAATAGACTATACGGACTGGTCACACTATGGCGGACCTGAAGATGGATCGAGGTATTCGGCACTGACCCAAATCAACAAAGAAAATGTATCTCAACTCCAAGTAGCATGGACTTACCACACTGGTGACGCCACGGAGCGAAGTCAGATTCAATGCCAGCCCATCTTAGTAGGTGACCTGCTTTACGGTACCACGCCCAAACTGAATGTTTTTGCACTCAATGCAGCCACTGGAGAAGAGATTTGGCGTTTTGATCCGTTTACTGTTTTGGGAGGAGAAAACTCTTGGGCAGGCACCAACCGTGGGGTGAGCTACTGGGAAGAGGGGAATGAAAAGCGAATTTTATTTACTGCAGGCAGCTTTTTGATGGCAGTAAATGCCCTGACTGGAGAGCCAATCTTGACTTTTGGGGATCAAGGAAAAGTGGATCTTCGGAAAGATCTAGATACCGATTTGGAAGATTTTCTGATTGTATCCAATTCTCCAGGAGTTGTTTTTGAAGACAAATTGATTCTAGGGATGCGACTATCTGAGGGACTAGATGCAGCTCCTGGACATATCCGGGCTTACAATGTAAAAACTGGGAAGCGGGAATGGATTTTCCATACCATTCCACAAGCCGGTGAGGAGGGCTATGAAACCTGGGATCCGAAACACATCAAGAACATGGGAGGGGCCAACAACTGGGCAGGAATGACCGTGGATTATGCTAGAGGGATCGTTTTTGTGCCGACTGGTTCGGCTACCTATGATTTTTGGGGTGGCTACCGAAACGGCGACAATCTGTATGCCAACTCGCTCTTGGCTCTTGATGCCCGGACCGGAAAGCGAATCTGGCATTTTCAGGCAGTCCACCACGATGTGTGGGACAGGGATTTTCCTGCCAATCCCAACCTGATCCGAATCCAAAAAGACGGCAAATGGGTCGATGCCGTGGCGCAAATTTCCAAACAAGGA
>CAJBER010000079.1 GCA_903952135.1 uncultured Algoriphagus sp.
CCCCTTTGTTGAGATCCATGGGCTTGGGCTTCCACAAGGCCACGTAAATGATCACATGGATCAAGATGCCACAGTTGAATAGGAAGGTGGCCAGATGCACCAATAAAATCTCCCAGCCAAAGTACACGTAGGGCACGGATGCCAAAAAGCAAACCCCTGAAATACTCAGGAATAGCAGGTATTTGGCGCGAACCAAGGCTTCAAGTCCTCCTTTTCGCTGAATAAAGAAATCAAAGTTGGCCGAGTTCCAACTCAGAAACAGCTGTCCATACTGAATCATAAAAATTCCCGTGATGAACACCCCTACAAAAATGAAGATGGGGGAAATTCCTGTTTCACTTTGATAGGCTGGATTGGTGTAAAAGATCAATCCATACAACAGAAAAAAGGCCGATAGCATCAGGTAGGTACGGCTTTTCTTGTGTCGCAAAATCAACTTCCACTCCAGGTTGGCCAATTCCCCTGCCACCCCAAATCGGGAAAAAAGGCCAAAACTTTGCCCCGCTACACGGTACTCCTCCTCCTCTCCGAGCTCCTCCAAATACGCATGCGATACGTAATACCGGTACGAAAGCGTGTAGACCAATCCAAGCAGCAGGCCCATCCCCACCAAAGGAAGAATGCTGAGAGTAGCCGCAGAAAAAAAGGGAGCGAGGAGCGCGCCTACATTGAACCAACCAATATAGGTAGATCCTCCGGAGAGCAGCACCACTAGAAACACTACTCCCAAGCCGACTAGACTATCTTCAAAGCGCTGCTTAAACCAGAGCATAAACCAGTGCATGGACCAGCTCAAGCACAGCAAAGTTCCCAACCAAGATACGAGTCCCAGCACCCCATATTCCTCCTGCACCGCCTCCACCCCAAAGGGAAGGAAGAGCAGCAAAGCGATGACATTGAGCGGTGACAAAAAGGAGCGCAGCAACAAGACGGACACGATTTTCTTTTTGCCGATAGGGAGGTGGAGCAAACTTTCTAGATCCACCACCGGCAACTTCTGCACGAAGTAGCGGTACATAAACTCCCCTAAGAAAAAGTAAATGAGTAGGGAGTTGAGAAAGGCGATGGGTTCTTTGCCCTCAGCAAACATGTCGATAATTCGCCCCAGAAATATGCCTGCGAAAAACACATAACTCAAGAGGAGCAGGGCAATAAATACCAAAAATCCAGTGGCGAGGGCGCTTTTTGCAAAACTTGTGGAGCGAACGCTCTTCAGGTATTGCAAGCGAATCAATGTAAAAAACATAGGCGACAGAAGGTTAAATTCTGAAACGTAAACTTCAAAATTTTGGCCATCTTTACCAATCAAAAAAAGTTAAAAGAAACAAATGAGCCAGGAACTGAATTTTTTTGAGGCAGTACAGCAGCGCAGGTCGGTGCGCGTATTCGATCAAATAGACAATTTTGACGGCACCATCGTCCAAAAATGCTTGGAGGCGGCGATTCTTTCGCCCAACAGTTCGAACCTGCAACTGTATCAGTTTGTGCGCGTGCCGGAGTACTCTACCCTGAAAGATCGCTTGGCCCAACTTTGCATGGGTCAAAAAGCAGCCACCTCGGCTCGGGAACTGGTAGTGGTCCTTACCCGACGCGACCGCTGGAAAGCCCATGCGAAAGCCAACTTTGACTTTATCTCCGCTTCGGCATCTGGGGAAGGCGATAAAAAAGTGAAACTGGCCCTCCGCTATTACGGCAAATTGGTGCCCATGCTCTACAATAAATTTCCGGGATGGTCCTTTGCTAAAAAATTAATTGCCATCACCCAAGGCCTCCGCAAGCCGATGGTACGTGAGGTGAGTGAAACTGCCGTGCGCATCTCGGTACACAAGAGCGCATCCCTTGCCTGCATGACCTTTATGCTGGGAATGAAGGCGGCCGGCTACGATACCTGCCCCATGGAGGGCTTTGATTCCAAGCGGATCAAAAAACTACTGAATCTCCCTGCGGGATCTGAAATCGCGATGATTATTGGCTGCGGTAAAGGTCTTCCCGAAGGCATCTATGGGGAGCGATTTAGAGTACCGACTTCAGAATTGATTGTGGTGAAGTAGAAATAAATCAATAGCGCACCTCCGGAGCGCATCCACACCTTGTGATTCTATTTCTATTAACATTTTGCCCCTCCGGGGCAATAGTGGGATAATTTAGATACCACATCTTTGCCCCAGTGGTGCCTGCCCCAGAGGGGCTGTATGTTAATAGAAAAACACAGCTTGTGTTTTTCGAAAAGCTCCAGAGGAGCGACATAAAAAACCTGCCAGGTAGCGCACCTCCGGAGCAGAAAAGAAAAAATTACCGCTGATCCAACCCAATAGATCTGCGGAATTTTTCTGTGCTAATCTGCGGAAACTATTTTTTTCACGCTGATCTTAGGATAAAAAGTACGCTGATCTCATTTTTTTGATCTGCGTATTTTTTCCGTGTTTATCTGCGGGAACCTTTTTTTTTTACGCTGATCAAAGAAAAAAAACCGCTGATTAATAAATCAGCGGGCTTTTTCATTAATCCGCTGTGGCGGACCCTTACTTTTTATTTCAAACTCTTTGCCGTTGCAATCTTGTCGGCCTCGCCAAAGAGCTTGATGGCCTGCTGGTACACCTCATTGATGTCGTTGATGACCTTGTAGAAGGCGCTATCATCGTAGAGCTGACGTCCCAAATGTGCCTTGATCAGGATTCGGAGGTACTCCTTGGACTTGGCAAAATCCTTCGCATCAAATTCCACCTTATTTTTCTTTCCAAAGGCGATCAAATCATTGAGCATAGCATCGCTGACCTTGAAATTCTTGTAGTAGTCCTCCACGGAGATCTTGGTAAAGTTGCCCTTGTTCTTACTCACATAATCCAACAAATACTCACGGGAAGTGTCCGAAGAGAAGAGCTTGTTTACATAGGCACTATTCATCGTGGTATCCAGCGGCACAAAGTAGTCCGGCATGATGCCTCCACCGCCATAGACGGTTCTTCCCTTTTTGGTTTGGTACTTGAGGCTATCGTTAAACTTGATGCTATCCGCAGAGAAATACTCTCCTTGCTCAAAGCGATTCAACTCGTCCCGCTCATAGGCTTCGTACCCCTCGTCGTAAGGCTTCTGGATGGATCTTCCCGACGGGGTGAAGTAGCGTGCAATGGTCAATCGCAATTCCGCTCCATCCGATAGGTCAATCGGCATCTGCACCAAGCCCTTACCAAAAGACCTTCTCCCTACGATAAGCCCGCGATCGTTGTCCTGGATGGCTCCTGCTAGAATCTCCGAAGCGGAGGCAGAGCCCTCGTTGATCAAGACAATCACGGATCCCTCTTCAAACATGCCCGGCTTGGATGCGTAGGCCTTGTTGCTGTACTGCGTTACTTTTCCTGATTGAGAAACAATCAAATCTCGACCGCCCAACAATTCATCTGCCATGTAGATGGCTGCTCCCATGTATCCGCCTGGGTTGCCTTGCAAGTCGATGATCAATTACTTCATGCCCTTTGCCTGCAAGTCAGCCACGGACTTTCGGAACTCATCGTAGGTAGTTGCCGCAAAGCGGGTGACCTTGATGTAGCCAACTTCCTTGTCGACCATGTAAGTGGCATTGATGCTGTATTGTGGGATTTTAGCACGCGTGATCGAGTACTTGATCAAACTAGGTGCGTTTTTTCGCTTGATTTCTACTGCTACCTTGGATCCACTTGGGCCACGCAAGTAGTCAAATACATCTCGGTTGGTGATGCCAATACCGGCCACGGTCTTGCCATCCACTGAAATGATCTGGTCTCCAGACTGAATACCCAAGGCCTCCGAAGGGCCTCCCGTAAGCGGCGCCACTACGTAGATGGTATCGCGAATGATGCCAAACTCTACTCCAATGCCATCAAATTCTCCTTCCAACTGGGATTGAACCAAGGAAGCGTCTTTTGCAGGAATGTAGCTAGAGTGTGGATCCAACTTTTCCAACATTTTGGTGATGCCAAACTCCACCAGCTCGTTGGTATCTACACTGTCCACATAGTCGCGGTTGATGTAGGTCATGATCTCCTGCAACTTATATAGCGCAGCGCGCAGGTCATTTTGACTGCCCTTAGGCTCTGCAAAGGTGGCTCCGATCCAAATACCTCCCGCAATGGAAAGCGCAAGAAGCAAGGGAAGACGGATTTGAGAGGTAGTATTTTTTTGTTGGCTCACTGGATTATTCTTTTTCTTTTCGAATTAACTACAAATAGGTTAAAAAAGCGGGAATCAGGGTTATACTTTAGCGTATTTTAACGTGATTTCCTGCTCTGAAAGTAGATAAAGATGACATTAATTTCCCTTTATTAGTTCAAAAAAAATTATTTTTGTGTTATGCAATCACGGAAAGCACTTGAAAAAACAGCTGTAGGAGATTTAGTCTCCGAAAACTATGTTTTCGCTGCCGTACTGCACTACTTTGGGATCAGTTTTTACCAGTATCCCAGCGACTCCCTCGAAAAGGTCTGTCAAAAACACAAGGTTAATCCACGACAGCTGATTGCGCAACTCGAGAGTTGGGCGCTTCAAAAAGACCCTACCCTAGAAGAGCTGTACCTCAATCCCATCGAGCTGCTCGTTGCCTACCTCAAAAAGAAGCACTACTACTTCGTCCGCCAAGAACTCCCTTTCTTGTCCAACATGATCTCAGGCATCGTGCCGGAACCAGGTTACGAAGCGCTCCTTGGAGATTTGCGCATCCTTTTTCCCCTTTTCGTGGATGATTTTATTCACCACATCCACGAGGAAGAGAGTCGACTATTTAACCGCATCACGCTACTTCAAGATATCGAGGCGGGAGAGTTTCGAATCCAAGATGCGCTCAAGATCTTAGAACAGGAGCCCATTCACTACCTTGCCGAGCACCACGAGATTCACGACGACGAAATGGAGGGGATCCGAAAACTGACTCAGAATTACTTCTTGTCAGACGATGCCCCTTTGACCATGAAGGTGCTCTACCACGAATTGCAAAATTTTGAGAAAGAACTCTCCATTCATGCCCGCATTGAGGATGAACTCCTGTTCCCCAAAGCAGTGGAATTGGAAAAAGAGGCCCTACGCAAGATTCGCAAACAAATACAAACCAACTGATGCCTAGAGTACTAGCCATAGACCTGGGCACCAAGCGCACCGGCCTAGCCGTGACCGATCCCCTAAAGATCACCTGCAATCCCCTCGAGACCGTCGAGACGGCCAAGCTGATCCCCTACCTGCAGGCCTACTGCGCCAAGGAAGAAGTAGAAGCCTTGGTACTCGGGCATCCCACCCGACTCAATGGGCAGGCCAACGAAATGACCCCTTTGGTGCTTACCCTAAAAGACAAACTCGAGCTGGCATTTCCAGCACAAAAGGTAGTCCTCATCGACGAGCGCTACACCTCCAAAATGGCCATGCAAACGCTCATTGCCATGGGGAGCAAGAAAAAAGACCGCAAAGAAAAAGCAGGAAACCTAGACAAAGTGTCTGCGGCCATCATCCTCCAATCCTATTTAGAAAGACAATGATTTACCCTATCGTCGCTTACGGCAATCCAGTATTAAAAAAGGAGGCAGAAGAACTTCCAGAAGGAAGCGACCTTACCCAGTTGATCCAAGACATGTACGCCACCATGGATCATGCGCACGGCGTGGGTCTTGCCGCTCCCCAGATCAACCAGGGAGTTCGCCTATTTGTCATCGACAGCACCCTCATGCTGGATGAGGATGAGGAGGAAAAAGGCATCCGCCGCGTATTTATCAATCCCATTCTCTTGGATGAGTATGGAGACAATTTTGGATTTGAGGAAGGCTGCCTGAGCATTCCAGACGTGCGCGCAGAAATCATCCGCCCAGAAAAATTGACCCTGGAATACTACGACGAAAACTGGAACCTGAAGGAGGAAGAGTTTAGCGGCATGACCGCCCGCGTGATCCAACACGAATACGACCACTTGGAAGGAATTCTATTTGTGGACTACTTGAAGGGCCTCAAGAAGAGAATGATTCAGTCCAAACTCATCGACGTGAGCAAAGGCAAGGTATCCACGGACTACCGCATGATCTATCCCCTACGGTAATGGAAAAAAGACCAGCACTCCGCATCGCCCTGGTGCAGACTGACTTGCATTGGCAGGATAAAACAGCCAACCTAGCCGCGCTGGAGGAGAAAATCTGGTCTTTAAAAGATGCCTGCGACTTGATCGTCCTGCCGGAAATGTTTCCCACGGGTTTTTCCATGGACTCGGCCTCCTTGGCTGAGCCGATGAACCTGCAGGTACACAAGTGGATGAAGCAGCTCGCCGCACAAACTGGCGCAGTGATCACAGGTAGCGCCATCATTTCCGAGGGAGGTAATTATTACAATCGACTGCTCTGGGTAGCCCCAAACGGTACTACCCAATCCTACGACAAGCGCCACCTCTTTCGCATGGCCCAGGAAGATGCGAGTTTTGCCGCAGGCGAAAACCTTCCCGTATTCGAACTGAAGGGCTGGAAAATCTGCCCACAAATCTGCTACGACCTGCGCTTCCCAGTTTGGTCGCGCAATCGCTGGTCCGCAGGGAATGCGGCCTACGACCTTTTGTTTTATGTAGCCTCCTGGCCTGCAGCGCGTATTTCTGCCTGGGATGCCCTGCTCCCAGCCCGTGCCATCGAAAACCTATCCTACGCTTTCGGGGTCAACCGAGTGGGTGTAGATGGAAACCAGATCGCCTACAATGGGCATTCGGCAGCCTATGATTTCAAGGGCGAAACCCTAGTAAACCTAGAAGACAGAGAGCAGATTCAGGTAATCCACCTAGACTACACCGCATTGGAAGAATACCGAAGCAAATTTCCCGCTTGGAAAGATGCCGACCCATTTACGGTAAATCCCTAACTGGCAAAACCCGTAGGATTTCCACAAACGGAACTAAATCCTGCTTGATTTTCGTATTTTTGTCCACCCATTTCTCTTTTTGGGGAAAGTTTCTGAAAGGAAACACACGAAAAAAGAGAAGATATACCTATTGAACTCATTTTTAGCAAAATTCTGAGCCCATGTCTAAGACACCAAAAATCCTCTACACCCTCACCGATGAGGCCCCTGCATTAGCCACGTATTCGCTTCTCCCAATCGTACAAGCATTTACTAAGACCGCAGGCATTCAAGTAGAAACCCGCGATATTTCCCTATCTGGCCGTATTCTAGCCAATTTTCCAGAGTTCCTAACCGAAGCACAGCGCATCAACGACGACTTAGCCGAGTTGGGTCAGCTAGCCATTACACCAGAGGCCAACATTGTCAAACTTCCGAATATTTCGGCTTCCGTACCGCAGTTGAAAGGGGCCATCAAGGAATTGCAAAGCCAAGGATATACCCTGCCTGACTATCCGGAGGAACCCAAAACCGAGGAGGAAAAAAACATCAAGTCCAAATACGACAAGATCAAAGGTTCGGCCGTGAATCCCGTCCTTCGTGAAGGTAACTCCGATCGTCGCGCTCCCCTTGCCGTAAAAAATTACGCACGCCAGCATCCCCATTCCATGGTGCTTGGACTGCAGACTCTGGTTCCCATGTGGACAGCATGACTGCTGGGGATTTTTACGGCTCTGAGCAATCGCTTACCCTAGACCAGGCTACCCAACTGACCATTACCCTTCAAGGGACCGATGGTAGCACCGAAGTGCTGAAATCTGGGTTGAAGGTTCAGGAAGGTGAAGTCATCGATGCCTCCACCTTAAGTGTATCCCAGTACCGTGCCTTTATTCAAAAAGCAAAAGATGATGCCCAGAAGAAAGGGGTGCTTTTCTCCTTGCACTTGAAGGCCACGATGATGAAAGTATCGGACCCCATCCTTTTTGGGCATGCGGTGACTGTGTTTTTTGAGCCTGTATTCACCAAGCATGCTGCCACCCTAGCAGCGCTAGGCGTAGATGTCAACAATGGATTTGGGGACCTTTTGGCCAACTTGGAGAAACTTCCTGCTGCACAAAAAGAAGAAATTCTACAGGATATCGATGCCTGCTATGCTGCAAGTCCAGCCGTAGCCATGGTGAATTCTGACAAAGGAATCACCAACCTGCACGTGCCGAGTGACGTGATCATCGATGCTTCCATGCCAGCCATGATCCGTACTTCGGGCAAGATGTGGAATAAGGAAGGAAAACTTCAAGACACCAAAGCGATCATCCCAGACCGTTGCTATGCAGGGATCTACCAGGCAGTGTTTGATTTTTGCAAGAAAAATGGGGCCTTCAACCCAGCCACCATGGGCTCCGTTCCCAATGTGGGCTTGATGGCTCAGAAAGCGGAAGAATACGGCTCGCACGACAAAACCTTCGAAATTCCTTTTGCCGGTACCGTAGTCGTTACCGATGCAGCAGGCAAGCAGCTTTTTGCGCATGCCGTAGAAAAAGGAGACATCTGGAGAATGTGTCAGACCAAAGATGCACCGATTCAAGATTGGGTCAAGTTGGCCGTGAGCCGTGCCCGCTTGTCGGATACTCCTGCAGTCTTCTGGCTAGACAAGGCTCGTGCACACGATGCGCAGCTGATCCAGAAGGTCAACAAATACCTTCCTCAACACGATACCAAAGGGCTTGAAATTCATATCCTCTCCCCAATCGAGGCTACCCTTTTCTCCTGCGAGCGCATCGTAGCAGGCAAAGACACCATCTCTGTGACGGGCAACGTGCTTCGTGACTACTTGACTGACCTTTTCCCTATCCTAGAAGTAGGTACCTCAGCCAAAATGCTTTCCATCGTTCCTTTGATGAACGGAGGAGGCTTGTTTGAAACCGGCGCGGGAGGATCTGCTCCCAAGCACGTGGAGCAGTTTACCGAAGAAGGACACCTGCGTTGGGATTCCTTGGGTGAGTTTTTGGCCTTGGCCGTCTCCTTGGAGCACCTGGGACAAACCTTCAACAACCCAACGGCCCTCCTCTTGGGCGAAACGCTAGACCAGGCCACGGGCCGATGGCTGGAAGAAGACAAGTCACCTGCTCGTGTAGTCGGCAAATTGGACAACCGAGGAGGACATTTCTACCTGGCCTTGTACTGGGCGCAGGCACTTGCTTCACAAACCAAGGATACCGCTTTGGCAGCCAAGTTTACCGCTTTAGCGAAAGCACTTGTAGACCAAGAAGCCAAGATTGTAGACGAATACAACAGGTCCCAAGGAAAAGCCATCGATCTCGGTGGCTACTACCGACCGGATGCTGCGAAGTGTGCACAGGCCATGCAGCCAAGTGCCACCTTCAAGCAGCTTCTTGCGGGCTTGGCATAAACTTAAAACCGGGTTCTCCCGGTTTTTTCATTTCCGCTGGTTTGAAAGAGTCAGCGTGGTGATTTACTTGAGTTTAGGGGCTTAACCAAGATAAAATCCTTCCTTTTTTTGATTTCGAAATCGATTGAAAAGCGGGCAGGTGAGGGTTGGCTCCGAAAGGATGGGAAATGGTTTGGGCAGACCCGATTTTTGTGATAAATTCGCCTTTAGATGAGTGCGTTTTACAGAAAAAACTACCCTCACAACAATTAGAAACTAGCAGTTAGACCTATAAAAAATACGTACAAATGAGCAAGATTAAAATTGGAATCAACGGATTCGGAAGAATTGGTCGCCTCGCCTTCCGCGTGGCCCAGGAGCGTGCAGACGTGCAGGTAGTCGCGATCAACGATTTGATCGATGTGGACTACATGGCTTACATGTTGAAGTACGACTCTACCCACGGCATCTTCAAGGGTACTGTGGAGGTGAAAGACGGCAACTTGATCGTAAACGGCAATGCCATCCGCGTGACCGCAGAGAAAAACCCAGCCTCCTTGAAGTGGGGTGAGGTAGGAGCCGATTACGTGATCGAATCTACCGGCATTTTCTTGACCAAGGAATCTGCTCAAGGCCACATCGATGCAGGCGCAAAGAAGGTGATCATGTCTGCTCCTTCCAAGGACGATACACCGATGTTTGTGATGGGTGTCAACGAGCACACCTACACTACGGACATGACTTTCGTATCCAATGCATCTTGTACCACCAACTGCCTTGCACCCATCGCAAAGGTATTGAATGACAACTGGGGTATTGAAGAAGGCTTGATGACTACTGTGCATGCGACTACCGCTACGCAAAAGACCGTAGATAGCCCTTCTGCCAAAGACTGGAGAGGTGGACGTGGTGCGGGACAAAACATCATCCCATCTTCTACCGGCGCTGCGAAGGCAGTGGGTAAGGTAATTCCTGAATTGAATGGCAAGTTGACCGGTATGGCCTTCCGAGTGCCTACTCCAGACGTGTCTGTGGTAGACTTGACCGTACGCTTGAAGAATCCTGCTACGTATGCAGAGATCTGTGCGAAGATGAAAGAAGCTTCTGAAACCACCATGAAGGGCGTGCTTGGCTACACCGAAGATGCGGTGGTATCCAACGACTTCATTGGTGATCCACGTACCTCCATCTTCGATGCTGAGGCAGGTATCCAACTATCCAACACCTTTGTGAAGGTAGTATCCTGGTACGACAACGAGTGGGGCTACTCCAACAAGGTCATCGACTTGCTGACCTACATCGCCAAGAAATAATGTAAAAGCCCCGTAGTGATATGGGGCTTTATTCTTTTAATGGAAATAATGTAGAAATACAATAGAAATAACCCGAGCAGGCTCGGGGAAATAGAGGACTCAATTTGTGTTTCGATGGTATTTCACGAAGCGAAGCGAAGTATATTTCAACTGTAATTCCCTTAGCTATTTCACGCAGCGAAGCGAAGTATATTTCTACCGTATTTCAATCGTATTTCTCTTTAATTTTTCACGCAGCCCGCCGCGGCGGGTATTTCCCTTAGTTATTTCAATTCATAATACAGCGAACAGAATTCCCCTCCGCTCGACGGTCGGAGGTTGAGCTTGTCGCTGCTGCACTAGTGAAGGTGCGGCTGACCGATCTGGTGACATCAATTGTACTGATCGTACTGCTCCAATAGTAACCGTTGATACCGACGCTAGTAAGCACACCAGTGTTGTAACTTCGGAAGCCCGCTGTAGTCAATTTAAGGGGAGATGCAAATGCGCCTGCGGAATTGTTGCTGCTCCAGCTCAAACGCTCTGACTCCCATTCTGTATCTGTTGGTAAACGAAATCCACTTGGACAAGGATTGTTGACCTCATTGAAACCTTGCCATAAATTATCGTTAGGGAAATTGCGCCAATCATAAGGTGCATTTTGTGCCAAGATAAAGTTGCTATTTCCTGATTGGTCTGAGAAGCTCAGGGTAGTGGTAGTTTGCGAGTCTCTAAGTTGGTGCCCATCCGTACCTCTTCCCCATTGGTATAAGTCTCCATAAGCAGCTGCATCTGTACTGCTAGTAGCCACTCGCGTAGCCCCTAAGTTGCGGTCCATCCAGGTTCTATTTGAAGCGGAGGTTACTACTCCAAAAGGTGAAACCGCTCCCGATGCTGCTGAAGCAACCGAATTTCCAGCTGCATTGGTAGCCACAACCGTAAAGGTGTAGGATACATTTGTGGCCAAACCGGTCACTACTAGAGGCGAACTAGATCCTGAGGCAGTTAAGCCTCCTGGGGAAGATGTTACCGTATACCCTGTAATGGTACCGCCGCCAGTAGAGGCTGGTGCACTAAAAGTTACGCTTGCTTGTGCATTACCTGCAGAAGCCACTGGGTTAGTTGGGGCACCGGGAACTGTTCTTGGGGTAACTGCTCCCGATGGTGCTGAAGCAACCGAATTTCCTGCTGAATTGGTAGCCACAACGGTAAAGGTATAGGCTGTTCCGTTACTTAAACCTGTCACTACTAGGGGTGAACCAGCTCCTGTAGCAATGAAACTTCCCGGGGAAGAAGTCACCGTATACCCCGTAATGGTACTGCCGCCAGTAGAGGCTGGTGCATTAAATGCTACGCTAGCTTGGGCATTACCTGCTGTAGCCACTGGGCTAGTGGGGGCACCCGGAACAGTTCCTGGTGTTACCGATCCCGATGCTGATGAGGCAACCGAATTGCCAGCCGCATTGGTAGCCACAACCGTAAAGGTATAGGCTGTTCCATTAGTTAAACCAGTCACTACTAGGGGTGAACCTGATCCTGTGGCAGTTAAGCCTCCTGGCGAAGACGTCACCGTATATCCCGTAATGGCACTGCCGCCATCAGAAGCTGACGCGGTAAATGCTACACTTGCTTGGGCATTCCCTGCAGTAGCCACAGGGCTAGTGGGGGCACCAGGAACTATTCTTGGTATTACCGCACCCGATGGTGATGAAGCAACCGAATTTCCAGCCGCATTGGTTGCCACAACCGTAAAGGTATAGGACACATTTGTGGTCAATCCAGTCACTACTAGAGGTGAATTTGCTCCTGTGGCAGTTAAGCCTCCTGGAGAGGATGTTACCCTATACCCCGTAATGACACTGCCACCAGTAGAAGTTGGCGCAGTAAATGCCACGCTTACTTGTGCATTGCCGGCAGTAGCTACTGGGCTAGTGGGAGCACCGGGAACTGTGATTGGTGTTACTGCTGCCGATGCTGCTGATGCAACCGAATTTCCAATTGCATTGGTAGCCAAAACGGTAAAGGTATAAGAAGTCCCATTACTTAAACCAGTCACTAGTACCGGTGAACTCACTCCTGTACCAGTGAAACTTCCTGGGGAGGACGTCACCGTATACCCTGTAATGACACTGCCACCCGTAGAGGATGGTGCAGTAAATGCTACGCTCGCTTGGGCATTACCCGCAGTAGCCACTGGGCTAGTGGGCGCACCAGGAACTGTTCTTGGGGTAACTGCTGCCGATGCTGCTGAAGCAACCGAATTTCCAGCTGCATTAGTAGCCACAACAGAAAAAGTATAGGCTGTTCCATTAGTTAAACCGGTCACTACTAGGGGTGAACTTGCTCCTGTGGCAGTGATACTTCCTGGGGAAGACGTCACCGTATACCCCGTAATGGTACTTCCGCCATCAGAAACTGGTGGGGTAAAAGCAACGCTTGCTTGGGCATTCCCTGCCGTTGCCACCGGGTTAGTAGGGGCATCAGGAAGTACAAGACTTGCCTGGCCTCCAACAACATTGGTCCATGTGGTACCATTAAATACTTGAATCTCACCAGAGGCACCACAATTCGTGCACCATATCGTTAATCCTGCAACAGGTGATGCGATTTGCGTTCGTTGAAAATAAGACATTCGTGGCGGTAAAAATCCTTGAGAGGTTGAACTTGCCTCGAGCACCGATGAGGCACTCGCCGCCGAAGTTGCACCTACGATTACTTTTCCATTGACAGTTGCACCTGTTAAGGTACCCACACTGGTCAAGCTTGAGCCTGTAACCGTAGCGTTTAAGGTATTTCCAGATAAGGTACCTGCTGCTGCCGTTACCGTAATGTCTCCGCTACCGTCAAATGCTTCACCATTGATGTTTC
>CAJBER010000080.1 GCA_903952135.1 uncultured Algoriphagus sp.
CCTCGGATACATCCTGAACGGCATACAGGCTACCTGACTTTCGCCTATCGGAATGGCTTTGATTGACTTGAACTTCGTACCCTTTTTCAGGCCAATCGTTCTCTTGGTAAGCCGTGTGGATGAAAATTCCTGAATTGGCTTTGGGTAGGGTTTTCACCTCCACCAACAATTCAAAATTTTTAAAATCTGCTGCTCCTACTTTCCCAATATAAAATGCATGGGCTCTAGGACCGGCAACTTTAAGAAGCCCATCTTCAATTGAAAAAGACGTTGGGTTTTCAGAAACCCTCCAGCCTTCTAGATCTTTTCCAGAAAACAATTCAATCCACTGGGTATCTTGAGCTATCGAGGAAAGCTGAAAAACAAAAAGGAAAAGTAGGGTGAATAACGTTTTCATAAGGCTAGAGATTGGTTTTGTTTCGATGAAGTTAGGCAATAATTTTCTGCACAAAAAAAGGCCCTGAAGATATCTTCAGGGCCTCAAATTTTTGACATCAACCTAATTAAAGGTCAATTCCCATAAAGGACATGAAGGCAATGCCCATCAGTCCTGTAAGGAGCATGGTAATACCCAGTCCTTTCAAACCATTGGGAACCATGGAATACTTAAGACGCTCACGGATAGCAGCCAAAAGAACGATGGCAAGCATAAATCCAAAACCTGAGCCAAAACCATATACTGCAGATTCTGCAAGCGTATAATCACGCTGAGCCATAAATAAACAGCCTCCTAGGATCGCACAGTTTACTGCAATCAGGGGAAGGAAAATACCCAACTGACCATACAAGGCAGGTGAGAACTTTTCTACCACCATTTCTACCAATTGCACGATACCTGCAATGATGGCAATAAACATGATGAATCGTAAGAAGGATAAGTCAATAGTTGACATGCTTGCAGAAATCCAAGTTAGTGCCCCTTCTTTCAATACAAACTCATTCAAAATCCAATTGAAGGGAACAGTTACTCCCAACACAAATACTACAGCTGCTCCAAGACCAACTGCAGTACTAACTTTTTTGGAAACGGCAAGGAAAGAGCACATCCCCAAGAAGTAGGCGAAAATCATATTGTCGATAAAAATCGACCGAATACCTAAGCTGAATAATTCCATTGTTTCTGTGTCTTAATTAATGTTCCACATAGCCTGTTTTGGTACGCTGTACCCAAACAATCAGACCTAAAATAATAAATGCTCCTACTGGTGTAACCATCAATCCATTGGTGGCCAACTTGAAATCTGGGCCAAACAAACTGGAAACATATTGGAAAACAGGAATTCCAAATACGGCTCCAGATCCCCACAACTCGCGGAAGAAGGCAACAGTCAAAATAATCCAAGAATAACCTAGCGCAGATCCAAATCCATCCAACATGGAGTCGTAAGGCTTATTACCCATGGCGAATGCCTCAAGTCGACCCATTACGATACAGTTGGTGATAATCAAACCAATAAACACGGATAGTTCCTTGTACATATCGTAAGCGAAAGCTTTCAAGATTTCACTGACAATAGTTACTAGCGTTGCTACCACAGCCAATTGCACAATGATACGCACACGGGCAGGAATGGTATTACGCATCAACGATATAGCAAAGTTGGACAAGGCAACCACAAAGATTACCGAGATCGCCATTACTAGGGTTGGCTGCATTTGGGTTGTCACTGCCAAGGAAGAGCAGATCCCAAGTACTTGCACGGTTACTGGATTATCGTCAATTAACGGATCAGTAATTAATTTTCTTCTCCTTTTGGAAAGCAAGGGCTCTGCTGGCTTTACTGCTACAGACTTTTCAATTGTTTCAGCACTCATAGTTTCTTTAGTTTTAATGAGTTTTTAATTAGAGAACAGCTACTACTTTTGGAGCGGACTTGGCTTTGATATAGGCCTCGTAGCAACCCATGTAGGCTTTAAGCATGTTGTTTACACCGTTTCCGGTAATGGTAGCGCCTGACATTCCATCTACTTTGTGTGGATCAGAAGAATAATCTTTATTTTCTCCTTTTTGCATCATCACGGTTACTAATGAACCAGATTCATCAAAAATTTTCTTATTCACATACCTTCCTTGTACTTTGGCTTCCGTGATTCGGGCTCCCAAACCTGGTGTCTCTGCAGCGTGAGCCAATGTAATCCCTTTAATCGTATTCAGGTCTGTATCCAAGGCAAGGTAACCCCAAATGGCGTCCCATAGACCTGCTCCATACATCGGGAAAATATAAGATTCTACCTGATCAGGCTTACCCTCTGCATGGTAGATAAATATTGGATAGGCTCGCTCCTCAGCAGCCTTTTTGTAATCTTTAGCAATTTCTACTTTTTCTGCACTTACCCCTTCAGTGGTCACTTCTTTACCAGTAATGTCTACCACGGTGGAAGAAATTCGAGAAGAATAGAATGCATTCACATCCTCTGGGCTCATAGCAGCGATTTCTTCTGCTGAAATTACTGCTCCCAAGATTTGCTTTTTCTTATCCAAAGCGATGGCTTCTTGTTGCCAAGGGCCTAGCACCTGTGCTGATCCTGAGAGTAACAACCCCAGGATAATGGTCAACACAGCTGAATAAACGATGATGTAAGTATTAGACTGTTGCACGTTGTAACCTCCTTGTTTTATTTGCCTTAACTACATAGTGATCGATCAATGGAGCAACCACGTTCATGAAAAGAACTGCAAGCATAATGCCTTCAGGATATGCAGGGTTGGTCACACGAATGATAACCGTAAACACCCCAATTAAAATTCCATATATCCACTTCCCCAGTTCGGTCTGGGCCGCAGATACAGGGTCAGTGGCCATAAATACTACACCAAAAGCAAGACCACCCATTACCAAATGGTATTCGGCAGGCATCGCCATGTATTCATTCACTGCCAAAGCATTCATCACAAGACCCATGATATACGCTCCACCAAATCCACCTACAATGATTTTCCAACTTGCTACGCCTGTGGCCACCAAAATCACAGCACCAACCAAGGCCATCAAAGTAGATGTCTCACCGATGGAACCAGGAATCCAGCCCATAAACATGCTCATGAAACTGTAATCTGCTCCCATGGCTGCATTGTGGGTAGATAAAGCCTCCACTACAGGGGTACCATCAATACTAGAATTGTAGGCTACTGCCAAAGCTGTAGCTCCAGAAAAACCGTCTACTGCAGTCTTGTCTCCAAGATAGGTCCATACCAAATCTCCTGAGATCTGTGCTGGATACGCAAAGTATAGGAAAGCTCTGGCAGTCATGGCCACGTTGAGAATATTCATCCCTGTGCCACCAAATACTTCTTTTCCAATCACCACCGCAAAGATGGTAGCCAAAGCCACCTGCCATAGCGGAATAAATGGAGGCATCACCAAGGCAATCAACATCCCTGTCACCAAATAACCCTCAGAAATGGGGTGATTTCGAATCACACAGAAGGTAAATTCAGTAGCCAAACCCACCGCATAGGAAACGATCAAAATTGGCAACACAGAAAGTGCTCCAAAAATGGCCTTATCTAGAAATGTTCCTTCTGCGCCAGTAGCAATGAAATGCTGGTGTCCAATATTTAGAATACCAAATAGCAAAGCCGGGATCATGGCAATCACAACTGTGATCATCACTCGCTTCAAGTCTGTGGCATCTTTAATTTGTGCTCCTTTGGACTTGGTAATCAAGTCAGGGGCAAATGCAATGGTTCTATGCCCTTCATACAGGGTATGGAATTTTTCCCATTTGCCGCCCTTCTCAAAGTTTGGCTTCATTCCATCGAAGAGATTTTGTAATAACTTCATAGCTTAATTATACATTAACAATTCAATCCCATGGCGCACTAGCTCTTGTAGCTCATTTTTGGATGGATCTACAAATTCGCAAAGCGCCACATCTTCCTCAATTACTTCATACAAGCCTAGTTCTTCCATCTCATCAAAGTCCTCGGTCACGATGGCTTTGAATAAGTAGGTTGGCAAAATATCCATCGGCATTACTTTCTCAAATACACCAGATACTACAAATGGACGCTCTTCCCCGTGGGTATTCGTGTCCACTTTGAATTCTCCACCTTTAAGGAAGGAGAACATTCCAAGAGCTTTGTGGAAGCTAAGTTTGGATGCACTTGGCTTCAACCAACCTAAGAACTCCTCATATTTCCCTTCTGGGATAACAGTTACCTGGTTGTGATAAAAACCTAGGTATTCATCTTTTTCAATTTTTTCTCCTGTCAATACGTTACCTGAGATGATACGTAATGCTTCAGGTTGAGCTATCCCACCTAAGAAGGTGCTCACATTAGCTCCTGTGTAGGTTTTCACATAGCCTTTTTGACTCATTTCAGAACCCGTCAAGGCAATTACCTTGGATGCATCGTAAATGCCTTCCAAAACAAATTTTCCGATTTGAGAAACGCCATAAGCCGATACAGTCCAAGCGATATCACCTTTATTGATTGGATCAAGGTGGTGGATTTGCGTCCCCACATTTCCCGCAGGATGTGGACCAGAAAACTGGTTGACTTGGGCATTTTTTATACCCGCAAATACCTCAGGAACCTGCTTGGTACCATCTACGTTGAGATGAACCTTACCAGTTGTCAATTTGGCTAGCGCATCGATACCTGCCTGAAAGTACCGGGCTTCTCCTTGGAGAATGAAGGGTACTTCAGCGGCCAATGGATGGGTATCAAAACCCGATACAAAGATGGCTTTTGGAGAGTCTGCTGGATTAGCTACAATTCCAAAAGGTCGCTGAATGATATTTGGCCAAACACCAGAAGCAGCAAGCTTTGCAGCTAGGGTAGCTCGATCTTGGCCCAAATCCAAGGCTCCTACTTTTTCGTGCGATACAGAACTGTCCGCAAGAATTTTGATTTCCAAAAGTTTTCTCTTGTCGCCACGCTTGATCTCCACAATCTCCCCAGAAACAGGAGAAGCGTAGATCACCAGATCCATAGCTTTGTCTAAGAGAATTGGA
>CAJBER010000081.1 GCA_903952135.1 uncultured Algoriphagus sp.
AGTGTTTCTCCCGACTCAAAAACTAGGGTTTTGGATTCAAAAGTGATGCTTTTGACCCAGGCTTGCTTGAGATCTATTCGGTTTTTCTTCCAAAAATGGGGTTCATACGGCTGCGTATGTTCCCACTTCATCTGCCCCATGTACACGTACATTAGAGCTGTGCGCGAAAAAAAATAGGGAGATTCTCCTGAAATCACGGTGATACGGGCTTGATCATCCCCTTTTCGCAAATGTCTAGCGAAGGTGATGCCCGAAATACCATTTCCAATAATCACAAAGTGACGAGAACTCATACGGCAAAGTTGAACCTAAACTTACCCAAAAATTCAGCTTACTCGTTTAAATTCCAATTGTAATCTAGAAAAGAGATGCGAGCATTCGGTGAAATCTTCACTTTCGAATAGCGATTCAAAAATTCGATAAGCGTTCCTTTTTTGGTAAAATCCCCTTTAAACCAAGAAAAAATGGAGGATAGTTGGGCTGATTGACTTGAAATTTTATTTCTACTCGTGTCATTGATAAAAGTTGTCGCCACGCGTGTCAATTGATTTTCAAGATTAGCAGCCACAAATGCCTCATTCAACAACGGTGGACAAGATACCGAAGCACAGTTGATGGCAAAATGAATTCGTGGCTCCTCAAATTCTTTCCTCAAGATGCTGTGTTCTACCTCATCCAAACTCATGTCTACGCCAGCTATTTTGAAAAACTTGTAATGCCACACGTCCTTGATGAGTGGGATTTTCAGTCTTGGCCCCAAGTCGCGTATGCTTTTGGTGGGATAAAAATCGACAATCAACTTCACCGTATAAGCATTGTACACATTAATCCAATAGGCTAGCTGCTCATTTTTAGACCATTTGCTTCGGTCCGGAGCATTCTCCGAAAGCAATTTGAGGTAGCTTTCCAACTTTGGCTTTTCTCGGATAAAGCCTTTGTAATCCACTAGTCCGTTGGGTTTGACATGCGCTTTGAGCAACTCATTCCAAAGCTGATGGCTGGGTGGTGTGCTACCCGCTTTTCCCACTACCGGACTATGGCAGGAAACTTGAATAAGAAGCAACAGCAAGAACGAAAATCGAGAAGCTAAAGTCATGTGGAGGAAAGAAATGGAATTTTGAATTGTGGGGCTATATAACTAAACGAAGTTAGTACACTTTTTCTCCTTTGGTGAGCCATACACTCCAGGGTTGTGAGTAGGTATGCACTTTTTGAGTTGGTTTTCCTTTTGAGAAAACAGGACGACCCTCATTGACCCAGTGCACGATGCCACCATAGAGGTTGTATACACGGGTAAACCCTTCTTTTTGGAGTTTTTTGCCTATTTCTTCGGATCGAGCTCCCACTGTGCAGTAAATGAGGACCGGTTTATTTTTATCAAGTTCGGCTACCGATTTTAAAGTGAAGGTATCGTGACCCACCCAGATTGCATTTTGCAAGTGACTGACTTCATGTTCTGTCTTTTCACGCGCATCGAGTACTTGATAGGTAGCTAGATTGGTGACTTGAGCAGGCTTGACCACAGGAAAACTGGAATCATACAAAGTTTTGAGCAGGGCTTGATAAGGCAAAGACTGCCCAAAGGAATTTTCTGCCCCTAGATAGAGGAAGAGGAATAAAAAAAAGATTCGAATTAAACTCATAACTACGGCTTTCAAGTTAAACTCATTTGAATCAATGAAGTTCTAACTAAGCGTAAAAATCCGAAAGACGCGCCAATCCTTTCTTATCTTTCAAGAGAATTTTTTTTCCTTCCAACTCTATCAATCCATCTTTTTTGAATTCAGAAAGCAATCGGATCACTGATTCGGTAGCGGTACCCACCATACCAGCTAGTTCTTCTCGAGTAAGCAAAAGATCGATTCGTTGGTAACCTCCGCCATCCACGCCGTAAGTATTGGCTAACTGCAATAGTAAAAAAGCAAGTCGCTCCCGAATACTTTTCTGGGAGGCGTCTGTAAGTTTTTCTTCCATGACCCCAAGTTCATGGCAAAGCTGCTTGGTAATTCGTTTAAAAAACTCTTGGTTTTTCATCATTGAACTCAGAAATGCTTCACGAGGAATGAAGCAAATTTTGGCATTCTCAATAATCATGGCCGAATTCGTGTAATTCTCCTCCCCTAACAATGCGGAGTAACCCAAGAAATCTCCCTGTTTGGCTAAGTATAAAATTTGCTCCTTTCCATTGGAAGCGGTCTTGTACACCTTGATCACTCCCGCGTTCACACAAAAAATCCCCAGTGGCTTGGTGCCTTCGTAGTAAAGAATTTGTCCTCTTCGATGGGGAGTTAGATTTTTGGCCTCAGAGATAGCACAGAGTTGGGTTTCGGGAAGCGCAGAAAAAAGAGAATGCTTTCGTGAACCGCAAAGATCGCAGGGTAGAGTTGAAATTGTAGCTTGCATAGATATACTCTTTCTAAAAAAAATTTAGAAAAGTTAAAAAAAATCGAACATAAATGCAATTAAAATTTTTAACCAGGGACTGGAGGCAAGCTATTTTGCTGCACAAATTTTCCTTCTTCCTCCAGGTAACCCATAAAAACATGTCTTTTACCATTACTGAGTGCAATGAATGGACATTTCAGGGTTTGATTGTACGCTATCGCCTGGGAAAGCACTTTTTGGTTGATCTCCACCTCCGGGCCTTTGCATTCAATTAAAAAGTAGGGAAGTCCCTGGCGGTCAAAAACCAATAAATCGGTTCTTTTCTGCAATCCATTGTAGACCAAGCCTCTTTCACTAGTTACCAAGCCTTTCGGAAAACTTTGGTGTTCAATAAGAAATCGGATCCAATGTTGGCGCACCCATTCCTCTGGCGTAAGTACCAAATGCTTTTTGCGCAAAAAATCGAAAATAAATACCTGATCTTCCTTTTTGAGAAGTTGAGGTTCGAAAGCAGGTAAATTGAGTTCAGGTAAGGAAATCACAGGGAAAAAGAGTTGGTTCCCACTGCAAATTATGGCTTTTTTAACTAGAATTCTAGTTACTTCTTTCCTGCCTCTGCTACCTTCACCTCAAAGTCTAGGTAGGGTCCAATTTTGTTTACCCAATCTGCTTTAAAAATCTTAACCTTCAACAAGTCATCCAATTGAAGATAAGGTCCATGTTGCAGGCGATAAGCCACCAAAACCTTCGCTTCTTGATAGCTTATGTAGGGATGCTTCGCTAGTTCCTCCACTGGAACAGTGTTGATCTCAATTCGCCGTGGCGCCACCCTGTCAAAATCAAAATATTCCCAAATAACCGGAATGGTCTCCGGCTTGAGTCCAAAGACTTCATGCAGCTGATCTATCTGAATATATCCGCCTAAATTTTCCCGATGCTTGATGATCCTACCCGCAGTCAAGGCTCCGATGCCCGGTACAATTTGCAACACCACGGAATCTGCTTCGGAAAAAGGCAAGCGCTTGATCCGATCGGATACTTTGGCCGAATGCGAACGGCTCAGGGTATCTTCAGGGTTGAAAGTAGGTAAGGGTGATGAAAGCAATTGGACCCCTGCTCGTTCCAAACTGTCCACTTGATTCAGGTAATGCTGATAGAGTTTTTCCGCATTTCGATCCTTTGCCCAAGCAAGAACCTGAGAAGCCCCTACCAACAGGAGCAAAAAGGGGATCAAGAGTAAAAAACCCCGGGATTCCTTAGCCGAAAAACCTAGATGGGTTTTAAACCAAAAAAATAGCCTTTGACGCATGAACTAAAGATTAAAAAGTAGAATTCAATGAATTTAAGCGGTTTAAACTTCCTATCCAAAGAGAGGTGCAAGACAACTATTTAATTTTTTATTTAGATTGATTTTAAATTAGAGAAGTCTTGATTGAAAGAAACTTTTGAGGGAGCTACTTCTGTTAAATTTGTGGGCTTAGTAAGTTGTGATGCAGACCAAATTTCGAGTAGTCAGTTTATCTCATAAAAGTGCACCTGTGCACATTCGGGAGTTAATCTCCTTGGATGAGGCAGCTATTCAACGCTTGCTTCTCAAGCTCAAGGAATTTTTTAGTGTCACCGATGCTTTGGTACTCTCGACCTGCAACCGTACCGAAATCTATTACAACCATGAATCGGATCTAAGTGTGGATTTGGTCAAGTTGATCGGCATCGAACGCGGACTGTCCGATGCAATCTCCTACCTAGATTATTTCCAAATTTTGAACGAAGAAAAGGAAGCGGTAAGCCATCTTTTCCGAGTTTCCATGGGGCTTGAAGCCCAAGTCGTGGGCGACATTCAAATCTCAAATCAAGTCAAAAGAGCCTACCAGGCTGCTGCTGACTTGGAATTGGCCGGACCATTCTTGCATCGCTTGATGCATACCATATTCTTTACCAACAAACGTGTGGTGCAGGAAACTGCTTTTCGAGATGGAGCAGCCTCCCTCTCTTATGCCACCATTGAATTAATCGAGAGCCTTACTCAGAATATTTTTCAGCCTCGCGTCTTGGTGATTGGCTTAGGTGAGATTGGCGAAGATGTAGCCAAAAACATGGTGCATCTCCCAACCGCCCAAATCAAAATCACAAATAGAACCCTTTCCAAAGCTGAAGAAATAGGACTGCCTTTAGGGTTTGAAGTAATCCCGTTTGAATCCTGCCTTGCTGCCATGGAAGAAGCAGATGTGGTCGTTTGCTCGGTGCGCATGCAAGATCCTTTCATCACCAAACAACTCGTTGAATCCTTCAATATCCCAAGTTTCAAGGTTTTCATTGACCTCTCTGTCCCTAGAAGCATAGAAACTTCCCTAGAAGAACTTGCCGGAGTAGTCCTCTACAACGTGGACAATATTCGAAGCAAAGCCACCGCTGCCCTACAAAATCGATTGGACTCCATCCCCTCTGTCGAAGCAATTTTGGAAGAAAGCATAGAGGAGTTTGGGGCTTGGCAAAAAGAAATGGTAGTATCCCCTACCATTCAAAAATTAAAGCAGTCCCTAGAGCAGATCCGCCAGGAAGAGCTGGGCAGGTATTTGAAAAATATAGAAGAAAAAGAATTTGTGCTCATCGATAAAATTACGAAGAGCATGATGCAAAAAATCCTCAAGGTACCTGTAGTACAATTGAGAGCTGCCTGCCAACGAAATGAAGCTGCAGAAATGATTGAATTGATCACCGACCTTTTTGACTTAGAAAAGTCAAAAAATGAAAAATAAATTAGGTGGGCAGTAAATCCCTCTTTTTAGATTTATCAGCTTATCATCCACTTATTTTCTTATCCAAGCCATGAGAAATCTGTTTTACATTGTATTAGCAAGTTTTCCATTCTTGGCCTCCCCTAGCTTGGGTCAATCCTGGGAAGTATACGACTTTGGTGGCAGCCTACAAACTCGCGCAGGCTATAAAGAAATCAACCTTTTGGGGGAATCTGTAATAACAGGGAAAAATGCAGAAGGTCTATACCTTTTATCGCCTGATTTGCGCCCTGTGGTAGATCTTTTAGGACAAGAAGTCTTCCAATACCTCAAACCTTGGATTTTGGTCAAAGGACCAAAAGGTATCGGTGCATTTCATGAATACGGACAACCTGCCCTTCCTTTGGAATACGATGAGATTACCACCTTCACCAACCGACTTTTAGCAAGGAAGGGAACGGACTATTGGATCTATGAAAAATCGACAGGGAAAACAAAATGGCTAGGGGCAGCAGAAGAAGCCAAGCTCACGAGAAATGGACAGGTGATTTTGAAAAACCAGGGAAGCTACTATTTACCCCTTTCTTCAAATCCTGAAAAGCCATTTGAACTCTTGATAGAAAACCAAGGAAATTTCCTTCTTGCCAAAGAGGCTACTGGATTTGGTTTAATCAATCAATTTGGAGAGTATGTATTGGACCCGGTCCTTGACCAATTGGAACCTACTCAGGGAGACAATTACTTTGGATTTGACGAAAACCAATACCTCCTCATCCGTGGATTTGAGGCAAGCGCACAGGTTCGTTACAATTCTTACCATAAAATCACTAAAGAAGGTGATTTGCTACTTGAATTTATCCATGGAAAATTACGGAGAGTCCTTCAAGAAGAAGGCATCTTACTAGATGCGGTAGGAATGGAAGCAGTTAAATTAGTAGGTCCCAATGCCATTAACATTCGATTCCGAGAAAATAAGTTGGGCCTTCATGGGAAGCAAGGGTGGCTAGTAGCTCCCAATTCAGATGCAGAGTGGATTGGTGATGGCAAAGAAGGACTTTTTCCAGCACTTAAAAATGGCAAGTATGGTTATGTGAATAAGGAAGGAAAGTGGGTCATTCCCCCAACTTTCCTAGAGGTGGGTGCATTTTCAGAAAAAGTAAGCAGCTACCGAAATGCTGCTAACTGGGGAACAATCAATTCCGAAGGCAAAATCCTTTCAGAAGCGAAATGGGAGAAAATTACTGATTTCTCAGCGGGGCTAGCTATTGCTAACTCTGCTGGAAAAGACTACCTAATCTACCCATCGGGTGAATTGGCTTACCCAGAGGGGTTGGATAAAATTTTAAGGTTGAATGAAGGCTTCTACTTGGTAGAAAACAATTCAAAAACAGGTCTTCTCAATTCACTTGGAAAGCCTATTCTTCCCATCGCTTTTGATCAAATTCAAGTAGAAAATAAAGATTTTTTCATAGTGGTAAAAGATGGACTTTCGGGAGTTATGAGGGCCAATGGCGATGTGTTTCTACCTCTCAACTATTCCCAAGTTGCCATTGACTGGAACGAACAAAAAGTATTTGTAAAAGGTCAAGAACAGGCTATTGAGAAAACAGAAGTTAGTCCAACTTCTACAACTCAAGGAAAAAGAAAAAAGGGAGTTTAAACTCCCTTTTTTCTTTTTCCTTAGGATTTCAACGATCCTGAATCTTTGGACTCCTTACCAGAGTTGGCAATGGAATCTCGCATTGCAGTATCTGACTTTACATTTTCCATTTTGTAGTAATCCATCACGCCCAACTGCCCGGAACGGAAAGCCTCGGCGATGGCTTTAGGAATCTCTGCTTCTGCCTCTACTACTTTTGCTCGCATTTCCACATTTCTAGCTTTCATTTCTTGCTCCAAAGCTACGGCCATGGCTCTTCGCTCCTCAGCTCTTGCCTCGGCCACTTTCAAATCTGCAGAGGCCTGGTCTATTTGAAGTTTAGCTCCAATGTTGGCCCCTACATCGATATCTGCGATATCAATAGAGAGGATTTCAAAGGCTGTACCTGCGTCAAGGCCTCTGGATAAAACCAGCTTAGATATTTTGTCAGGATTCTCCAACACAGATTTGTGATTTAAAGAAGAACCAATAGAAGTGACAATTCCCTCACCTACACGTGCCAAAATGGTTTCCTCACCAGCACCACCTACAAGCTGTGATATATTTGCACGAACGGTCACTCGAGCTTTTGCCACCAACTGGATCCCATCCGCTGCCACTGCAGCCACATTGGGAGTATTGATCACCTTTGGGTTTACCGATATTTGAACTGCCTCAAATACATCTCTGCCTGCCAAATCAATCGCAGTAGCCTGCTTAAAACTTAAGACAATATTTGCCTTATCCGCAGAAATTAAAGCACGAATGACAGTAGGCACATTCCCTCCTGCCAAAAAGTGAGTTTCCAAGTCATTGGTAGTCAACTGCAAGCCTGCCTTTGTAGCGGTAATCATCGCGTTGACAATCAAGCTCGGCGGCACTTTTCGAATCCGCATCCCAATCAACTCGCCAATTCCAACGCGCACATTTGAAAACTGGGCCGTAATCCAGAGATTAACCGGTACAAAATACAAGAAAATAAAAAGTAGGGTAATCCCTGCAAAAGCAGCAATCAAGACGAATAAAGAACTGTCTTCAAACATAGTTTATTAGTTTACACTGATTTTATTGTTTTCAATTTTTTTAATCGTCACGGGTGTATTGACCTCAATAAACCCCGATTCGGACTTCACTTCCACCCAAATTTCATTGAAGGAAGCCTTGCCATAAGGTTTGATATCGGAAACAGCCAGACCTTTCATTCCTACTTCCAACCCGTCTGTTCGACCATCAAAGGCTCCGCCCGATTGGGTGGATTTCAGCGAGAATTTTTTCCAAATCCCGGAACTAAACCCGTACCACACTGCTGCAAAATTAATGACCAAAGTCACCCCAGTAATCCAGATTGCTACCGAATACTCAAAATTAATAAAAGCAAATGCCAGCCCCGCCAAACTCACCAAAAAGCCAAAAATGCCTACCACGGTCGTTCCTGGAATGAAGATAATTTCAACGACAAGCAGGATTAAGCCGATGAGTAGCAGCGTACTTAGGACTAATATTTCCATAAGAAGTAAAATGAATTGGCTCTAATCTACTAGAATCTACCGAATACTTAATTTAAAAGAAAAAAAAACCCGGAAAATCCGGGTTCAATTTAATTTCAAAAGAATCAATACGCTTTCGCAAAGAGCACCCTCCCCACCGAAGGCTTCCCGCTATACACACAGGTACCGGCCTCCTGCACTTGATCCAAAGGAATGCATCGAATGGTCGCCTTGGTGAGTTCTTTGATTTTGTCCTCAGTCTCTGGTGTTCCATCCCAGTGCGCCGAGAGAAAACCAGCCTTTTCCTCCAACACAACCTTAAATTCATCCCAACTATTGACCTCAGTGGTATTTTCTTTTCTAAAGTCAAAAGCCTTTTGGTAAATACCTTCTTGAATTTCATCCAAAAGCCCGCCGATTTTTTCAGCAATAGGCATTTCCTCCCATTGGAAGGATTCTTTGGTGAGCGTATCTCGTCTCGCTAGCTCCAAGGTCTTGTTTTCCAAATCCCGTGGGCCAAGCGCGATGCGAACAGGCACCCCTTTCAATTCGTATTCAGCAAACTTCCATCCTGGCTTTTGGGTGTCTCGATCGTCGTATTTTACGCTGATGCCTGCTTTCCGAAGGTCAGCCATAATTTCCTTGGCCTTTAGAGAAATCAAGGCCAACTCCTCTTCTCCACGGTAAATCGGTACAATGACCACTTGAAAAGGAGCCAATTTAGGAGGTAAGACCAACCCATTATCATCCGAATGCGCCATAATCAAGGCGCCCATCAAACGTGTACTTACACCCCAAGAAGTTCCCCAAACGTAGTCCAAACCACCTTCTTTGGTGGCAAACTTCACCTCAAAAGCTTTAGCGAAATTCTGACCCAAAAAGTGAGAAGTCCCCGCTTGTAGTGCTTTCCCATCCTGCATCAAAGCCTCAATACACAAGGTATCATCTGCTCCTGCAAATCGCTCGTTTGCAGTCTTTCTCCCCTTCACTACAGGCAGGGCCATAAACTCTTCTGCAAATTGTGCATAGACATTCATCATCTGCACCGTCTCAGCCATGGCTTCCTCAGAAGTAGCATGGGCAGTGTGCCCTTCCTGCCATAAAAATTCTGTAGTTCTCAAGAACAATCGGGTTCGCATCTCCCAGCGCACCACATTGGCCCACTGATTTACCAACAAAGGCAAGTCACGGTAGGATTGAATCCAGTTTTTATAGGTACTCCAAATGACCGTTTCAGAAGTTGGACGGACAATAAGTTCCTCTTCCAATTTTGCTTCTGGATCCACAATCACCCCTGAACCATCTTCCGCATTTTTCAAACGGTAGTGGGTTACTACTGCACATTCTTTGGCAAAGCCTTCCACATGGCTCGCTTCCTTACTTAAAAAAGATTTGGGAATAAATAGCGGAAAATAGGCATTGGTATGCCCAGTTTCTTTAAACATTCGGTCCAATTCGGCTTGCATTTTTTCCCAGATGGAATAGCCGTAAGGCTTGATGACCATGCATCCTCTAACCGGAGAATTTTCAGCCAAATCCGCTCGTTTAACCAATTCATTGTACCACAGGGAATAATCTTCGCTGCGTTTTGGAAGTCCTTTACTCATTTACTTGTTGTATAGAAAGAAAAGTGTTTATTTTGATCAAAAGGAAGTACAAATATAACCCAAAAAGTACAACCTCTGCTTGGTCATTCCGTATAACCAAGCATAAATCTACTTCACCCATGAAGAAACTAGCTTTTATTTCCGCCTCTGCACTACTGTGCACCTCGGTCTTGGTTTCCTGCACTTCAAACAAAATGGCAGTGAATACCTTTGACGACAACTTGTATTTCATGTCGGCAGACGTGAAAAAAGCAACGGAAAATGCAGTTGCTAATAACCAGCCTGCTACGTTTCAAAACCTAGCTAATTCAACTGTGGTCCCACAGGAGAATTTTAGCTCTAAAAACGTCAATCCCGACTACCGTGCTCGCTATGGACAGTTGAACACCTCTTCAGGTCAAGACGTAGTCTATTTTGAGGAAAACCAGGGTTCTGTAACTGGGGCAACTCCCAATATTGATATCTACAACAGTTACACTATTTCCAATCTCAATTCTGGATGGGGCAACACTGCCTTCAACTACGGATTTAGTCCTTTTGGAATGGGAATGTCTCCTTACGGAATGGGAATGATGGGCTTTAGTCCTTTTGGAATGGGCATGTATGATCCATTCTGGAGCCCAGGGTGGAGACCCGGATTCAATATGGGTTTAAGCTTTGGCATGGGAAGACCATTTTATAACCCATTTAATCCTTACATGGGATATGGAGGCTTTTATGACCCATTCTTTGGCAGCAATGCTTGGGGTTCTCCTTGGGGATGGAATAGACCGATCTATACTACCGGCCCTATTATTATCCTCCCAGGTAACGAAAACCCAGACAGACGTGTGGTGTATGGCGCAAGACCAAGCCGTGGTGCATCCATGAGCAATGGTGGCGGTGGTGTAGTGGAGTCCATTGGAACTCCAAACACTGCAAGATCCCAAGCTAGAGAAAATGTAGCGAATTCATCAGGTGCATCTCCAAGAAGATTGGATTCTCCAGAGTCTCCTCGCTCTGCTACTCGCGATTTCAGCACTTCACAAAACGATTACTACTCTTCTGGAAGAAGTCGTGTAGAATCGACTACTAGAAATGTGAATTCAGCAGCAACAGACAGAGGTGCCGTGTCTACAAGCAGAAATGCAAGTCAGTCGGCAAGACCTTCTGTTACACCAAGCAGCACTGGCAGAGGATATAATTCTTCTCCAAGTAGAAGCACTTATAACGCAGAACCTGATCGCACTACTAGCAGTCCATCTTACAATAGATCATCAGGAGCAAATACAGGTACTCGATCCACCTCTTCTTATGGAAGAAGTGAGTCTTCTGGATACAATTATGGAAATACGCCAAGTAGATCCAATACTAATTCTTCCAGCTTTAGTGCTCCAAGCAGATCAAGCGCTGGTGAAAGCTTTAGCGCACCTAGTAGAAGTTCAAGTGGATCCTCAGGTAGCTCAAGCTCAGGAGGATCCAGAGGAAGGGGGAATTAATTCCCCTTTTTTTTTGGATAATTTATCCGAAAACACCCACTACTTCGTTACTAATCCAACTTAACCCTTTTCTACATGAGGTTACTTACATCATTTCTCTGCCTTAGCCTGTTCACCACAGGTGCAGCAGTAGCTCAAAGCGGCTATTTTGAAGACGCCTATCGATTTAGTAAAACAACCCCGGCTGGCTCTGCACGAATTGTGGCCGTTGGAGGTACGCAATGGTCTCTCGGAGGAGATGTATCCAACCTAGCCGGTAACCCTGCAGGTCTAGGCTTCTTTAGGTCCTCTGAAGTGAGCCTTAGTTTAGGCTACGACCTTTGGTCTGCAGATGCTAGCTATTTGGATCAGTCTAAATCGTACCGCACCTCAGACTTTTCACTCCCCAACCTAAGCTTCGTGGGTGCAAATCCAAAGGGGCCTCTAGAAAATGGAGCATTTAAAGGAGGGGCTTGGGGCTTTAGTATCCAACGAATCGCAAATTTTTCAAATGAGTTCGGCTTCTATTCCGACAAATTAGGAAGTAGCTCCATCATTGATTTTTATTTGGGAGAAGCCTCTGGAGTCCCTGAAAGCCAAATTGAAAACCGTGGGCTTACCGGACTTGCCTATCAAACCTACCAAATTAATCCTATTACCGTGGATGCCAATGGTAAACCCATTACCAATCCCAATACCTACGACTCTTTCGTTTTGGGTTTCCCATTTCAAGATGAAAACGTTAGGCAAAAGGGAAATGCAAGCCAGATTAACTTTGGATACGGCGCTAACTTTCATCACAAATTATTCCTCGGAGCAAGCCTAGGAATACGCTCCCTAGAATTCTCCTCCAAAAAAGAGTTCAATGAGGAATTTGGAAACCAGCCTTTGATTAATTCCTCTTTGTATGAGAACTTATTTATCAACGGAACGGGAGTTAACCTCAATCTTGGATTGATCTACAAACCCATCGATTACGTGAACTTGGGCTTTGTACTTCAAACCCCCACTTGGTTTGCCATGAATGAAGAGTATGACGCAAGCATGACGGCTACGTACGACAACTACTTTTTTGCTCAGGAAAATAAGACCTTGGTTAAAGAGACTGCTGTTTCTGATGTCATCTTGAGTAATTATGGGCTCTATACTCCCTTTAAAGTAGGCGGTGGTGCCACGGTGTTTTTAGGGAAATATGGATTTATTTCTGCGGATGTGGACTGGGTGGATTATAGCTCGTCCAGAATAAACTCTTCTGACTTCAATGAGGGTCCTGACAACCAGGTGATTCAAAACCTTTACAGCAGCACAGTCAATTACCGATTTGGAGCTGAAGCAAAATTGAAAAATTGGAGAGTTCGCGGGGGATATGCCCATCAAGGGGACCCCTTTCTAAATAACTCAGGTTTTGACCAAAGCACGCAGCAACTTTCTGGGGGTATTGGAGTACAATTTGATGCGCTACGGGTAGATTTTTCTTTAGTCAATCAAAATTACAACTCCCTGTATCGCAGCTACAAAGTACTGGACAACAATGGGGTTAATTACGGTCCCTTGACCGAAATAAAAAATTCAATTACCTCAGCGGTAGTTACGGTCGGCTTTAACTTTTAAGCCTAGAAATCAATTCGACCAATAAGAGCTCAGCGGAAAAGTCCTCTCCGCTGAGCTTTATTTTTGCTTGATTGTAAAAATATTCTCGCGTTACCAATAAAGACTTGAGTTTTAAAGTAATCTCCCCTTGATCTAAACCCTGAAATAAAGGTCTTTGCTGTGCCTTTGAAGTTTGCAGACGACGCGAAATAGATCCCAAAGGCACATCCAAATAGACCGAAATCCCTTGGGAATTAATCAGGTCCATATTATCATTGAAACAAGGGGTACCCCCGCCTGAAGCCAAAATGTAGGCTCGATCCTGCTTCAAGGTATCTTGGAGCACCAATGACTCCCATTCCCGAAAAGTGCCTTCTCCATGAATCGAGAAAATATCTGAGATCTTTAGTTGGTAACGCTCTTCAATCAATTGGTCGAGATCCAAAAATGGAAAGCCTAACTCTTTGGCAAGTTGCTTGCCAAAGGTGCTTTTCCCCGAACCGGGTAATCCTACCAATACAACTTTGAGCTGCTTATTCATCAAAACAAGTCAAGCACCTCTAACGCTTCTGGGGTATTGTTGTGATGGTATTTGCCCACCACTACCCCATCTTTCAACAGCATAATTCCTGGATTGGCGCGCATGATCGTTTTCACGACCGTAGCATCCGCCTGTAAGCCCTTGATCTTCCATCCATTCTTTGCAATGACCGCATCAATCTCCTCCTGGGTCGCTGCAGCCATAAAAATGAGTTCAACAGGTGCTTTTTCAAGTGAAGCGAAAAGCAGGGTCAACTCCGCGAGATTAGCATCACTCATCTTAGTCAAGTTGCTACTTAACAAAAGCACTTTATTCCCTTGAAACAAGTATTCAGCTTGATCCCCTTCCGCATTCCAGGCTGCGAAATCAGAAATTTTGGGTAAGGCTTCCGGATTATTGAGCGTCATCTCCACAAACTCATAGCTTTCGTCTGTAGGGTACTGATCCAAGTAGACAAGCTCTCCTCCCTTTTTCATGACATAGGTATACACCAAAGGTGCAGAAGGCTGCATGTTTACAGGAATGCTAACGCCAATTTTGTAGGCCCTGAAGTCAATGAAAGGCAAATTCCGAATCGCATACACGGCCAATCCAAGCGAAAGCACCAAACTTACTCCAGCAGTATAGGTCGCCCATTTCGGTGTTTTCTTCGGAAGGTCCTTTCTGAAAATGAACAAGAAAGAGATCAATACCAACAAAATAATGTCCTTGTAAAAGGACTCCGAAGGGGTCAATTTAATTGCATCGCCGAAGCAACCACAATCCGTCACCTTATTGAAATAGGCCGAATAAAAGGTCAAAAAGGTGAAAAAGAGAATCATGCTCGCCAATGCCCAAACCGTCTCCTTGAGTCGTACCCCGATCAAGAGCATAATCCCCAATACCACCTCAGATACCACCAAAAACACAGCTAATGGTAACGCATAGGGCTTTAACAGGTGGAAAAAGGAGGCAATGTCATTGGAGAACACATCAAAATACTCTTCCAACTTGATGGCAGTACCCACTGGGTCATTGATTTTGATCAAGCCCGAAAACACAAATAGACCTCCCACCATCAGGCGAAGAATCCAGAAAAACACCTGCTTATTCATGGTATCCTAATTTAATGAGACAAAAGACTGCATAATTGATCATGTCTTGGTAATTGGCTTCAATTCCCTCAGACACCAAGGTGTTTCCTTGATTGTCTTCGATTTGTTTGACACGAAATAGTTTCATGAGGACAATGTCCGTCATGGAACTAACACGCATGTCTCGCCAAGCTTCTCCATAATCGTGATTCTTATTTTCAAGTAGTCCCTTGGTGGCAGCAGTCCAGTGGTCATAAAGTGGCTCGAGCTCATCAAAGGGAATTTCCATTCGCTCATCATCCGCAAGAGAAATTTGGATTAAGGCAATCAGGCAGTAGTTGATGATCCCTACAAACTCATCTACAATGGGGTCATTAACTTTTTGATTTCCCTTTTCCTGAATGGATCGCACCCGTTGGGCCTTAATGAAAATTTGGTCTGTGAGGGAAGGCAATCTCAAGACTCTCCAAGCTGTTCCATAATCAATGGTTTTCTTACGGAACAATTCTTTACATCGGGCGATTACTTCCTTATATTCGTTGCTAGTCTGCGTCTCCACACTACTGGATTTAATATTTGCTGGATCAACTATGAATTCTTCTTCCGAAGATAAATTATTTCCCCAAAAATATACATTTCAAATCAAGGGATGCCTATACTCTTTGAATAAACCCAAAGTAATGGGGATCCTTAACCTTACGCCGGATTCTTTTTTTGAAGGCAGTCGGGTTCCTACAGACAAAAAGTCGGTACTGGAGGAAGCTGAGAAAAAAATTCAAGAAGGAGCGGATTTTTTAGATTTAGGTGGTTATAGTACAAGACCAGGAGCTGCGGACATTTCCATTGAAGAGGAAATTGCTCGGGTAATACCTGCGATTTCTGAAATCAAAAAAAACTTTCCTGATACCCTACTTTCTGTTGACACCTTTCGTTCGCAAGTTGCCAAAGCGGCAATTGAGGCAGGAGCTGAGGTCGTTAATGACATTTCAGCAGGGAGTCTGGACCCGGAAATGCTTCCCTTGGTAGCAAGACTTGGAGTACCTTACATTGCCATGCATCTAAAAGGAACTCCTCAGACCATGCACCAGGAGACAAACTATTCAGACCTTATTCCAGATGTTTTGGCTTATTTTTCTGAAAAAGTTAAACAATTCAGTAAACTTGGCATTAAAGATGTAATTATTGATCCTGGCTTTGGATTTGCAAAAACTCGGGAGCAAAATTTCGAACTCTTGAGAAATCTGAGTAGCTTCAAACGATTGGGACTTCCGATTCTGGTTGGAGTTTCTAGAAAATCGATGATTTATAAGACATTAGAAATCAGTGCTAATGAAGCATTAAATGGCACTACTGCCCTAAATATGTTTGCTTTGTTGCAAGGAGCTGATATCTTACGAGTACATGATGTAAAAGAGGCCAAAGAAACAATTGAACTAGCAGCACAACTAAACCCTTGAACTTACTTTTCAAAATAGGATTTTTAGATATCTCCATCGTCAATATGATCGATATTGCGTTGGTAGCTGCCCTATTGTATCAGGTCTACAAGCTTTTGAAAGGTTCTGTTGCAATTAAGATTTTCTTAGGATTCCTTTCCCTGTACCTGATCTACTTATTGGTACAGGCAATACGGATGGAGCTACTTTCCATAATTCTCGGCCAATTTATGGGGGTGGGTGTGATTGCCGCCATCATTATTTTTGCTCCAGAATTTAGAAAATTCTTACTCATTCTAGGCCGTTCCTCCATTTTTTCAAACGATAATGGATGGAAGGACATGATCTTTTTCTGGAAGAAAAAAGAAAACTCAGGATTTAATATCAGTCCAATCATTGATGCCACCAAGGTCCTTGCAGGCTCCAATACCGGTGCATTGATTGTTATTTCCAGTACTGTAGAATTGAAATTCTACGCCGAAAGTGGAGATATCTTGGATGCCGAATTATCGAAAAGACTTTTGATTGCGATTTTCAATAAGCATAGCCCGCTGCATGATGGAGCAGTCATCATCCACAAGGGCACAATCAAAGCGGCACGTTGTATTTTGCCTGTTACTGAACGTGAGGTGCCTGCACAATTTGGACTACGCCACCGGGCAGGTATTGGCATGTCAGAAGCCACAGATGCACTCATCCTCGTGATTTCAGAAGAAACAGGGCAAATCTCCATGGCGAAAAATGGAAAGGTCTTGCACAACCTTTCTTTCCAGGAAGTTCGCGAAATCATCAACGACTACCTCAACAACGAGGATTTGTACGACCGATTTGAAAATCTATCGGAACACGATTTTGCGAAGAAAAAAAGTTTGACTCCCAAAGTCGGAGGATAAAAAAAGAGGGATGACAAATCATCCCTCTTTTTTTATCTTTATTGAATCACTCCGAGTTCCTTACCCACTGCAATAAACGCATCGATCGCCTGATCCAAATGCTCCTGTTGGTGGCCAGCTGAGATCTGTACTCGAATCCGCGCTTGCCCTTTAGGAACCACAGGATAGTAAAACCCGATCACATAGATCCCTCTTTCCAATAACTTTTCTGCCATTTTCTGGGAAAGGACGGCATCGTAAAGCATGATCGGCACAATGGCATGTTCCCCTGCTTTGATGTCAAATCCTGCAGCCTGTATTTTTTCACGGAAGTAGCGTGTATTTTTTTCCAAGGTATCCCTCAACTCTGTGGTCTCTGAAAGCAATTCAAGAACTGCCAAAGAAGCCCCTGTGATGGATGGTGCTAGCGTATTGGAAAACAAATAAGGTCTGGATCGCTGACGAAGGAGCTCGATGATCTCCTTTCTACCCGAAGTAAATCCGCCAGAAGCACCCCCCAAAGCTTTGCCAAGGGTACCAGTGATGATATCAATCTTGCCCATCACGCCTCTATGCTCGTGTACTCCCCGACCCGTTTTTCCCATAAACCCAGTAGAATGGCATTCATCTGTCATTACCAAGGCTTGGTATTTTTCGGCCAAGGCCACAATTTTATCCAACTGCGCGATGGTACCATCCATAGAGAAGACCCCGTCTGTGACAATGATTTTTTGCTGAGCTCCTGCAGCTATGGCATCCTGAAGTTGCTTCTCCAGATCTTCCATGTTGTTGTGCTCGTATCGGTAGCGCATGGCCTTGCAAAGACGCACCCCATCAATGATGGAGGCATGATTCAAGGCATCTGAAATAATGGCATCCTCAGCCCCAAACAACGGTTCAAAAACTCCCCCGTTCGCATCAAAAGCCGCGGCATACAAAATGGTATCCTCGGTGCCCAAAAATTCAGAGAGCTTTTTTTCTAATTCTTTATGGATATCCTGTGTACCGCAAATAAATCGGACAGAGGACATGCCAAAGCCATGGGAATCGATGGCATCTTTTGCCGCCTGAACCACACGGGGATGGGAAGAAAGCCCTAGGTAGTTGTTTGCACAAAAATTCAACACTCGCTTCCCTCCAGCAATGGTGATTTCAGCTGCCTGGGGAGAGGTAATGATGCGTTCTCTCTTGAACAAACCTGCTTCCTCTATGGATTGTAATTCTTGTTCTAATTTGGGTTTAAACTGCTCATACATGGTCGATAAATTAGGAATTGATCTTGGCAAAATTTCAAGTTCCGCTGATCAAAAATCCGCTTGGAACAGGTGAATTTTATTATTTTTGCGCAAGCAAACCCAAATATAAAACAA
>CAJBER010000082.1 GCA_903952135.1 uncultured Algoriphagus sp.
TATTTCTTGTAGGGTTGCCAAATTGACCTTTAGCACCAAGTCCGCACCCAGGGCCTCTTTGGAAGCTCCTATTCTTGCTCCCGCAGCTTCATAGTCCTGATTTGAAAAAAATGATTTTTCTCCAGCTCCAGACTCCACTACCACCTCAAATCCTTTTTTGCGGACTAGCTTTACCACCTCTGGGCTAAGAGCCACTCGGTTTTCATACTCCTTGGTTTCTTTTACAACACCGATGATCATGGACAGGAATTAATCTTTTAGGGTTAGTTTCTATTTACTCACGCTACCTTAACTTAAACAAAAAACAGGTTTTGAGGAAGATTGTTTTTTGTTTTTCAGAACCTAAAGAACGAAAACTTTAAGTGAGAATAAAACACGAAAGAATGTTTTTCTCAATCTAAACCCTGCCCAATTTGCAGATAATTCCAAGAACCAGAATTTTTAAAGATTCAAGATCGATTCCAAGGAGGAATTTTTTACCTTTTTCTTTGCCTTTCCCAAAAATCAAAAGCAACTTGGGAAAGAATGAAGCGCAGTAACGAGTGTTCTCTTTTTTTTGTAGAGACTACCCTTGGAATTACCTGAATTGCAACCGAGCTTCAATCCATTTCCTTGTCAATTTTCAAAAGCCCATGAAAAAATCAGACCCTCAAAACTCCGGACAATCACGGAGAGAGTTTATCAAAAACGCTGCCATCGCCTCCTCCTTCTTTATTGTACCTCGACATGTATTGGGTGGTATTGGCTATACTTCCCCCTCTGATCAGCTGGTTCTAGCTGCCATTGGAGCGGGTGGAAAAGGAAAAAGCGATATTTTAAATGCCTCTGTCAATGGTAGAGAGCGAGTAGTAGCCTTGTGTGATGTAGATTTCTCAGGTACTGCCAAGGATTCAGTTGCCAACTTCCCGAAAGCCAAGCTATTTGCAGATTACCGAAAGATGCTGGAAGAGATGAAAGAGATCGATGCGGTCACCATTTCTACTCCGGATCACGTACACGGTCCTGCAGCCAAGTTTTGCATGGAGCGAGGCAAGCACGTCTATGTGCAAAAGCCCATTACCCACAACATCCGGGAGGCGCGCTTACTTACGCAACTAGCACGAGACAAAAAAGTGGTGACCCAAATGGGTAACCAAGGAGCCTCCAACCCGCTGATGGACATGATCAAAGGCTGGATGGATTCCGATAAAATTGGAAAAGTTTCCAAAGTACAAATCTGGACCAATCGCCCTGTATGGCCTCAAGGAGGCGCATTTCCGAAGCCAGAACCAAGCAGCAAGCCTTCTGATATGGAATGGGACCTTTGGCTAGGCCCGGCCCCAGAGATTCCATTTACTCCCAACTTGCACCCCTTCAACTGGAGAGGTTGGTGGGATTACGGTACAGGAGCCTTGGGCGATGTAGGATGTCACTTGATGGACATTCCTTTCCGTATGCTAGGCCTCCACTATCCGCTCGATGCAGAATGTTCTGTTGGATCGGTGTATTCTCAAATGTGGACTCCAGACTACAACCCAGACGGATGCCCTGCATCTTCCTTCATCACCCTTCATTACGGCGCAACGGCTAAGAATGCAGTTCCTCTTGAAATGACATGGATGGATGGGGGAATTCGACCTTCACACCCAGACATCATCCCTCCAGATCACGACTTGGGTGGCGCCAATTCTGCCAATGGAGTCATGATGATCGGAGAAAAAGGAATCATCACCCACAACATCAACGACAGCTCCCCACTAATGCCGAAGTTGTACCTCTACGATGGAACTCAGGAATTTGGTCCAGACCGCTTGGAGAGCACCGAACCTGAATATGGTCACCAACGCAAGTGGGTAGATGCCTGTAAGGCTGGCTTTGGTTCCAA
>CAJBER010000083.1 GCA_903952135.1 uncultured Algoriphagus sp.
AAAAAATTGTATTTAAATAATATTTACAGTTAAACTCAATACAATTATTAACTACTAAATTCTCATACTTGCGATAGCGCTTGATTTTTGGATTTATTTTCATCCATGAAATCTTGGGAGAATCCAATTAAATTTTTGATTCTTTTTTCCGAATCGTCTTTTTTTTTCTTGGAGTATAGCTGTGTTTGGCTTTTTGGGCTCAAACTTCTTGTTCTGAGACTTATTTTTACCCAAGTTCTCCTGAGAAAATTTTACATTTGTACTCCTTACTTTTCCTTAAATGCCGAAACTTCTCCTTCTTTCCACCGAACCGATAACCTTCAAACTTTTACTTTCTGGTCAGCCTAAATTGATGAAGGAACAGGGTTGGGAGGTGCTTCTGGTAAGTGCTGATGGGAGAGAGGTGCAGCAGATTTGTCGAACAGAAGGGGTGCAGCATGAAGTCATTCCCTTTGTAAAAGGGGTCAACTATGTGGAGGACTGTATTTCTTTTTGGCTGTTGTTCCAATTACTCCGAAAAGAAAAGCCAGATGTCATCCACAGTTACGATTCCAAAGCGGGGTATTTGGGAATGTTGGCAGCCAAGTTCGCTGGGATTCCCCATCGAATCCATAGCATCACCGAAATGCCGGTCCATGCAAATAATCCCCAGAAAGGGTTTACACTTTTAGAAAATTGGACCTTTTCGAATGCTACAGCCCTATGGGTCAATTCCACAGGCATGTTTTCTTTTTTCACAAGCAATTCAAAACTAGACTCATCCAAATTTAGTCTACTTGGAAATGGATCCACTTTGGGGATTGATTTAGAAAAGTTTAATCGCCAAGTATTGAAAGAAAACCATTTGGTGGCTGCAACCATGCGTATCCTACCCGGAGAAAATGATTTTATCATTTTGGCAGTGGGCAAGTTGATCAAACGTAAAGGGATAGAGGACTTGGTGACTGCTTTTTTGCGTTCTAAGATTGTATCTTCTTCCAAATTGGTCCTTATCGGAACTTTTGAAAAAGAAGAGGAACCTCTTGAACAAGATATCCTTCAAACCATTCGAGAGCATCCTCGTGTGGTACAAATCGATTGGACGGATCACGTGGAGCATCATTTGGCCTTAGCTGATGTCCTCGTGCAGCCTTCCCATGAGGAAGGATTTTCAAATGTGCTTCTTGAGGCTGCTGCCATGCAGGTGCCTATTATTTGTTCCAACTGTGTGGGAAACACTTCCCTAATCAAGCAGAAAAAGACCGGTTTGGTATTTCCTGTAGGTGAGGTTTCTGTTTTGAAGGAGGCATTGGAGTTTGCCTATGTGAAGCGGGATGTGCTTGGCACATTTGCAGATGCCTTGTATCAAGAGGTACAGGAAAAATTTGATCGCAAATCAATGCGTCAATTGCAGTTGGAAAAGTACCAACGCATGGTGTCTGGTCAAGAATAAGTGTTGCTATGGAATTGTTTTATGATCTAATCCTGATGTACTACTGATGAACTATCTTGTTACCGGATCTGCTGGGTTTATTGGATTTCATGTGGTTCAGCACTTGCTCGCTAATGGGCACGAAGTGCTGGGTTTGGATAACATCAATTCCTATTACAGCAGGGAGTTAAAGTTTGCACGACTAGCAGAATCTGGAATTGCTTCAGAAAAGGTAGCGCCTGGGGTATTGGTGACTTCTAGTACCCAACCCAATTACCGTTTCATTCAACTTGATTTGGTGGATAAGCCCTCCCTGCTTCATCTTTTCGAAGGGGAGAAACTGGATGTGGTCATCCATTTGGCAGCACAAGCAGGGGTCCGAAATTCGATCCTGAATCCGGAAGATTACTTGCATAGCAACTTTGCCGGTTTTTTAAATCTCTTGGAGTGCTGTCGATTTCACCCAGTACAGCATCTGGTTTTTGCTTCTTCCAGTTCAGTTTACGGAAGTAATACCAAAATGCCCTTTTCTACCTCGGATGGTGTAGATCATCCTATTTCCTTGTATGCGGCTTCAAAGAAAGCAAACGAACTGATGGCCCATAGTTACAGCCATCTCTTTAATATTCCCACTACAGGATTACGTTTCTTTACAGTGTATGGCCCCTGGGGAAGACCGGATATGTCCTACTTCCTTTTTGCGGATGCAATACGCAAAGGGGAATCGATTCAGGTTTTTAATGCTGGACAGATGAAACGGGATTTCACCTACATTGACGATATTGTGGATGGAATCATCCGGGTGGCAGAAAAGCCTGCTACCCCCAACCCAACTTACGATCCTCAGCATCCTGACCCTTCGAGTTCGACGGCACCTTACAAGATTTACAATATTGGCAATTCCTCTCCCGTTCCTTTGTTAGAATTTATTGGAGAAATTGAGAAGGGGTTAGGGCAAAAGGCCATGATGGAATTGCTGCCGATGCAGCCCGGCGATGTGGTGGAGACCCATGCCGATATCATTGAATTGGAACGGGATTTGGGATATCAAGCCCATACAACCGTGGCACAAGGAGTAGCTCAGTTTACAAAATGGTACAGTAACTTTTATAAATAATACAATGTCAAAATCTATTTTAATTACCGGTGGAGCCGGATTTATTGGATCCCATGTGGTCAAACTTTTTGTGACTACCTATCCGCAGTATCGAATCGTCAACCTGGATGCGTTGACTTATGCAGGTAACTTGGAAAACCTGACCGAGGTGGAGCATGCACCCAATTACTTTTTTGAAAAAGCAGATATTCAAGAAGAGCAGGTCTTGGAAGCAATTTTCGCAAAGCATGGAATTACGGATGTCATTCACCTGGCAGCAGAATCTCATGTGGATCGTTCCATTTCTGATCCGCTTGCTTTTGTGAAGACCAATGTTTTTGGGACAGTGAATTTGCTTAATGTGGCCAAAAAAGCCTGGGCTGGCGCATTTGATCAGCATTTGTTCTACCACGTATCTACAGATGAGGTCTATGGATCCTTGCACGATGGTGGATTTTTTGTAGAGACCACGGCTTATGATCCTCAATCCCCTTATTCCGCTTCAAAGGCTTCTTCCGATCACTTTGTGCGTGCTTATGCCAATACCTACAAAATGAAAACGGTGGTTTCGAATTGTTCCAACAACTACGGACCCAACCACTTTCCTGAGAAGTTGATCCCACTTTGTATCCACAACATCAAGAACAACAAGCCTTTGCCTGTCTATGGCAAAGGAGAGAATGTACGCGATTGGTTATTTGTCAAAGATCATGCCCGTGCCATTGATGTGGTGTTTCACAAAGGCAAGCCAGGCGAAACGTACAATATCGGGGGTTTCAACGAGTGGAAGAATATCGACATCGTCCGTCTCTTGTGCCAAAAGATGGATGAGAAGCTAGGGCGTGAGCTAGGTGCTTCTGAGAAGTTGATCACTTTTGTGCAGGATCGAGCAGGCCACGATTTACGCTATGCGATCGATGCCACCAAAATCCAGCAGGAACTAGGCTGGGAGCCAAGCCTACAGTTTGAGGAGGGGATTGAATTGACCATCTCCTGGTACCTTGAAAATGAGGGCTGGTTGGACCGGGTTACTTCTGGGGCTTACCAAACCTATTACGAAGAACTTTACGGAAATAGATAATAAAAAAAGCCCGAAAGGGCTTTTTTTATTAGTTTTTAAATCAATACAAGGTTCTGAATCGAATGGTGCCTGGAATATTTTTCAGGGCTTCAATTGCTTCTGGATCGTACACCTTGTCAATATCCGTGATCACGTAGCCAATTTTTTCATTGGTTTTGAGGTATTGCCCGACAATATTGATTTGGTAGTTGGCAAGGATCTGGTTGATCTTGGCCAAGACACCGGGTTCATTTTGGTGCAAGTGGATGAGACGGTGCGCATCTTTCAAGAATGGAAGTTGGATATTCGGGAAGTTGACCGAATTGTAGGTGTTGCCCGTGTTGATGTACTCCATGATTTTTCCAGGCACAAATCGGGCGATGTTTTCTTGCGCTTCCAGGGTGCTTCCTCCAATGTGTGGGGTGAGGATGGTGTTTGGCAATCCTTTGAGTTCCGATTCGAAGGATTCTTTGTTGTTTTTCGGTTCCTCAGGAAATACGTCCACTGCACAGCCTCCGATGTGTCCAGATAGAATGGCATCGCGTAAGGCGGGGATATCCACTACATGGCCTCTACTCAGATTGAGCAGGAGGGCGCCAGGCTTCATTTTTGAGATTTTTTCCTGATCAATTAGGCAACTGTTGTCTTTTCTACCATCCACGTGCAAGGTGATGACATCACATGTAGCCAATAATTCATCCAAAGAGTTCATTTTGGTGGCATTTCCAAGGGCTAGTTTTTCGATGACATCGTAGTAGAATACGTTCATGCCTAGGTTTTCAGCCAAGACTGAAAGTTGCGCACCAATGTTGCCATAGCCCACAATTCCTAGTTTCTTCCCGCGAATTTCAAAGGAGCCCGTTGCTGACTTGTCCCAGATTCCTTGGTGCATGCCTAGGGATTTGTCTTGGAACCTACGCATCAAGAAAATGATTTGTGCGATCGCCATTTCCACCACGGAGCGGGTGTTGGAGAAAGGAGCATTGAATACAGCAACCCCTTTTTTCTGACATTCCTCCAGGTCAATTTGGTTGGTGCCAATGCAAAAAGCACCAATCGCCAAAAGTCGGTTGGCATGTTCGAGCACCTTCTTGGTAACGGTTGTTTTGGAGCGGATGCCTAAAATGGAAATACCACTTATTTTTTCGCACAATTCCTCCTCGCTGAGGGCGCCTGATGCCACTTCCACTTGGTAGCCTTCCTCTTTAAGGAGTTCCAAGGCGATGGGGTGCACGTTTTCAAGAAGCAGCACTTTGATTCTGCTTTTCGGGTAGGAAAACTTCGTGTTGAGTTTGTTGATGTACAAAATCTCGTCAAAGCTAGGAGCAATGTGGTCTGCTTGACTGGTGACCTTGGGGCGATTTACATTTTCTGTAAAGGCATAAAACTTATTGGCCAAGCCCGAAGCTTTGATTTCGTAATCCGTGTATCCATCACCAATCACATAAATATCCCCTTCGAGGTTGATGGATCGAATGGTTTCTGATTTCCCATTATTTTTGGAAAGCGGATTTTCTCGGTTGAAATCGATGATTTTTCCACTTTCGTCGTAAATCAAGTCATTCGCGAATACATTTTCCTTTTTGATGCCGTATTCGGTTACTATCGGGATGATGAAATCCTTGAAGCCATTGGAAATGATAAATACATCTGCGGCATTGTCTTTCAACCAATCTCTGTTGCGCTCAAAGGATTTGGATACCTTTTGCTTCAGGATCACAATCAATTCCCCAATTTGAGCCTTATTGGCTTGAAGGATTTCCAGGCGCTGCTCCAAACTCTCCCGAAAGGTCAAGCTTCCGTCCATACCCTTGTCTGTGATGTCCTTGATGGCTTGAAGTTTTTCTTTTTGATTAGGATCTCCAGAAAGACTGATTTCCCCCAAAATATCTAAGGCCTCAACACGGGTAAAGGTACTGTCAAAATCAATGATGAATTTTTTGGTGATTGGCATGGAGCAGGTGAAATTTTAAACAGTAAAATTAAGAGATTGTCAAAAAAGTAGACCATCTATTTCTGAATTTGTTAAAAAACTTTTTCCTGATTGTTTTCCTGAAAATTCAGGTTTGTCCTAAAGTGGAATATCTCAATGGGTTTCTCTACACTTTTCCATCCTTAATTCTGCATGGGGGAGAAGTCCCCTTGTAAATTACTTTTGAGTCCTTGACTTTTCTCCTAATTTTGAAGCTCGGGTTGGTTAAGGAAATAAAAGCGAACTTGCTTTGTTTAGTTGACCTGCCTACTAAAATTTGACTAGAACAAATTGAACCATGAAAACGAACGCTACTATTTTTATCCTAGCCCTAGTTGTGGGCCTTGCTGCTTGCCAAAAAAAGGGTGTTGTGGCTCAGAAAACCACCTACGAACTAGTTGGTGAAGCCAAGGTGGTACCAGGAAATTATGGGGATGTGGTCAAAGAAGCAGATGTGGTGACGACAGCTACCTTGGTTCAAAAAGTGGAATCGGCTGGAACATTTACAGGGAAGGTTTCTGGAAATATCAAGGAGGTATGTACCAATAAAGGCTGCTGGTTTGCGATGGAGTTGCCCAATGGATCTAGCATGCGCGTTACCTTCAAGGATTATGGATTTTTTATTCCTACCAATTCCCAAGGATTCCCGATTACGATCGAAGGCGTAGCTACCTTGTCTGAAACAGATGTAGAAACTTTGCGCCACTATGCAGAAGATCAGGGCAAGTCCAAGGAGGAGGTAGCGGCAATTACTTCACCAAAAAAAGAAATCACTTTTGAAGCATCAGGGGCCCTAATTAAAGCTAAATCCTAATGCCACTGGCTTTAGATAACTTACGAGTAGGGCGGATTTACCGTTTGGTCAATCAGGGTGAAGTTCGGAAAATTGAAGTGATGGCTTGGATATCCGGTGAGAATTTCCGGATTAAAGATTTGGATACCCTTGAATTTTACACCTTGCACGAGTTGCTGCAATGGGGTAAGGGCAAAGATTACGATCTGGAGGAACTGCGGTAATTAAGCATCCATTTTTTTATTTTTAAGTCCAAATAATTAGGATCTAGGGCTCCTCAGCGTAACTAAAATCACAGGAAACATCTTCTTCTACGGCTAGATTTACGTATTCGTTTTTTCAATCATGCCAAAGAGTTTAGCAAATGCCATCGCTGGGGCCAAGTGCCCGAAATGTCGAGATGGAAACATGTTTCCTGTCTCTCCATTTAGTTACCGAAAACTCACGGTTATCCATTCCCAATGTGCCGTTTGTGGTGCCGATTTTGTTCCTGAGCCAGGGTTTTACGATGGGGCCATGTACATCAATTATGCATTTTCGGTAGCGCTGATGGTCACCTCTTTGGTAGCTATCAATGTATTGGTTGCCAAGCCGGAACTTTGGATGTATCTGAGTTCTGTGATGGGGCTCACTCTATTTTTAATGCCTGCTATGCTTCGCTATTCCAAGACGCTGTACTTGTATGGAGTAGGCAAATTGAAGTACCGTGGTTTTTAAGCCTGGGAAAAATAAGTTTTAACCAATTCTGATTCTTTTGTATCTTATTCATTCTTAAACGAATAAGATGAAAAAAATTGTTCAGAAGTTCCTCATTTACAGCATGGGGTATTTTTACCTCGTAGCAGGTGTCAACCATTTTGTGACGCCTGATTTTTACCTTCCACTCATTCCTCCGTTTTTCTCCCATCCTGAATTGATCAATATTCTTTCTGGTGTTGCTGAGGTATTATTGGGTTTAGGGGTATTGTATTTACCTACTCGCAAACGCGCTGCATGGGGTATTTTTGGTTTGCTGATTTGTTTTATCCCATCCCATGTGTATTTCATTCAAATTGGTTCCTGTATTGAGGGAGGGCTCTGCGCTCCAGAATGGTTAGGATGGGTCAGGTTGTTGGTTTTTCACCCCATACTTCTTTATTGGGCTTTCTGGGTGAGCAAGCACCAGGTGATCAATAAAGAAAACTAGCCAAGAACAAGATTCGGCAACGTTTTTGTTCTTTTGGAGGCCACTCCATTTCTCCAATTCTGAAACTCAAAAAATTCAAACGTATATGCTTGTTTACTTTTTGTTATTATTACTAACAAAAATGATTGAAAAGCAAACTTTTGATGCTTATCTTTCGTTATAGCATCAGTTTCGACAGAAAAGCATGGAATCTATTTTAAAGAAAATAAGGGTAGAAGTAAACAGCAAACTGTTTTTAAAGGATCCATTCAGTTCCGAATTGGGAATGCTTATCGTACGAGAGGGAGCATTGCTGATTCAGGAATTGGGGATGGAGCACTTCACTTTTAAGAAATTGGGTGCAAAGATTGGAAGTACCGAAGCAGCGATTTACCGTTATTTTGAAAACAAGCACAAATTGCTCTTATATCTTAGTTCTTGGTATTGGGCTTGGTTGGAACATAATTTGGTGTTTCTCAATGCAAACCAATCGGATGCAGAGGAGCGTTTAGCCCTTGCTATTCGTCTCTTGGTAGAGGGGCCCATTTACAAAGAAAATGATTTTCTAAATCCTGAAGTTTTACGCAGTCTTGTGATCAATGAATCCATCAAAGGATTCCTGACCAAGGAAGTGGATTTGGAACATGAATCAGGGATTTTCGCCCAAGTTTACAAGTTTGGAGACCGCGTATCTTCCATCATTAAGGAGATCAATCCGGATTACCTGTATCCAACCACGCTTGTTTCCACCATTCTTGAATCCAGCCTGTTACAAAGTTTTAATTCCCAGCATTTACCCGGCATGCTTGATGCTGGTCCTGAAAGCAAAGACCGTTACCAATTCTTTTATCAACTCGTGATCAAAGCCATTCACTGATGCAGTCCGAACTCGAATTAACACCGATCAAACGATTTTTCAACATTCTCAAAGAAGAGAAAAATCAAGTATATGCCATTTATTTCTATGCGGTCTTAAATGGATTGATTACACTTTCCCTGCCTTTGGGGATTCAGGCTATTCTCAACTTTATTCTAGGAGGTAGGATAACCACTTCTTGGGTGATTTTGGTAATTATTGTGGCTGCTGGGGTGATTTTTGGAGGATTTCTGCAGATTTCCCAGTTGCAGATTATGGAAAAATTCCAGCAGCGAATTTTTTCTAAATCAGGTCTTTCCATTGCTTATCGCCTGCCACGCATCAAAACTGAGATCCTTCATGGAAAGTATGCGCCCGAAATAGTCAATCGTTTTTTTGATACGGTAAGCCTTCAAAAAGGGATGGCAAAAATCTTGATTGATTTCTCTTCAGCCCTTTTACAGGTAGTTTTTGGGCTCTTGTTGCTTTCCTTCTACCATCCAACTTTCATCCTATTTGGATTAGGTCTTTTTGGAATTTTAGGGATGATCTTTTATTTCACTGCTCCTCGGGGCATGGATACCGCAGTAAAGGAGTCCTCCTATAAATACAAAACTGCCTATTGGTTGGAAGAGGTAGGGAGAACGCTCAATTCCTTTAAGTTGGTGGGCACCACCAACCTGCCCGTGCTTCGTGCAGACAAACTGATTCAAAAATACATCGAGTTTCGTTCCCAGCACTTTAACGTATTGATTTTTCAATACAAGGTAATGGTTGGATTTAAGGTGTTGATTGTGACCAGTTTGTTGCTCGCAGGTAGTTTCCTATTGATCAATGATCAGATTTCGATTGGACAATTTGTTGCGGCAGAAGTGATCATTGTCTTGGTGGTCAATTCGGTAGAGAAACTTATTCTTTCGCTGGAGTCGGTTTACGACACCTTGGTTTCAGTTGACAAATTGGGACAGATCATGGATTTGGATTTGGAGCACCACGAGCCTAATGAAAAAGTAATCGAATCGACTACCGAAGGCTTAAAGTTCGGAATGGAAAATGTGGTTTTTCAACCTGCAGATGCGCTCTATCCAATTTTAAATGGCGTCTCTTTGACCATTGACCCTGGAAAGAAAGTAGTGGTCACAGGTCAAAGTGGAAGTGGTAAAAGTGCAATGATGGCCTTATTTGCTGGTCTTTACGAGCAATATCAAGGCAATGTGCTTGTCAATGATTTGTCCTTGGAATACATTAACCTCGAAAAATTTAGAGGTATGGTGGGTGATTTTTTGGAACTGCAACAAATTTTTCACGGTACGATCCTAGAGAACATTTGCATGGGCCGAAGTCACGAAGAAGGACAACTGGCTGAAATTTTAGAGTTGGTAGGCTTGAAAGATTACATCTATCATGCGCCTTTGGGATTGGAAACCCAACTTCAGCCAGAAGGTAAAGGCTTGGCAAAGACCATTGCCTTTCAAATTATTTTGGCGAGAGGCTTCATGGGAGATCCCAAGGCGTTAATCATGGAAAATGTACTGAACTATGTGGATCCTACAATTAAAGCGCGCGTGATCGAATACCTTATGAATGGTCCTTGGACCCTACTGATGATCTCGGATGAACCGCAGGTGCAAGCGCTTTCTGATGAAGTGATTTTAATGGAAAAGGGTAAGTTGGCTTTTCAGGGTAACTACGAAAACTTTAAAAAATTTAAAAAATAAAGCGCCATGTTGAATATTTCTAAAAATACCATCAAGGAAACGCTACCCTTTAATGGGGCTAAAAGTTTGGTCATCACCCTTCCGCTCAAGGAGAGTAGGAAAAGGCTGAAAATTTTAGGCTGGATGATTGTGGTGTTTTTCCTGATGCTATTCCTTCCGTGGACGCAAAACATTCGTTCCAAGGGCTTGGTAACCGCCCTTCGACCTGACCAGCGACCTCAGACGATTCATTCTATCATAGCAGGTCGAATCGAAAAATGGTACGTTGCCGAGGGAGACTTCGTCGCGGCGGGCGATACAATTTTGAGGATTTCTGAGATCAGGGATGAGTTTTTTGACCCTTTGCTTCTTCCGCGAACCCAGCAGCAGGTAGATGCCAAAACTAGTGCTGCTGAATCTTATGGTGATAAGGTAGGTGCATTGGAAAACCAAATCTCCGCGCTAGAGCAAAACAACATCCTAAAACTGCAGCAGGCCAGAAACAATTTGAAGATTGCAGAATTAAAAGTGCAATCCGATAGCATGGAGTTGGTACAAGCCAAAGTCAATTTCGACATTGGAAAGTACCAATTGGATCGAGCCGAGCAACTTTTGAAGGAAGGATTGATCTCTGTGACAACTTTAGAAGGGAGAAGGCTTAAGTTTCAAGAGGTTCAAGCCAAATTGATCGGTTCTGAAAACAAATTTTTGAGTAGTAAGAATGAATTTATTACCTCACGAATTGATTTAAGTGCGATAGATAACGAATTCAAAGACAAGGTTGCTAAGGCTCAATCCGACAAATTCACAGCCATGTCCTCTCAATTTGATGCAGAAGCAATGGTGACCAAACTTGAAAACCAGTACTCCAACTATGCGCAGCGCTCTCAGTACCGCTACATTTTGGCTCCGCAAAATGGATACATAGCCAAAGCTATTCAGGTGGGTATTGGTGAAACGATTAAGGAAGGGGCTGAGATTGTAAACATTGTTCCTGCGGATGCAGAATTAGCTGTAGAAATGTATGTTCAGCCTGTAGACTTGCCCTTAATTCAACCAGGAAATAAGGTCAGATTCATCTTTGATGGTTGGCCTGCCATTGTCTTCTCAGGTTGGCCTCAACTCTCCAACGGTACCTTTGGTGGAGTGGTGATAGCCATTGACCAGTTTGCAGGTCCGACAAATCAGTACCGTGTGTTGGTAATTGAAGATCCAGAAGAAGAAAAATGGCCCGATCTATTGCGTATGGGTTCGGGTGCTGAGGGAATTGCCTTGTTTAATGATGTACCTGTATGGTACGAAATCTGGCGTCAACTCAATGGCTTCCCTGCAGATTATTATTCTCAAGAAGAAAAAGATAAAACCGCTTCCGCGACGAAATGAAAAAGGTAGGACTACTCCTCTTCTGGCTTTTGGCTTCTACCTCGCTTATGGCGCAGGAAAGTCAACGATTAAGTTTTGAAGATTACATGCAATGGGTGCAAGACTACCATCCCATCGCCATTCAAGCCGACCTCAATCTGCGTTTAGGACAAATGGAGGTTCGCAAGGCTCGTGGTGGCTTTGATCCGATGGTGTATGGCAATTTGGATAAAAAGGAATTTAACCAATCTACCTACTTCGAAAAAAGAGAGGCAGGACTGGTTGTCCCTACTTGGATGGGTGTGGAGTTGATAAACAGTTTTGAACAAAACAATGGGACTTTCCTCAATTCAGAAAGTGCATTGCCCACCAATGGCTTATTTTCTGCCGGCGCTGCCGTCAATCTAGGTCAAGGATTGATCCTAGACGATCGACGTGCAACGCTACAAAAGGCGCAACTCTACGAGCAAGCCACCGAGGTAGAGCGCCTCAATTTTAGAAATGAACTCAATTTGCAGGCAACTGCTGCGTATTGGAAGTGGGCAGCGGCCTATGAAAATAAATTGGTGTTGGAAGATGGTGTGAAGCTTGCGAAAATTCGATACGATGGCATCAAGCGGAGTTATGAACTCGGGGATCAGGCTGCCATCGATACCGTAGAAGCCTTGTCTCAATTGCTCAATCGGCAATACCGATTGCAACTTGCGGAGAATTCCTTTTTTGAAAATACGCAGGTGCTCAACACTTACTTATGGAATGAATCGGGTGATCCCATGCTTTTGGATTCGGCTGTGATTCCTCAAGCGCTTTCTCAATTTCTGAATGCAGCACCAGAAGCAGAAGAATTACGAAGCTTTGTGGGCAGACATCCTGAGTTGCTTCTCACAGATTTTGATTTGGCAAGTTTGAACGTTGAAAGGCGTTTAAAGACGCAGGAGTTGCTTCCTGTGGTCAAGTTGAAGTACAACTTCCTGACTGAGACTGTAGCGGATGCTCAGCCTTCTCCGCTGTTTGAGAATAATTACAAATGGGGGATTTCTGTCTACACTCCCTTGCTTTTGCGGAAAACTCGGGGAGATTTGGGAAGTACCAAAGCCAAAATTGAGATCAAGCAAACGGGTAGAAATCTGAAAGAGCAGCAACTCAGAACGAAGTTGGAGACAGAACTCAACTCCTGGAATGTGTTAAATCAACAGGTACGAACACTTACAGAAAATGTAAAAAGTTTGGAAGCCCTGCTTACGGGCGAGACCAGACGCTTTGAAATCGGAGAAAGTAGTTTGTTCTTGGTGAATGCACGAGAAGTGGCTGTCTTTGATTCTAGAGTTACCCTGAATGAACTGTCAGCCATGTTGCACATTGCTTATGCCAAAACCCGTTTTGCAGCTGGAATTGGATTTGAGCAGAATTAACTTGGATGTGTGAGCAGGAGGTTGATGTAGGCCAATTTTAGGCTTTCCTGATCTTCAAAATCAAATAAATCTTTACTGGCAAGCATGACTTTATCTAGTTCTGATCCCTTTGCTTGTTGAAGTTTCAAGAAATAAGAAAGCGTATCTTCTGTGTCCTGAATTTGTTGGGGAAATCTCAAATAGCCAAGAATAAGGGCGACCAATCCTTGGCTGATATAGGGGGGTAAGGTCCCATTTTTTTTCAAATGAAACCGACCTATCGGTG
>CAJBER010000084.1 GCA_903952135.1 uncultured Algoriphagus sp.
CTACCATGGGCATGGGGATTCATTTCTCATTGCTGCGGGTTCTGGTGCGATTACCATGGGACATCCTGATTCTCCTGGAGTCACCTTAGGAACAGCCAAAGACACGCTTTTGGCCCCTTATAATGATTTAGAAGCAATAGAATCCTTAGTGGATGCCAACAAGGGGCAAATTGCCGCCTTGATTTTGGAGCCAGTTGCTGGTAACATGGGTTTGACTTTACCACAGGAGGGTTACTTGAAAGGCCTACGTGAAATCTGTACCCGTGAAGGAATAGTTTTAATTTTCGACGAGGTGATGTCGGGTTTTCGATTGGCCAAAGGCGGTGCTCAGGAACGCTTTGGGGTCATTCCGGATTTGACGACCCTAGGGAAGATTATTGGTGGAGGTATGCCAGTAGGTGCCTATGGTGGGAAAAAGGAAATCATGGACTTTGTTTCCCCGGCAGGACCCGTTTACCAAGCAGGCACTCTTTCTGGCAATCCCATTGCAATGGCGGCGGGATTGGCCATGTTACGACATCTAGATACCCATCCTGAAGTGTATGCTCGTTTGGAAAGCATCGGAAATCAACTCTGCGCAGGGATTAAGGGAATCAATGCCAACTTGGGAATGGATTATACCCTCAATCAATTGGGAAGCATGTATTCCTTGTTCTTTACCTCAGCACCTGTAACGGATTTTGAATCTGCAAAGAAATCCGACACTCAACTTTTCGGACGCTATTTCCAAAGCATGTTGAAGCGAGGCGTTTATTTGGCTCCCTCACAGTTTGAGAGTCTATTTTTATCGACTGCGTTGACGGACGAACTGATTGGTCAGGTCCTTCAAGCGCACGAAGAAAGCTTGAATGAGATTCATTAAAAGGGAACAAGCAGTGAAAGTTTACGGCATAAAAAATTGCGATACGATGAAGAAAACCTTTGCCTTCCTGGAGGAAAAGGGGATTCCTTACGATTTCATCGATTACAAAAAGCAGGCTCCTAGTGCAGATCTGCTCAGAAGTTTCCTGTCAAAGACTAGTTTGGAAACCTTGGTAAATCGGCAGGGAACTACCTACACGAAGTTGGAGGATGCACAGAAAGATGCGGTACAGAGGGAGTCCACTGCACTTCCGATTTTAATGGCTCAACCCAGCATGATCAAAAGACCTTTGATTGAATATGCCGACGGAAGTGTCACCTTGGGATTTGTGCCCGATCAGATTGCCGCAAAACTGAAGTAAAGGAATCTCTTTCAGCCCAGTTTACTTCTTCCTCAAGAATTAGGATTGTGGAGGGAAGAATGCGGGCAAGTGTTTCAAGATATCCTTGCTCATGCTATCTAGGTCATAGGAAGGCTTCCAGCCCCAATCAGCTCTGGCTCTGCTATCGTCAATGCTATCTGGCCAAGAGTCGGCAATGGATTGGCGAAAATCCACCTGGTAGCTAATTTCAAAGCTAGGCACCTCTTTTTTGATACTTTCAAAAATCTCTTTCGGAGAAAAACTCATCCCTGCTAGGTTGTAGCTCGAGCGGATTTTGATCGCTTCTTTTGGAGCATTCATCAAATCCAAGGTAGCCTTGATGGCATCTGGCATATACATCATGGGGAGGTAGGTGTCCTCGCTCAAGAAACAGGTGAAGGGCTGCTTTGCTATCGCCTTATGGTAAATATCCACTGCATAGTCGGTAGTTCCCCCACCAGGTAGTGATTTGTAACCAATCAATCCCGGGTAGCGAAGGCTTCGTACATCTACCCCATATTTCTCGAAGTAGTAGTTGCACCAACCCTCACCTGCGAGTTTGCTAATTCCATAGACCGTGTTTGGGTCTTTTTCGCAAAACTGTGGAGTATTTACTTTTGGGGTGCTGGGACCAAAAACAGCAATGGAAGAAGGCCAATAGATCTTATCCAGCCCACATTCTTTGGCGAGCTCCAACACATGGAGTAGACTGTCCATGTTGAGCTGCCAAGCAAATTGAGGATTTTTTTCACCTGTGGCAGATAGCACTGCTGCGAGGTGGTAGATTTGTGTGACCCGCTCTTTTTTCACCAAAGTTCCCAAGGCTTCCTTGTCCATTACATCCAATACTTCAAATCTGCAGTATGGGAAAAGTGTGCTAGCAGTGGCTCTGAGGTCAGTAGCGATTACTTGGTCACTGCCAAATTGGTCTGCTAAAGCTCGGGTTAATTCTGAGCCGAGTTGCCCCGCTGCTCCAATAACAAGGATTTTATCCATAGGGTGGTCTTTCAATAAACCCGTAGTTGCGGTGAGGGTTTTTGTTTTATATTTGGGTTTGCTTGCGCAAAAATAATAAAATTCACCTGTTCCAAGCGGATTTTTGATCAGCGGAACTTGAAATTTTGCCAAGATCAATTCCTAATTTATCGACCATGTACGAGCAGTTTAAACCCAAATTAGAACAAGAATTACAATCCATAGAGGAAGCAGGTTTGTTCAAGAGAGAACGCATCATTACCTCTCCTCAAGCAGCTGAAATCACCATTGCTGGAGGGAAGCGGGTGTTGAATTTTTGTGCAAACAACTACCTAGGGCTTTCTTCCCATCCCCGTGTGGTTCAGGCGGCAAAAGATGCCATCGATTCCCATGGCTTTGGCATGTCC
>CAJBER010000085.1 GCA_903952135.1 uncultured Algoriphagus sp.
ATAGTTTGCACCCTGGAAATGGGGGCAATCCTGGCTTCAATGCCTACGATTTGGATTCCCAACTCCGACTGGTGTTTTATCCTGCCATTATTGCCTGGACACTTTTGGGAACTTGGATTGCAACTGTTCGTGTTCGTATCCGTAGGTTAGAGCGAGAAGTGGAGGAAAATCTTGTAAATGATTAATCGATGAAAAAAATAGCTGCATTCCTGTTGGTAATTATTTCTTTTGCCGCGCAGGCTCAAGAGAAAATCGCCGTTACAGCTGCTGACTACAGCAACAATGAAGTAGAGATGGCTGATGTCATGCGAAGTGAAGGAAAAATTTATGTGTTGGTGGGAATCATCGTTTTGATTTTCATTGGCCTACTCGCCTATGTGATTCAAACAGATAGACGCGTTTCCAAGTTGGAGAAAAATAAAACAAACTAAAGGGCTACTGCCATGAAAAAAGGACACCTGATTGGTTTAGGAATTATTGCCGTAGCGATTGTCATCATCTTGAGTTCGATCGGGGATGCAAGTAGCTATGAAAGTTTCAATACTGCCCTCGAAATGAAGCAGGATGGGGAAGACAAGGCCATCCATGTGGTGGGTAAGTTAAAAAAAGATGGAGTAGGCGAAGTTTCAGGAATTGAGGTTCGGGAGGATAAAACATCCTTTACCTTTCTTTTAATTGACAACGAAGGCACGGAGCAAAAGGTATTTTATAACCAGCCGGTACCAGCGGATTTTCACCGTTCCGAGCAGGTGGTAGTGATTGGTAGCTACCGAGATCAAGAAATATTTGTTGCCGATAAAATCCTTATGAAATGTCCTTCCAAGTACCAGGAAACGGACGTGCAAGCGGCTGGAATGTGATGGCGTATATCCCAAGTAAATTCGTATGATGAATACCTTTATGGGCAATTTTGGTCACCTGACTACCTTGGTGGCCTTTGTGAGTGCATTGATTACGGCTTTTGCCTACAGTCAGTATTTCAGAGCCAATGAACTGGAAAAAGGCAGTTGGCAAAGATTCAGTCGCGTGAGTTTTTACATTCATGCGCTTTCAACAAGCTTGATCGCGGTTTCCTTGTTTGAAATCATTTACAACCAGCGTTACGAGTATTTTTACGCCTATTCTCACAGTTCCAAAGCACTTCCAGTCCATTACATGATCTCCAGTTTTTGGGAGGGCCAAGAAGGAGCCTTTATCCTTTGGGCTTTTTGGAATGTGGTGCTTGGCTTAATCCTGGTACATACCAACAAATTCTGGGAGGCGCCTGTGATGGTGGTCTTTTCTTTGGTTCAGGCCTTTCTAATCTCCATGATTTTGGGAGTAGTGGTAGGAGATCTGAAGATTGGCAGCTCTCCCTTTATCCTACTTCGAGACGCTACCCAAGCGCCGATTTTTGATTTAAATCCGGACTTTGTACCGGAAGATGGAACAGGCCTCAATCCCCTGTTGCAGAATATTTGGATGGTGATTCACCCACCTACGCTCTTTTTGGGATATGCCTCCACCTTGGTTCCCTTTGCATTTTTGATTGGTGGATTGGTCACCAAAAAATATGCAGAATGGATTCGTCCAGCCTTACCTTGGGCGATTTTTTCGGCCATGATTTTGGGGATGGGCATCATCATGGGTGCCTACTGGGCCTATGTCACCTTGAATTTCGGGGGATATTGGAACTGGGATCCGGTGGAAAATGCG
>CAJBER010000086.1 GCA_903952135.1 uncultured Algoriphagus sp.
AAGTTGATGGACCTTTTTTGATTAAGAAATTCCAAATTCACCAATAGGGAATTAGTCTAAATTGCTAGGGAGATGAGTTTTTTCATCATCGTTCACTCGGTGATTTTATAGAGTTTTCAGCTTCTGGATTCTTTACAAATGGAAAAAAAAACTGTCTAATAAAACCTTTAGGAAATTTTACATTTCCTAAACCTGTGCTTTCTGGCCAGGCTTTACCGATTGGATAATAGGTTCCAAAAATCATATCAATAAAAGGAAAATGAATCGCAAAATTTTTATTGAAAGCTTTGGGATCATCAGCATGGTGCCAATGGTGGTATTGAGGAGTCACAATCAAATAGCGAAAAAATCCAAAACTTATTCGAGTGTTTGAATGAGCTAATACTGCCTGAAAGGATACAATTATGATATAGGTGGTAAATACGGAAGGGCTGAATCCTAAAACATACAAGGGAATAAAAGAAAATGCCCGAACGCCGATTAAATCCACAAAATGAAGTCTTGATCCAGCTAGCCAATCGATCTCCTTTATAGAGTGATGGATGGAATGAAATCTCCATAAATATGGGGTTTTATGAAAAAAATAATGGGCTGTCCACTGAAAAAGGTCTGAAATAAATAGAGCAAGAAATAGTTGAGGCACAAACCAAATACCCTGGACCCACGATTGTAAGTTTGAAAGTCCTAGATTTGAAAACAATAGTTCAGCAGGTAATTTAATTAGAACTCCAGAAACCTGGATTAATAAATGACTGATAATAAAGTAGATTAAATCTGTTCTCCATTCTTCATGGAATTTTGTTTGGTGAGGTCTTTTTGGAAGAAAAAGTTCGATTGGAATAAAAACAATAGATGAAATCAAAATATCTATCAGCAGCCAATCCATCCCTATTGTAAACGACTTTGATTCAATGTTTTCGTATTCTGGTAAGCCTGTGGCAAGAAAGATTGATCCAGCAATAATTAGTATCCCAAAAAACCCAAGTTTGGTTTTTTTACTTAAGATGAAACTTGTTAAGGCGAAACCGAAAGAAGCTAAAAGCACAAAAAGGAAAATCCATTTGATGCGATTTGGGTTGTATAATTGACGAAAATCTGAAGTGGTTAAATACTCTGGGAAATAAGCACAAACAGTTGTTCCAAGACAAATGATCGCTAAAAAAATAGATAAGTACCCACTTATTTTTCCTTCTCCTATTTTAAGTCTTTTGCTTTCAGTCATGAGTTCTATCGTTGATTCATAAAAATCATTCTTGAATTAGGTGAATTTCTAATTTGCTGAAGATGAAAATTAATTCACTGCATCCAACCACTAGGGTTTTTTCGCCATTCGGCTAGGGAAGCTAGGGTCGATTGATCGATGTAGTTTTCTTTTACCGCCTGAGGGAGCAGGGCATCGTAGTTACTTAAGCAAACCAAGGGAACTCCAGCCTCTGCAAAATTTTTGTCGGCCACTTCAAAGCCATAAGAGAAAATAGCCACCATACCCAATACGTCAAAACCTGCGTTTCGAAGGTCTTCCACTGCCTTTAGCGAACTCCCGCCAGTAGAAACTAGATCCTCCACAACCACTACTTTCTGGTTAGGGACCACTTTTCCTTCAATCATGTTTTCCATGCCATGACCTTTGGGTTTGGACCGCACGTAGATAAAAGGAAGTTCGAGTTGATCCGAGAGCAAGGCTCCTTGAGGGATTCCTGCTGTGGCTACACCTGCGATGGCCTCAGCACCTGGAAAGAACTGCTTGACCGCCTGAACTAGGCTGCCTTTGATTGCATTTCGAATCGCAGGGTAGGATAGCGAAAGTCTATTGTCGCAATAAATGGGTGATTTCCATCCTGAGGCCCAAGTGAAGGGTTTTTCGGGTTGAAGTCGGATGGCTTGAATTTCGAGTAGGTAGTGCGCTACTTCTGCAGCGATGCTTGGGCTGAGGATTTCCATGCCGTAAAAATAAGAGATTCCTCAGCTCAGAAACCCTTGCTTTGGATTTTTTTTATCGAGGAATTGTCCTCTTTTTACCTCACAAAGTAGCAAGAGCTAGAATCCTTTGCGCTTTGCTGATTATTACAATTTTTTATGCATTTTTGGACGGAACAAAACCCATTGCCGCACATTCCCATGAAAATCTTTGTGAACGACAAGCCACTTGAACTTCTTTCCATGGCTGAGCTTGATTCGTCCAAATCTTTTGAACACAGTTATCAAAATGTGGATGAAATCCCTGAAGACGTGGAGTGGGAGGGTGACGTTATTTTTTATGAGCCAAGTCAGGATTTAGTGATCCGATTGCTCTACCTCATGCGAACCCGAAAGATGAAAAGATTGGATTCGGTCACCTTGGTTACGACAGCGAAAAAGGAACTTAAAACCTTTGTAAAGAGTAGGTTTTTGATTGTAAAAGCAGCCGGTGGGGTAGTGGCCAAGAAACAAAAGGTATTGTTGATCCACCGCCTAGGGAAATGGGATTTTCCTAAGGGTAAGTTTGATAAAGGAGAAACACCTGAGCAATGTGCCAAACGAGAAGTGGAAGAGGAATGCAATGTAAAGGTTCGTCTAGGAGCGCATGTTTGTACCACTTGGCATACCTATACCCAAAACCGGAGAAGTATTTTGAAGAAAACCTATTGGTACCAAATGGATTGTACCAATGACTCGGGAATGAAGCCTCAGCAGGAAGAAGGGATTGATGATATCAAATGGTTTTCAGAGATTGAGGCCAAGACTGCCCTGATTGATTCCTATCCATCGATGCGGTACCTGTTTAAAAAATATTTGAAAAAACCTGGGATTGCTTAAAGCGAATAAGGGAGAAATTCACTTACATCACCTCCATAGCGATGTACTTCGCGAATCACAGTTGAACTAATAGCTGCGTACTGTGGGGAAGTAATTAAAAACACGGTATCTAGCTCTTCATTCAAGTAGCGATTCATTTGGCTGATCGTGTTTTCGTATTCAAAATCTGTGGTGTTGCGCAAGCCTCGGATTAGAAATTGGGCATTGTATTTTTTGGCAAGCGTAGAAGTTAACTCGTTGTATACCAGCACAGAAACTCTCGGCATATCGACATATACTTCTTCAATTTTCTCTACCATCAATTCGATGTCGAAATAGCGATTTTTCTTGGTGGAGTTGTAGCCTATCCCAATAATTACCTCATCAAAAAGCTCCAAGCTTCTGAGCACGATATCGTGGTGTCCTTTGGTAAAAGGATCAAAAGAACCAGGGAAAATGGCTATTTTTTTCATGATTAGACGTAATGCCAGAAGGATTCAAAAATAGCCGGTGATTTGTCCAAGGACAAGCCAGGGCCATAATTCTGGTTGGCATGAGGGCGTAGCAACCTGAAATTTGTGAAGTAGGTTTTTCCCCATTCTTCTGTGATTTCGTTTGTTGAATTAGCTCC
>CAJBER010000087.1 GCA_903952135.1 uncultured Algoriphagus sp.
GGTGCCTACATCGGTGCCCGCATCAAGGTGCTCGACAAGGTAGAATTCGACGGTTCGGTCGAGATCCTAGTTGATCAGAAAAAGACCCTCTTCATGTCCAAAGATGTAGCCAGCAATATTCTCGTTCTTCAATCATGATACGTGTAGCTCCCATTTTTTTAATTCTTATTCTTTTTTGGAGCTGTACCTCGGCTTCCAAGTCTACGCGTACCAAGCCCTTGATTGTAGCCACGACGAGTATCTTGGCCGATGGCATTCAAGCTTTAGTAGGTGATCAAGCAGAGGTGGTGGCCCTTATGCCTGCGGGTGTAGACCCACACCTATACAAGGCTTCCGTCAGGGATTTAGACCTATTAACTCAGGCCGACCTGGTGGTCTACCATGGCCTTTACCTAGAGGGAAAAATGACCGAGATTTTTGAAAAACTCGCCAAGCAACAGGCCCTCATAGATGTTTCTAAAGGCATTCCTGCCGAACGACTTATCCGATCTGGTCCTGAATCCCACAGTGTAGACCCCCATGTCTGGTTTGACATTTCCTTATGGTCTGCTGCCCTTACCTATGCCAGCCAGGAACTTCAAATCTGGCAGCCTACATGGAAGCCTCAACTTCAAGTGAATACCAAAGCGTACTTGGATCAGCTCGAGGCGCTAGACCAACGAACCAAATCCAAGGTTCAAGAATTGGTGGAGCGCAAACAAGTCCTAGTGACCGCACACGATGCTTTCGCCTATTTTGGCAAAGCCTATGGCCTTCCAGTCTATTCCCTCCAAGGACTCTCTACCCTAAGTGAACCGGGTTTGCGGGACCTAACCGAATTGATCACTCTCATTCAAACCTACCAGGTGAAAGCCATTTTTGCCGAACAGACCATTTCCCCCAAAGCGCTTCAAGCCGTAGCCCGAGGCGCAGCAGAGAAAAATCAGGTGGTCAAACTAGCCGGTCCCTTGTATACGGACAGCCTCGACGCACCCAATACCCCTGCTGGAACCTACATCGGCATGTTTGAAACCAATCTTCAACTTATTTACAGCCAACTACTCCCATGATCACACAGGTACCCCACCCCGTCCTAGAAGTACATGACCTCACGGTCAGCTACGACCAGCAGCCCGTGCTTTGGAATGTGGACTTGAGCCTTCCAGCAGGTCAATTGATTGGCATCCTTGGCCCCAATGGCGCCGGCAAATCCACACTCATCAAATCCATCATGGGCTTGATTCCACCTACTTCCGGCTACATCAAAATTTTTGATAAGGCACTGCCTGAAGTACGCTCGCGAATCAGCTACGTTCCCCAGCGGGAATCTGTGGATTGGAACTTCCCTGCATCCGTCTTAGACGTCGTAGTCATGGGCACTTATGGTAAGTTGGGGTTATTTCGCCGTCCCGGCAAAAAAGAGGTGCAAGTTGCCCAAGAGGCCTTGGAGCAGGTGGGCATGACTGCCTTTGCCAACCGGCAGATCTCCGAACTCTCTGGCGGACAGCAGCAGCGTGTGTTTATTGCACGTGCCCTGGCTCAGCAAGCAGACTTGTATTTGATGGACGAACCCTTTGCAGGGGTGGATATGGCTACAGAAACCGCCATCTTCCAGTTACTACAGGACATGGCCCGCGCTGGCAAAACTGTGCTGGTGGTCCACCACGATATCCACAGCGCCATGAACTTCTTTGAATGGGTGATCATGCTCAATCTGCACTTGGTGGCCTCCGGGCCAAAAGATAAAGTGATGACCGAGGAGCTACTCCGAAAGACCTACGGAGGGAAACTCAACTTGCTCACCCAGGTAACCGATTTGATTCGTAAGCAAGACTTCAACCCACTGAAAAGCTGATATGGAAGATTTTCTGTACTTCTTCACCTTTCAAGATCCTTCCATCACCTGGGTGGTGATGGGCATCACGCTGCTGGGGATTGGATCGGCCTACGTGGGCACCTTTTCCTTTTTGGACAAGAAAGCACTTCTCGGTGATGCCATCTCCCATGCGGTACTTCCTGGGATTTGCTTGGGTTTTGTCTTGGCCGGAGAAAAGGATCCGCGCTACATCGTCACAGGCGCCTTCTTATCGGGTGCACTGGCTACTTTTTTGTCTTCCTGGCTGAAGCAAAACACGAAGCTAAGTGAGGACAGCATCATCGCCAGTATCCTTTCCGTGTTTTTTGGGATTGGTATTGTTGCATTGACCGCAATTCAAAAATCTGGAAACCCCGAGGTTGCCGGGCTCAATTCCTTTATTTTCGGAAATGCCATTGGCATCGCTGAAGCCGACCTATTCCTGTATGGAGGCTTGTCCTTGGCCATTATGCTGGTCCTGAGCCTCTTTTTGAAGGAATTTCGCTTGATGGTCTTTGACCCTGGATTTGGTAAAGCCATCGGATTCCCGATGAAGGGCATCCGATTTGTTTTCAATGTACTGTTGATCCTAGCCGTGGTGATCGGCATCCAAGCTATCGGCGTGGTCCTGATGGCTGCCTTACTGATCACTCCGGGCGCAGCAGCACGCTTTTGGACTGATCGATTGCAGCCCTTGCTCCTGCTTGCTGCCTTCTTTTCCATTCTATCTGGAATCTTAGGTACCTACATTTCATTTGTCTTGCCCCAGATGCCCACAGGCCCTTGGGTGGTGGTTTTTTTGTCCTTGATTGCGCTGCTTTCTTTTATATTTTCCCCTAAAAGCGGATTGATTCGACGCTTCCTAGCCCGACGCAGCTACTTAAATAAAACCCACCGGGATCACCTGATGAAAGCGCTATTCAAAGCCAAAGAAGCCAAGCGCGAGCTACTGACTTTGGAAGAAATACGTGCGCTGTACCCTTTTCACAAAAAAGAAATTGAACATTCCCTGCAGGTATTGACCAAGCAAGGCCTGGTACTTCAGGATCCTCAAGGAGTACGACTCAGTCCCCAAGGTACTTCGGATGCGATGCGGATTGTCCGTCTCCACCGCTTGTGGGAAGTGTACCTCAACGAGTCCATGAACATTGCCCCTGACCACGTGCACGAGTCTGCCGAGCAGATGGAGCACCTTCTGACTCCGGAATTGGAAGCCCTGCTGGAGCAGCGCCTCAACTATCCTACTCTCGATCCTCACCAAGAAACTATCCCAAGAGAATCCCATGACGCTTGATACCAATGCCTTTCTGATTATCCTCACAGGAGCCTTGATTGCGATTTCCTGTGGGTTTTTGGGCGTATTTCTCCTGCTTCGCAAAATGTCCATGACCGGTGACGCCATCTCCCATGCGGTACTTCCCGGCATTGTGATTGGCTTCTTTGTGTCCGGAAGCCAACGTAGTTTGGAAGTCATCATCGGAGCAGGCCTACTCGGTATCCTCTCCACGCTGATGATCGATGCGCTGCGCAAAAAAGCCAAGGTGCAGCTCGATGCCTCCATCGGAATCACCTTCACGCTCCTTTTCGCCATCGGCATCATCCTGATCAATCTCTTTGCCTACAAAGTAGACCTGGACCAGGAATGCGTGCTTTATGGGGAAATCGCCTACCTGCCCATCGACCTTTGGATCACCCCAAGTGGAATCAATTTGGGTCCTCGCATCACCTGGCTGGCCGGGCTCAACTTCTTTTTGGTCACCGGATTTGTCTACCTGCTTTTTAAGGAATTGTCCCTGACCAGCTTTGACGAACACTTTAGTTCCGCCATTGGCATTCCTGCCAAGGGAGTCAACCTGGCGCTCATGAGCATGGTATCCTACACCACAGTATCTAGTTTTGAATCCGTGGGAGCCATTTTGGTGGTTGCTTTACTGGTGGTTCCCCCATCCACCGCCTACCTCTGGACCAAGAGTTTGATCCCCCTCTTACGACTTACTGGAGCCTTAGGAATTTTAATTGCCATTTTGGGGTATTATCTTGCCTACTGGATCGACAGTTCCATCGCAGGTATGATGGTGGCCGTAGCCGGCGCCTTCTTCTTTGGTAGTGCCTTGATTAAGGGTAATTGGCCTTTGCGACTCCGTGGAACCTCCGGCACTAGCCCTGCGTTTGACTCTTGAAAACATAGCTATGAAAGTATATTCACTCATTTTGCTCCTGGTTCTTCTCAGTCTGAACCTCCAAGCCCAAGACCAAATCCAATGGATGAAGTTTGAGGAGGCCATCGCTGCCAATGAAAAGAATCCAAAAATGATCTTGGTCGATGTGTACACCGACTGGTGTGGCTGGTGCAAAAAGATGGACAAAGAGACCTTTACCGATCCTCAGGTGATTGCGCATTTTCAGAAGAATTTTTATGCGGTCAAGCTCAATGCAGAAGACACGAATCGGAGTTTCCAATTTATGGGAAAAACCTTTACCGAAGCCCAGATGGCCGCATCCATGCGGGTCAATTCCTACCCTAACTTTGTGGTGATCGAGCCCAGTTTGCAAAATATTGCCCAGCTTCCTGGATATCGGGAGCCAACTGCCTTCCTAGCAGGATTGGCAGATTTGATTGACAAAGCCTTTAAAAAGAACCCATGAGTTTCACCCTTTCGGAGCGCGAGGATACTATCATTGCTTTAGCCACCCCGCAGGGAGTAGGTGCCATTGCCGTGATTCGTATTTCAGGCAGGGACGCCATTCGCGTGTGTAATGAGGTCTTTTTTGGGAAAAATCTAGAGGAGCAAGCCTCCCATACCATTCATTTGGGTACGATCCGCGATGGGGAAAAGATCATCGATGAGGTACTCGTATCTTTATTCAAAGGACCTCGCTCCTTTACCAAGGAAAATGTAGTGGAGATCTCCACACACGGCTCCTCTTACATTGTCAATCAGGTGCTGAAGCTATTTGTGCGAAAAGGGATTCGACTGGCTAAGCCTGGGGAATTTACGCAGCGTGCCTTCCTGAATGGGCAGTTTGACCTGGCCCAAGCAGAAGCTGTAGCCGATCTGATCCATTCCGACTCTGAGAGCAGCCATCAAGCCGCGCTCAATCAGATGCGTGGAGGATTTAGTTCCGAGATTCAGGAGCTCCGCAACCAGCTGATTCACTTTGCTTCGATGATTGAATTGGAACTCGACTTCTCTGAAGAAGATGTGGAGTTTGTGAGCCGTGAGGGACTGCGCCAACTCGTGGAACGCATCCTAAGGCTTGTGGAAGAACTCATATTAAGTTTTGATCTGGGTAATGTGATCAAGAATGGTGTCCCCACGGTGATTGCAGGCAAGCCCAATGCAGGCAAGTCTACCCTATTGAATGCCCTGCTCAACGAGGAAAAAGCCATCGTCTCCGATATTGCGGGCACGACGCGGGACTTTATTGAGGACGAACTGAGTTTGGGTGGGGTGATCTTCCGATTTATCGATACCGCAGGACTTCGGGAAACGACCGACACCATTGAGGCCATTGGTGTAAGCCGGACGCAGGAAAAGATGCGAACCGCCTCCCTGATTCTGTACCTCTTTGACTTGAGCGATACCGACCTAGTTGAGGTGCATCGGGATCTGAATAAATTAGATAATCTAGGAGTCCCTTATCTTAAAGTAGGAAATAAACTGGACAGAGCTAAAGCAAATTTAGTCAATGAATTACAGGGTAAATATCCTGACATGTTGTTTATCTCAGCGGGGAATAAGGAGAACTTGGAATTGCTGAAAGCCCGCATCCTAGAGCTGGTGAATTTGGACAAGTTCCGCACCGGAAATACCGTCGTGACCAACGTGCGTCACTACGACAGTTTGACCAAAACGCGGGAATCCTTGCTCGAGGTGCTGGGAGGGTTAGATCAGTTGGTGACCAACGACTTTTTGGCAATGGACATCCGCCGCGCGCTGCACTACCTGGGCGAGATCACAGGGGAAGTAACCACAGACGATTTGCTGGCCAATATTTTCAGTAAGTTTTGCATTGGCAAATAATTCCTGCCATTCCCATAAGGCTGCTTTACGTTTTTTCTCACGCAGATCAAGCAGATCTAAATCCGATAGCTCCCTTATCCATCTTATTTTTCTTCTTAGGTCCGCGTGGCCTGTCCGCCAAGGTAGAAACCCACCCCGCAGAGACGAGCTCTTTGCGTCTTTGCTACTTTGCGTGAAACATTATTTTTTCTCCTGCAAGAGCAGGCATAAGGCCGTTCTCTTTCACAAGGGATAGGGCACTTTGTGCACCGATTATACCACTAATCGGGCATTTGTACCATTTTAATGGATATCAATAAAGAATTTAATTACATTTAAAATCGAAATAGTAATGATATAAATCATTAATCCAAACACAAATGTCCTTATTAACCGCCAGAATTAACCCGTTTACGCGACTAGTAACCCTTGCTATTCCTTTTTTACTTCTCTCGGCATCGGTCCTAGCACAAGAGATCGGTTTGAAGAAAGAAGAGATCAGCTATCCTCAGTTTTTGAAGTTTATCAATGCCACACGATATGCAGGCGATGATGATTCAAATATTCCTGTTACCGACTTGTTTGAAAGGTTATCCGAATTGAGAATTACGGAAAACCAATCAGCCGAAGAAACCTATAGTGTTGAGTTTTGGGGGCCTGATTACACTTCCTACGTGGAAGGAAAATCCCTCAAAATCGATATCGATGATTATGCCACCTATTGCCTCAATCTTTTAGCGAGTTCCAAGCACCAGGACCTTAAAGAAATTCAGGAACTGAAGGTTTATTTAGGCTCAGTGGAAAAAGGAACCTTGGAAAAATCAATCTATTTTGGAAAACACGAAAAGTGGAAGGATGAAAATGGTATTGGTGGCCAATTCGAATACGTTTCTACCCTATTGGAAGAAGTAATCCATAAGGTGGCTAGTGCGAAAACGATAGAACCGCGAATCCTAAGAAACTTGATGATGCTCTATGGGGAAAGAGCTTCCTTAGATCCCGCAAATAGCACAATAATTTCGAACCAATACCTTGAATCCATCTACCAGTATGGAATAGGGCAAATTGTAGCCTTAAATGGCCAAATAGATTTGGAGGAATATGGTCGGGGTAAAGATGACTTTGTTGCCAGTATCTGGTTAACTCAAAAATTCAACGCGGCCAATCCAAATCTCAAAGTATTGGCGCAAAGTTTGGCTCGGAATTTTTCTGATTTCTCATCTGCTACAGAAGATTTTTTGGCTAACTCCCTGCAAAATCAGCCAAAAGAAGGGGCATGGCAACCCCTAGAAAGTTCCAGTAGCTCCGAATACTCCCAAATTCGTGACTATCGGAATTTAATTTCTTATGCCCTCGTGAAAAGATTAGCATCCTCAGGTGCTACCGAATTTGAACTGCCTGATGACCTGAGAGCTACTTATGCCAATCTAAAGTATATCCGTGCGCAGGATTTTTCCAAGTTTCTAGCAGACTACGATCAACTGGGTACAGTGAAAAATGGAAGGTTCAAGGTAAAGTATAAAAACTGGGAAGAAGATTATTCAAATCCTGACTTACCCGCTTGTTTGGAAGATTTTTTAAATGACAAGGATATCACTAGTGACCGAGATGAGGAGATTGATTTTGAATACTGGAGTTTGGTTGATTTCAGCCATCCCTTTGACGACTTAAAGGTCCTTTCAGATGAATACTATGCTCAAACACTGGTACTTGACCTAGAATTGAAGGACGATAAATTGGAAAGCACCTTCACCAGCGAACCGTTGGCCAATTACAGCTATTGGGAGGGAATTTTTAAGAATATTCGTGCAAAAAAAGAAACTCTCTCGATGGACGAACTCAATACGCTAACCGAGGTAGATGAAGAAATTAAAGAATTTGAAAACTCGGTAGATCAATTTGTAACCAGTTTCGGAAAAGTAATGCCCCTACTCTTCACGGAAGAAAAAGAGTTGGTAAGCATCCTTGAGGAAATTTCAAAAGGGTATGAAACCTTGGAAAGCAATAGCGAATTTAAGAACCACCAAAGCAGCATGTTTAATGATGTGCCTGTTGCATTTTCAGAAATTAAGTTTGCTCCTACACATCCTTACCTCATCAGCCAACTGGAAAAGTCCAATGGCTACATGAAGGTCTTGGCTAACTTTCTGAAAAGTAAAAATGACACCTACCTAGAGCTTACTCAGAAGCTTGCGGAGGAAGCAAAGGCCCCCTTCCAATACTATTTAGATGAATATTACAAAGATCAGGAGGGTGAAAAATTTGGCTATGCTTCACTTTACGAATACTTCGATTACAATTTCAAATCCTTTAGTACCTCCAAGGACATGTCCTTGTATTTAGCTGGAAACCTAATTTACGAAGTTCCAGACGGTTATGATATCGAGGGAAGAGGAAATATTACCTGGTTTAGTGGTAATACCGCTCGATTAGAAGGAACGATTTACCCTGCTGGTGGGTCAGCCATTACTTCCACCTATACTGGAAAGATCACTAGAACACCAGATAGTGATTCCAATAAGGAAAACTTTCCTTTTCTATTTACCTCATCGGAAAACGACAAATTTTACATTTCTACCAATGATTCCGAATGTGAGCGCACACTTGTAATTCGAGGGGTAGGCAAAAACGAACCGATTATATTCGTTTTCACCTTTAAAAAATAAGGCTTGATTTAAGTCGGCAAAAACCTTGGTCTAACTAGTGAACGAGAGAAGTTTAGGAATATACCGAAACCAGCAAGTAGCGGTGTATTTTTTCACGGATTGAGGGAAAAATCAAATACAATTAAAAAACTTATCTTACCTATTATAAACATCAATTAAAGTACTAGAAGCACCTTAATTTTACACC
>CAJBER010000088.1 GCA_903952135.1 uncultured Algoriphagus sp.
CTCTTGGTAAGTCCCTTTAATTACCTTTTGCGCAGTACCCGTCTTACCGGCAATTTTATAGTTCGGATTCTTGATGTTCCGAGCCGTCCCATTTTCCACCACTCCAAGTAGAAGTTCTTGAAGCTGCGTGATGGTTTTAGGTGAGGCGATGGATTCGCGGATGACTACTGGCTCAAAAGTTTCGATGGTTTGCGCCCCATTGCTGACCGATTTGACAAAAAGTGGCTTTACCATTTTCCCTCCATTCGCTACTGCATTGTAAAACGCAAGCGTGTGAATTGGATTTAATTTGGATTCATATCCAATAGAGATCCACGGTAGGGAAGTTCCATACCAGTCTTTGGCGCCTGGAGTTTTAAAGAAAGGCTTGCCTTCGCCTATAAGTTGCAAACTGAGAGGCTGGGCCAATCCCACCTTTTCCATGTAAGCCAAAAATTTGGAGGGACTGGAACCAAAATGCCGGTCCACCAATTTGGAAATGCCCACATTGGAAGATTTTTCAAATGCCTGACGAATAGTGATGGTTCCATACCCTCCGTTTTTGGCATCGACCATCGGTTGCCCATAAAAGCGATACACCCCATTTCCAGTCTCAATCATGTCGTTGGGGCTAATCTTATTTTCCTCCAATAAGGCAAGCATGGACACCAACTTAAAGGTTGAACCCGGTTCTACACTGCCCATATCTCCTACTGCATAATTGTAACTTTCTACATAGCCCGTGCCAGCAGCATTTCTTTCTAGATTTGAAATAGCCTTTACATAGCCTGTAGCCACTTCCATCACGATGACGGATCCAAATGCAGCATCGGTTTCTTTTAAGCGCTTTCTCAAGGCAGTTTCTGCTACATCTTGAATGTTGACATCCAGGGTAGTTTGGATATCATACCCATCCAATGGTTTCACATCATCTACATCAAAAAGTGGCTTCCAAACTCCTCTAGATAAGCGTTGAAACAAAGCTTTTCCATTTTGCCCTTTCAACTGTTTGTTGAAACTGAATTCAATACCAGAGCCAACACCATCTTGATTTAAGGTCCCTAAGGTTCTACTCGCCAAAGAACTGAAGGGCTGGTAGCGTTTTTCGGTTTTTTCATAAATCACTCCCCCCTTAATTCTACCTTCTCTAAAAATTGGCCAGTTACCCATAGCCTGCATCTCCTGGTAGTTGATCTGCTTTCTATTGATCATCAAGTACTGCTTTTGATTCGTTCTAGCGTCCAGGATCATTCGCTTGTATGCAGTGGCTGATTTGTCTTTGTAAAAATTTGCCAGAAAAATTGACAAGGAATCGATGCCTGAATCAAATTTTTCATCGTCCACCACTGTGGGATCGATGGCAACTTGATAAAAAGGCAAGCTAGTCGCTAAAAGGCTTCCATCTGAAGCATAGATGTTGCCACGCGTAGCGGGTACCTCTCGGTATTGAAAGTTTAACTCTTGTGCCTTTGCTTTCCACTTGTCTCCTTCCACCAACTGAACGATCGCCACCTTGTACGGAATCGCACAAGCCGCCAAAGCCACCAGGATGAAGATCACCCGAACTCGGATCACTATGGAGCGTTTGATGTTCACTTTTTAGGCAGTTCTATTTTTACCGGAGGTTCATTCAATTCGTAAAGTTCAAGTACCGCTACACGTTTGGATACTTCGGACTGCATGCTACTTTTCATGTAGTCGGCTTCGAGTGTAGTGACATCCGCACGGATATCGGCAACTTCTTGCTTGGCCTTATCGATTTCTCGAATCTTATTTTCTGCACGGAGGTTGCTGTAGATATAGATCAAAGCCAGCAAGGCCACAAATCCTACCGGCGGCACCAATTGCACAGGTACCCCTTCTCCGAGAATTCGCTTGACATCAAACTTTTCTTCAATCCAAGAAAAAATAGTCTTCCCTGAACGGCCTTTTGGGCTGCTCCCTTCTTTCAACTTGTTCTTGAAGGTGTTCTGACTCATTTTCCTGTTTTTTTTGCTACTCTCAACTTGGCACTTCTGGATCTGGAATTTCGCGCTAACTCTTCTTCGGAAGCCGTAATGGCTCCCCTGCTAACTGGTTCTAGTGGACGAAGGAGATTTCCGTAGAAATCCTTCTCCACTTCCCCTTGAAACTTTCCTTTGGTCATCAAACTCTTGACCAAGCGATCCTCTAAACTGTGGTAGCTCATCACCACCAAACGTCCTTCAGGCTTTAGGAGCTCCACTGCGCTGAGCAGCATTTCCTCCAAAGCCCCCATTTCGTCGTTTACTTCTATCCGCAAGGCTTGAAATACCTGTGCGTAGTATTTAAATTCTTTTCCGCGAGGCGCAAAGCGCTTTAAAAATGCTGTAAACCCTTCCGTAGTGGTAAAGGGCTTCACCGAACGCTCCGCCACAATGGACTGAGCAAGGGTCTTGGCATTTTTGATCTCCCCGTACATTCCTAAGATCTTGTGCAACTTCCCCTCATCCGCGCTAGCAAGCAGCTCCTTGGCACTGAATTCTGCGGATTGATTCATCCGCATATCAAGATTTCCTTCAAACCGAGTAGAGAACCCCCTTTCAGGAGCATCTATTTGGTGGGAGGAAATCCCAAGATCCGCCAATATTCCATCGACTTGTTTGATCCCATGCAATCGCAGGTACCGCTTGATGTCTCTAAAATTGGCTTGTACAAAAGTGAAACGAGGGTCTTGTGGTGCATTGGCCAAGGCATCGCTGTCTTGATCAAAACCGAAAAGATGTCCTCCTTCCAAACGAGCTAAAATTTCCTTGGCATGCCCTCCTCCACCAAAGGTCACGTCGACATAAACTCCGTTGGGGAGAATAGCCAAACCTTCAATGCATTGGTCGAGCATCACTGGGATATGGTAAACTGGGGTAGACATCGAGCTTAGGAGAGGTACTTTTCCATAAGGCTAGACAAGTCCGCCGTATCCACAATAATGTTCTTTAGGTACTGTTCAGGATTCCAGAGTTCAATTCGGGTACCCATGCCAACGACAACCACATCCTTCTCCAGGCTAGCATAGGTTTGGTACAGCTTCGGAATCAACAATCTCCCTGCACTATCCAACTCCACCTCGACGATGGAATTGAAAAAAGAGCGCTGCAACATGCGTTGTTCTGCATTGTTAATGTTCAGGGATTTGATTTGACTCTCCAGCTTTTTGTATTCTACCAGGGGATAGAGGGCCAAACATTTGTCTTCGGCCATGCGGAGCATGAGCGTCATGCCATTGGCCTGAGGTATCGCCGCCTTAATCTTGGCGGGCAATGCCAAACGACCCTTGGGATCCAGCTTGCTATCGTATTGACTGTTGAACATGAATGGTCTGCTATTCGGTAAAATTTGAAGTGTTCAAAAGTAAGAAAAGAAGTTTTAAAATTTACCACTTTCTCCCACTTTTCACCACTTTGTTTCAAAAGTAGCCAAAAGATTGCGTGCCGGCAATAGTTTTTAGTAAAAAATGCAAGAAATTTTTGGAAGATTTTTTTGACTGTAAGCCAAGGGGTAAAAAGTGGAAAATCGCTCCAAATGATAAATAAATGGAGGATTTGAGTTGTTCAAACTTCAACTAGGCGGCTAAATTTTTCCAATTTGATTGGAAAGTGGGAGCTCCTCCCAAAAAAATAATTTAATCGGGAATTTTTGGGTAAAAACAACTAAAAAGTAACGCCTTCCAAAGGGTAAAAGGCCCGTAAAGAAATTAATCTTTTGTGATTAGTTTTTTCGACTTCGGATCGCTTTTTCACCTTTCTTTTCCAAAGACTTTCGGAAGAGTTCCCCTATCCAAGGCCAGATCCCTGCTATCTTGGCAAGTAGCCCTCTGGATTCAGGGATACAGACCAGCGCCCTAGGGCGTTCCATCACTCTCAGGATGACCCGCACTACCTCTTCCGCCTCTAGTACCTGCTTGGGACCGCTGAAGGTCAGCTTGGTCTCTTCGGGGTAGCCCAACTGCAAGTCCAACATGGGGGTATTCACCAAATCGGGACAAATGACAGTCACCCAGACCCCATACTTTTTGAGTTCCGCAGCTACGGACAAGGAAAATCCTCGTACGGCAAATTTGGAGGCGGCATATAAACTCAAGCCCGACACAGGAGCCAATCCCGCCAAGGAGGAAATGTTCAAAATATGTCCAAAACCCTGATTTTTCATCGCTCTGCCGATAAGCGTAGTACCCAGAATAGTCCCCTTCGCATTGCAGTTGAGGTGGTAGTCGATATCCTCCAACCCATAGCCTTCCAAAAATCCAGGACGAATCACCCCCGCACAATTGATCAAATGGGATATCGGTGGCCCCATTTTCTTAGCTGCCTCTAGCACACGCACCCAGGTCGCCTCCTGGGCCACATCCCCATCTACCCAGACGATTGATTTGCTGCCATTGGCTAAATTTTCGAGTTTGTCCGTATCCAAATCCACCAAAATCAGGGGGACTTGACGGGCCGAAAAAGTGGCTAAAAGTTGTTTGCCAATGCCACTTGCAGCGCCAGTAAGGACAATCAGGGTTGGGTTCATGGGAGTTCAGAAAAAGCGAATACGCACCTAAATAAACTCAAAAATACCGAGCGTTCAAATTTTGTAGCTTTACCAAAATCAGGAACCTTTCCGAAGACTTTTGGTGTAAATTTGAACAGGACTTCAACCAAATTCCCATGCAGCAGCCGACTTCTAATTCTCCCTACGACCTCTTAATTCTTGGCGCGGGTCCTATCGGTCTTGCCTGTGGAATTGAAGCCAAAAAGGCGGGTTTGAACTACCTGATTCTAGAAAAAGGCGCCCTCTGCAATTCGATCTACAACTATCCGGTCAACATGACCTTTTTTTCCACAGCAGAGCGCTTGGAACTTGCAGGCATTCCTTTCATGTCCGTAGGCGCCAAACCTACCCGAACCGAGGCTTTGGACTATTACAGAAGGATTTACCAACTTTTCCAATTAAAGGTAAACCTCTACGAAACCGTCCAGACCCTTCAAAAAGTGGGAGATCTTTTTTCCGTTCAAACCTCTAAAGGAACTTATTTGAGTCGAAAAATTGTCTTGGCAACCGGCTTTTACGATCTCCCCAACCTGATGGATGTGCCAGGGGAAGAACTTCCTAAAGTGCTGCACTATTACAAGGAGCCTTGGCCCTTTATTGGTCAAAAAGTATTGGTGGTAGGCGGAGCCAACTCTGCAGTAGATGCAGCTTTGGAATGCTGGCGCAAAGGCGCTTCAGTCAGCATGGTCCTCCTAGGCGATGAGGTGGATGGCAATGTCAAATATTGGGTACGCCCGGACATCATGAATCGCATCAAAGAAGGTTCTATCCAAGCCTATACCCAATCTCGAGTCAAACAAATTCTCCCACAAGAAGTGATTCTATCCACTCCAACGGGAGAAGTACAGGTCCCAAACGACTGGGTGCTTGCCTTGACTGGATACAAACCCAATTTTTGCCTGTTGGACCAACTTGGTGTCCAACTTAGCCTTGACGAAAAGCGGCAGCCCTGCTACGATCAGACCAACCAGGAGTCCAATGTCCCGGGAGTGTACCTCGCAGGGGTGGTCTGTGGAGGTCTCAATACCCGAGAATTTTTTATCGAAAACAGCATTTCCCATGCGGAGGCCATCATTCAGGACATCTTGAAGAAATAATACTTGTAAAAAGGAGTATACACTATTGCAAATAAGATATTTTGCCGTAACTTCCTGAAAACTAAACGAAAACATGGCGGCTGTTTGGAGAATTCGATGGAATGAACAACGAACTGAATCAATTGAGATTCCTCCCAAGGAATACCATTTTTTCAGTCAGGCCCCTGCAATCGTGGCCGAAAGCCAAGCCAAGTACGGGGAAGCTACGCTAGATTTTCACGAGACTAGCCTAATTTTTGACTACCTGGATTTCAATTCCCAGGAGATTGCCGAGCTCCTCGAGGTGGATCCCAGTACGCTATTCCGTTGGAAAAAGGAAGACCGAAAGCTCAGCAAAGGAATTTCCAAAAGCCTCTTAGAGATCGACCTGATCCTAGCCAAAGGCATCCGGATCTTTGGTTCGGAGGAGAAGATGTCCGCTTGGCTACAGCTGCCCAATGAAGCGCTGGGACAGCAAAAGCCGATAGACCTATTCAAGAATCCCTACCAGATCGCCCAAGTGGATCAAGTACTCGAATCTCTTTCTTGGGGGAACGTGAGTTGATGCGCTATTTCAGATTGATCGAAAATCTTCCAGGCCGAGACCCGCTCGGCTTCGGAATGGGACCTGGTCGATGGAATGTCAACGGCACCCCAATTATCTATGCCTGCTCAGTGAGTGCCTTGAATTTTTTGGAGTTATTATCCATCAAAGGTCCCATCGTCACCGAAAGTTCGTGGAAAATGGTAAGTCTTGAAGTAGTAGGACACATCCCCGAATTGGAAGTAGATGACCTTCCCATAAGTTGGAAAAATCGCCCCTATCCTAGAACAACGCAAGAATTGGGTTCCATCTGGGCCAAAAGGGAACTATCCCCCTACTTGAAAGTTCCTTCCTGCCGCATTCCTCTGGCCAACTTTTCCCAGGAACACAACCTGCTGATCAATCCCATGCATCCCGAATTCAAACAAAAAATAAAGGTGACTGACACCTGGGATGTGAGTTTTGAAGTCAACCGGTAACTCAAGAATTCGCCTCGGTAATCAAGCGTAAGCCATCCAAGGTGAGGTTCCGATCTACGGCATCGAATGTCCCCTCCAAAGTGGTGAGTATAGACGAAAGCCCACCAGTGGCCACTACTCGAAAGGAAAGCCCTGTTTCTGTTTGAATCGCTTCCAACATCCCCTTGACCAAGCCAGTGTACCCATACAGCACCCCCGCCTGAATGGCATGGATGGTATCTTTTCCCAGGGCAGATTCGGGCAACTTGAGTTCCACCTCGGGCAACTTGGAAGTATTCATAAACAAGGACTTGATGGCCGTTTGAAGCCCTGGGACAATATTCACACCGAGGATTTCCCCCGAGGAATCGACTACGGTAAAGGTCAGGGCTGTTCCAAAATCCACCACAATCACCGGTTCCTGGTACCGAGAGTAGGCCGCCATCACGTTACACATTAAGTCGCTGCCGATTTCATTGGGGCGATGGGTGCGGATAGGAAGTTTGGCGTAACTTTTTCCCTGAATCTGATAGGGCAACTTGCCAAAAAACCCTTCACAAAACTGTTCAAGAATCCCGTTAATTTCGGGCACTACCGAACTGTAGCCAATTTTTTCGATCTGATCCACAGCAATGCCGTGCTCCAAAAAATACAAGGGAACCTTTTTGCTTAGCTGCGCGATCAAGCGAGGAGTTTTGGTTTCCAGGCGAAATTGGTTGGTCCACTTTCCGGTTTTGGAATCAAAAAGCGCAAAAACCACATTGGAATTGCCCGCATCAATGGCTAAAAACATCTTGGTATCAAGTTTTGTCTAAATTAGAGGCATATATACCAAATAATCAACTTACCCCCCAAAAAACAGATGTATTCCTTAAGAGCAGGCCAGAAATCAGACCTTCCCCGCGTACTTGAACTCATTCAAGAACTTGCGCTTTATGAGAAAGCCCCCGAGCAGGTCACCAATACTTTGGAGCGTATGGAAAAAGAAGGCTTTGGCCCTAATCCCGTGTACGGATTCTACGTGTGCGTCAAGGACAGCAACCAGGAAATCATAGGAATTGCGGTCTATTATTACCGCTATTCGACCTGGAAGGGGAAGCGCTTGTACCTCGAAGACATCGTGGTCACGGAGTCGGAGCGAGGAAATGGTGCCGGCAAACTGCTATTTGATCGGGTGATGGCCAAGGCCCTGGAAGAAGACTGCAGCGGCATGATGTGGCAAGTGCTCGATTGGAATGCTCCGGCCATCAATTTTTACAAAAAATACGACGCCCTACTGGAAGCAGGATGGCTCAATGCCCACCTCCAAGATTACGAAATCAAGAAATTACTCAACCAATAAACGCCCCCTTTCCCTCCCTGCCTCCCTTCACAAAAAAATTAAGACTACCTTTGTGTCATGAAAACAAAACCGTTTAGCGTAGTCTACGAAGACAATCACCTCCTTGTGGTCAATAAGGCGGCTGGAATCTTAGTGCAGGGAGATAAGACCAAGGACAAAACCCTGACCGACTATTGCAGAGAGTATATCGCCAAAAAATACGATAAACCTGGGGCTGTTTTCTTGCATCCCATTCACCGCCTGGATCGCCCAGTAAGTGGATTGGTGGCTTTTGCACGTACTTCCAAAGGCTTGGAACGCATGATGGAACTCTTCCGCAAGCGGGACATTCACAAGGTATACTGGGCTTTGGTCAAACGAAGACCGAAGGAGGAACAGGGCAAGTTGACACACTGGCTGACCAAGGACGAAGTGAAAAACTTCGTGACTGCTCACGACGAGGAAGTGGCTGGCTCTCAAAAGGCTGAACTGAACTACAAAGTGCTCGGCAAACTCAACGACCACTGGCTACTCGAAGTACGTCCCATCTCTGGTAGGCCGCATCAAATCCGGGTGCAACTCGCTTCCATGGGCTGTCCTATCCGAGGAGATGTCAAGTACGGATTTGCCAAAGCCAATCCCGATGCGAGCATCAACCTCCATGCCTTCCACTTGGTATTTATGCATCCCATCAAAAAGGAAAAAATCTTCCTTCGTGCGGCATTGCCTGAAACAGAGTTCTGGGAACAATTCCTCGAATTCGAAACGGTCAAAGCCAAGGATCAGCATTTGGATAATACGTTTTCGGGATAAGAAAACGAAATACCATTGAAATACGGTAGAAATAGACTCCGCTTCGCCTGCCTGTATTCTAAGGTTAAAGCAAGTGGAATAGTACAATTTTTATTTTTTTTCATGCGGCATACTTATGAATTTC
>CAJBER010000089.1 GCA_903952135.1 uncultured Algoriphagus sp.
ATCGCGGACGATACAAATAAAAAAGACTATACCGACTTAAGAAATAAAACCGTTGATGCGCCGCGGCGTATCGGCGGTTTATGAATTAAAACCTTCGAGGTCTAAAAAAGACCTCAAAGGAAGGTTTTCCCCAAAAATTCATTATTTTTCGAGAGGTGTTTTTACATCCTCCCCTTTACCCAAAATTCCTTCCATGCATCAGAAAATAGCCGTTATCGGCACAGGCCCTTCGGGCATAACTGCACTTAAAAATCTGCTGGATCAAGGGCTGGACGCAGTCGCTTTTGACCGAAACGAAGCCGTAGGAGGCAACTGGATCTATTCCGAAAAGGAAAGCCACTCCAGCGTCTTTGAAACCACCCACATCATCTCTTCCAAGACCCTCTCCCAGTACGAGGACTTTACCTTCGATGAGTTTGACCCCAGCACCCCCGACTACCCTTCCCACGACACACTTCGCCGGTATTTTCAGGCCTATGCCGAACGGTTCAACCTTCTGCCTCACATCCAGTTTGGCACACTAGTCACCTCCTGCCAGCGAAAGCCCGACGGCTCCTGGGAAGTGACTACCGAAAAAGAAGGGCAGTCCACTACCGAAACCTACACCCACCTGGTCGTCGCCAACGGACACCATTGGAAGCCTCGAATGCCCAACTATCCGGGCACCTTTACCGGTGAACTACTCCACTCCCATAACTTCAAAAAAGCCGCTCCTTTTGCAGGCAAGCGGGTGCTGGTGATCGGCGGAGGAAACTCTGCCTGTGATGTAGCCGTGGAAACCAGCCGCGTATCTGCATTTACCGCTATCTCCTGGAGAAGAGGCTACAACATTGTACCCAAATTCCTGTTTGGGAAGCCCTCCGACAAGGTAGCCGAAGGGACCAAGTGGCTACCATTAGCCGTGCGCAGTTTCTTCAACAAACTGATGCTCAAAGTCTTTGTGGGAGACAATTCCGTGTACGGACTCCGCCCAGTCACCGAAGCATTTGGCGCGACCCACCCCACCATCAACGACGAACTCCTCCACAAAATCCGTCACGGCAAAGTAAGCCCAAGACTAGATATCGCCCGATTTGAAGGCAACACCGTGATCTTTGAAGACGGGCGCCAAGAAGCATACGATAGCGTCATCGCCTGCACCGGCTACTGGCTCACACACCCCTTTTTCGAGAAGGAATTGATTGACTACAGCACAGGGCCAGTGCCCTTGTATTTAAAAATGTTCCACCCTACGCTGTCCAACCTGTACTTTATCGGCATGTTTCAGCCACTTGGCTGCATCTGGCCGGGTGCGGAGTTGCAGAGTAAACTAATGGCGCAGGAACTAATTGGCGCGTGGAAGCGGCCCAAGAACTTGGCCGAACTCTGTGAAAAAGAAGTGACCGATCCGCATTACAAACAAGTGAATACTCCACGCCACACGATCACGGTGGATTTCCACCTTTTTGTCAAGGCCTTGAAGCAGCAACTTCCTAAAAACTACGTGTCTAAAAAGCCAAAAAATCCAGAAGTTCTAACCCCTGCCTAAGGCATCTTTCCCTTTTCAAAAAACCAATCAACCCCTCAAACCTAGCCCAATCCAGCCATGCACATCAACGACCATAACCCCCTCCTTCCCTACGTTCCTGCAGCAGATCGCTACGATCACATGAAGTACCGCTACTGCGGAAATAGCGGTATCCAACTTCCAGAAATCAGTTTGGGCCTCTGGCACAACTTTGGGCACAATGCCGACTTCACCCTGGGTAGAAAGATTCTGCGAAGAGCCTTTGACTTGGGGATTTGCCACTTTGATCTGGCCAACAATTACGGTCCTCCCTTTGGATCGGCAGAGGAAAATTTCGGACGCATGCTGCAGAAGGATTTCCTTCCTTACCGAGACGAACTCCTGATTTCCTCCAAGGCAGGCTGGGACATGTGGCCAGGTCCTTATGGCAACTTTGGTTCCAAAAAATACCTGATTGCCAGTTGCGATCAGAGTTTGAAGCGCATGGGACTGGATTACGTAGATATTTTTTACCACCACCGTCCCGATCCCAACACCCCCTTGGAAGAGACCATGGGTGCGTTGGACCTGCTAGTTCGTCAGGGAAAAGCCCTCTACGTAGGCATTTCCCAGTACAGCGCCGAGGACACTGCACGTGCCTATGAAATTCTAAAGACCTTGGGAACGCCCCTATTTATCCACCAGCCTCGCTACAGCATGATGGACCGCTGGGTAGAAAATGGATTGATGGATGTTTTGGGACAAAAAGGAGTAGGAAGCATTGCCTTTTCCCCTTTGGAGCAAGGCTTACTCACCGACAAGTACTTGAAAGGAATTCCGGCTGACTCCCGTGCAGCCAAGGATGGGCGCTACTTGAAGCCCGAGCAGGTTGCTCCGGAGAAAATAGCCGTCATCCAGCGCTTGAATGAGGTGGCGCTCCGTCGAGGACAAACCTTGGCCCAACTCGCCATCGCTTGGCTCTTGAAAGATCCACGCATCTCTTCCGTACTCGTGGGCGTATCCCGTCCCGAACAGTTGGACGATAACGTGGCCACCATTCAGAATAGCCAGTTTAGCGCAGCCGAACTCGCAGAAATTGAGGGTATTTTGAGGGGTTAATGGGAAACCGGCCCTCACCCTCACCCTCACCCTCAAGAAATCTCGGGATCTTGACGGTCCTGGTCCTGGCCCAATTTATGGGCACCTCCCTCTGGTTTGCAGGCAATGCCGCTGCACCCGAACTGGAGGGCCTCTTGGGTCAGTCTGGGCTCGTCCCCATGATCACCTCTGCGGTGCAGTTGGGATTTATTGTGGGTACTTTTTTTTATGCGGTATTCCAGGTGTCGGATCGGTATTCCCCTTCACGAGTCTTCCTTTGGAGTTCACTCGCTGCTGGGGCGGTCAATGTTACGCTACTTTTTGTACCCCTCCAATTGGAGTGGATTTTAGGTAGTCGTTTTCTAACTGGTTTTTTCCTAGGGGGAATTTATCCTGTAGGTATGAAAATCGCTGCCGACTACACCAAAGGTGGACTTGGGGTTGCACTTGGTTTTTTGGTAGGTGCCCTAGTGGTAGGCACTGCCTTCCCCTTTTTAATTCAAGGGCTGGAACTGGATGTTTCCTATCGGGTGTTGATTCTTGTTCCAGCTGGCTTGGCCTGTTTGGGAGGACTGCTGGTTGGAATAGGAATCCCCGACGGGCCTTACCGCAAACCGAATCCAGCGCTCAACTTTTCCTTAATCCCCCAGTTGGCACGGAATAAAGCCTTGCAGGGAGCAGCGGGAGGGTATTTTGGACACATGTGGGAACTCTACACCTTTTGGGCTTTTTTGCCATTACTTTTGAGTTTTCTTACCCAAAATACGCTATCTCCTGCTACCCAATCCCTGTGGACCTTTGTGCTGATTGGCATCGGGGGTATTTCCTGTTCGGTGGGGGGATTGGTCTCCCAGAAACTGGGAAGTGGAACCGTAGCCATGGCAAGTTTGATCGGTTCGGGTACCTGTGGATTGATTTTGTGGGTTTTTCCTGAATTTGCATTTTGGGCACCCATCCCCTTCTTATTCGTGTGGGGACTACTACTTTCTCCCGATTCCCCGCAATTCTCCACCTTGGTTGCACAAAGTGTCGCTCCCGAGCACCGGGGCACCGCCTTGACCTTAGTGAATGGATTAGGCTTTGGACTGACGATTGTCAGCATCCAAGTGACCCAATTTGCTGCCGGATTCCTTTCGCCTAATCAGTTTATCGGCTTGTTATGCATTGGGCCGGTGGTAGGGGTGTTTTTGTTTTTTTCTTCTACCCCCGGTTAGACCGGGGGTTACAATTGTCCCACCTCTTCGAGGTTATTTCTCCCATATCAGTTCCTTAACACTTAATAATGTTAACCTACCAACAGCCAATTCAACTGATTTTAACGG
>CAJBER010000090.1 GCA_903952135.1 uncultured Algoriphagus sp.
AAAAAAATACAAAGATTTTTATTATTCATCCGTAAGAATAAGGATACTACCGATCCCCATTATTTTTTGATCCAAAAGTTTGATTTGCTCTTTCCTGACCTTGAATTTTTTCCTCAAAAATTCCAAAGCCCTTTTTAAGGGTGATTCACGAAAATTTTCTACCTTTATACCCCATAAGAATTCAACTTATTTCAACCCCTCCGCTCCTTCTTATGGCTTCAAAAACGAAATACATTTTTATCACCGGAGGAGTTACTTCTTCCTTAGGGAAAGGCATCATTGCCGCATCGCTTGGCAAACTGCTTCAATCCAGAGGATTAAGCGTCACCATTCAGAAATTTGATCCCTATCTGAATATCGATCCAGGAACCTTGAATCCCTACGAGCATGGCGAGTGCTACGTGACGGAAGATGGGGCAGAAACCGATCTTGATCTAGGTCATTACGAACGGTTTTTGAACGTAGAAACTTCCCAAAGCAATAACATTACTACCGGAAGGATTTACAATAATGTGATCACCAAGGAGCGGAAAGGTGAATTTTTAGGAAAAACGGTTCAAGTGATTCCCCACATCACGGATGAAATCAAAAGTAATTTTTACAAGCTTGGGCAGGACGGAAAATACGATGTAGTCATCACCGAAATCGGTGGTTGTGTTGGAGACATTGAATCACTCCCATTTATTGAAGCCGTAAGGCAAGCCCGTTGGGACTTAGGGCCAGGAAATTTTCTAGTTGTTCACCTGACACTGATTCCTTACTTGAATGCAGCGAAAGAGCTTAAAACAAAGCCTACTCAGCATTCTGTGAAGCAGCTCTTGGAAGCAGGGATACAGCCTGATATTTTGGTTTGCCGTACCGAACACCCACTCCCACAAGATGTAAAGCGCAAATTGGCGCTCTTTTGTAATGTGCAGCTCGATAGCGTCATCGAAGCGATGGATGCAGAATCCATTTACGATGTACCTCTCCTTATGAAAAAGGAGAAACTCGATGAGCGTGTCCTTACCAAACTCAACCTGAAACCAAAATCCAAGCTGGATCTCAAAGATTGGAAAGGCTTCCTTGGAAGATTAAAAAACCCAACCTCCGAAGTAACAATCGGATTAGTTGGAAAATATGTATCACTTCCAGATGCCTACAAATCCATCATTGAATCCTTCATACACGCGAGTGCAGAAGCGGAATGCAAGGTCAAATTAGTTTTACTATCGTCCGAAGAAATCAACAACGATAATTACAGCTCAAAATTGAAGTCACTCGATGGAATTCTGGTGGCTCCAGGGTTTGGAGAGCGGGGATTTGAAGGCAAGGTAGTTACGGTAAAATATGCCCGCGAACACAATATCCCTTTCTTTGGTATTTGCCTTGGCATGCAGGTGGCCGTGATCGAGTTTGCCAGAAACGTACTCGGCCTAGCCCATGCCAATTCCACAGAAATGGACCCCGATACCCCGCATCCTGTGATTGCCCTTATGGAGGAGCAAAAGAAAATTGACCAAATGGGCGGAACTATGCGCCTAGGTTCGTATGCTTGTACTCTCAAAAAAGGAAGCAATGCGGCTTTGGCCTATGGGAAAACTAAAATCCAAGAGCGGCACAGGCACCGGTATGAATTCAACAATGCCTACCTCGAGCAACTGGAAGCAAAAGGGATGATTGCTTCCGGCAAGAACCCAGAAACGGGCTTGGTGGAAATCGTGGAACTAAAAAATCACCCTTGGTTTGTAGGGGTGCAATTTCATCCTGAATACAAAAGTACTGTCTTGAAGCCGCAACCTTTGTTTGTGGATTTCATTCAAGCAGCGCTCGATAAAAAAAATAACAAATAACTGGATCCTAGCTCCAGCCTTAGCTAACTACCATGGATAAAAATCAAGCAACAGGTTTGATCCTTTTTGCAGCAGTCATTCTCACCTACTCGCTTTTTTTTGCGAATAGCCCAGAGACCCCTCCTGCAGAAACTAGCCCAGCTTCGACAGAAGTAAGCGCTGAAGCGCCAAAAGCTGCCCTAACTACTCCCGCATCAGCTACACTTCCTGACAGCGTAATGAATCTAGAGCGCCAGGCAAAATTTGGCGAACTTGCAGCATGGACAGTAGGTGATGAAAAAGAAGTCCTACTAGAAAACGATGTAGTCAAAATCACCCTCTCCAATAAAGGAGGAAGTATCCAAGAGGTGCAACTCAAAAACTATGTCAGCTGGAAGAAAGAACCCTTATTCCTATTGGATAGTGCACAAACTAGTCTCAATTACTCTCTGGATACTCGCCTAGGACCTATCAATTTGACCGAACTTTACTTTGTGCCCTCAGTAAATACTGAAGTGGTAGAAGGTATTAAGCAACAAACCGTAACCTTTACTGCAAGTAGTCCTTCAGGTCAGCTAGTCCAGAAATACACCCTGAAAGATGGTGAATACGCCATGCAAAAAAGCTTTGAAATTCAAGGTTTGCAAGGAGTTGTAACTGCAAAAGCGCTCAAAATTGACTGGAAAGATGAAATCAAATCCCAGGAAAAAGACTTAGCGGAATCCAGAAGAAAAACACAGGTGAATTATTACCTAACGGACGGAACTTATGAAAATCTTGGACTTAGCGACGATCCAGAGGAAGCTAAAGTAGCTGAACACGTAAAATGGATAGGCTTTTCCCAACGATTTTTTACCGCTGGAATTATTGCAGATTCCGTATTTCAAGAGGTAAACTTGAGCCAAAGCACCCCGGCAGATTCTTCTTTGGTCCGCTCGATGAGCGCAAACCTTTCCTTACCTATTATAAAAGGGCAGGCAAACCTTACCTATTATTTCGGCCCAGATCAATACAAAACCCTGAAAGGGATTACACCTGGCTTTGAGGAAAACGTGGACATGGGCTACTTTTTTGTGAGCTGGGTAAACAAATACATTGTAGTACATCTTTTCGAATTCCTAGAAAAGTATTTTAATAGCTACGGGATTATCATCATCCTAATCGTATTGCTCATCAAACTTGCCTTATCCCCTTTGACCTACAAGTCCTATATCGGCATGGCCAAGATGCGAGTGATTAAGCCAGAGATTGATGAACTGAAGGAGAAATACGGAGACGATCCAACCAAGATGCAGCAGGAGCAGATGAAGCTCTTCTCCCAGCTTGGAGTAAGCCCCCTTTCAGGTTGCCTACCCTTGGTATTGCAGATGCCTTTCCTATTTGCCATGTTCTTTTTCTTCCCAAATGCCATCGAACTAAGACAAGAATCTTTCTGGTGGGCAGAGGATCTTTCCACCTACGATGAATTCATCAAACTCCCGTTCACCATTCCTTTTTATGGAGCCCACGTGAGTTTGTTTACCTTGTTGATGACTATATCTCAGGTGCTTTATGCGCATTTCAACAACCAGTTGACTACAGCTACTGGACCAATGAAAAATTTGGGTTACATCATGCCAGTAATGTTCATGTTTGTCTTGAACTCCTACCCTGCAGGGCTTAGCTTCTACTATTTTGTATCCAACATCTTCACATTTGGACAGCAAGCCTTGATCAAACTCTTTGTGGATGATTCAAAAATCCGTCAAAAGGTGGAAGAAAATAAGTTGAAAAACGTCGATAAAAAGAAATCAAAATTTCAACAACGTCTCGAAGATGCCATGAAAGTGGCAGAGTCTAATAAGAAAAAGTAAAAAAATGGAGCTTTAACAAGCTCCATTTTTTTTATTCACTGATTCAGGAAGCTTCAAAACCAATTGTAAGGTGTCGGGAGGATAGGTTATAATTTTTTAACAAAAAGTCCATCCCAAAAAAAGAGGATTACTGCCAAAAATGGACCTGATTTTGCTTAATATTGACTTCTAAATTCTGGTCATACACACCATGGGAAAAATTATTGCCGTTGCGAACCAAAAAGGTGGGGTTGGAAAAACTACCACAGCAATGAATTTGGCTGCAAGTCTTGCCGTTTTGGAATTCAAAACACTTGTGATCGATGCAGACCCACAAGCCAATACCACTTCAGGCCTTGGCCAAGATCCAAAATCTGTGGAAGCCAGCATTTACGAATGCATGGTGGATGGAATCGCTATCGAATCCATTATTGTGAAGACAAATTTGGAGCATTTATCCCTTGTTCCTTCCCACATAGATCTGGTGGGCGCTGAGGTAGAAATGATCAACATGGACAATCGGGAAGAGAAAATGAAGGAAGTAATTGCCTCTGTAAAGGACCAATACGACTTCATCATCATCGATTGCTCCCCGTCCCTAGGTTTGATTACCATCAATGCGCTTACTGCCGCTAATTCTGTGATCATTCCAGTTCAATGCGAATATTTTGCCTTGGAAGGATTGGGTAAACTCTTAAATACCATTAAAATCATTCAAACAAGGCTGAACCCAGATCTTGGGATTGAAGGTATTTTATTGACCATGTATGACGTTCGTCTTCGCCTATCCAATCAGGTAGTAGAAGAGGTTCGGGTACACTTTAAAAGCATGGTATTTGATACCATCATCCCACGAAATGTTCGGCTTTCTGAGTCTCCAAGTTTTGGCCTCCCTGTAATTTCATTTGATGCAGACGGAAAAGGAGCTATAGCCTACTTGAATTTGGCAGGAGAAATCGTACAACGAAATGGACTTCAAAAAGCAACGAATTGATCATGTCTGATTCAAAATCACCAAAGAAAAACGCTTTAGGAAGAGGCTTAGGAGCCCTTTTGGAAGATAGCCCTGCCAAAGGCAAGGGTCAAGAAATTTTGCCTGAGGGTCAAAAAGCAGGGATTTTTGAAATCTCGCTCACCGAAATTCAAGTAAACCCCTTTCAGCCACGAATCCACTTTGATAAGGAAGCCCTGAAAGACCTTTCAGATTCCATCAAGGTGCAAGGCATCATTCAGCCCATCACGGTACGTAAATTGGCTCCAAATGAGTACCAATTGATCTCGGGTGAACGAAGATTTCAAGCCTCCAAACTAGCTGGACTTACCAGAATCCCGGCTTATGTTCGCACCGCCAATGACCAGCAAATGTTGGAAATGGCTTTGATCGAAAACATTCAGCGGGAGAATCTCAATGCACTAGAAATTGCACAATCCTACCAAAGACTACTTGTAGAGTGCAACCTCAAACAGGAGGAATTGGGTGATCGAGTAGGGAAAAATAGAACTACTGTCAACAATTACCTCCGTTTACTCAAACTTCCTCCAAGCATTCAGGCTGCTATCCGTGACCAGCAGGTATCGATGGGACATGCGCGTGCCTTAATCAATATTGAAGATGTAGATAAGCAACTAGCACTCTTCAAAAAAATCGTTGCTGAAGAATTGAGCGTTCGACAGGTAGAAGCCTTAGTCAAAGCATTAAATGACGGTAAACCTGAAAAGCAGAGCGCCAGTTCAGGATTAAACCCTGTTCGGAAATACGAATTGACGAAAATTCAACAGCGACTCGCGAGCCATTTTGGAACCAAAGTTGCCCTAAAGGCAGACCAAAAAAATAAAGGGGAAATTAAAATCCCTTTTTCCTCTGCCTCCGACCTCAATCGCATTCTTGAAATTTTAGAAATCATCTAATTGCGATGACTTATTCCTGTCTTACTCCGTCAACCAAAGGGCTTTTTTGGAGCTTGTTGCTGGCAGTTTGCTGGTTAGGAATAGCGACTAGTACCGTCCAAGGACAAACGGATTCACTAGGAAAAGCTCAAAAAGAGCGGGTGAAAAAGGAGGATGAAAAACTCTCTATTCTACCCAAAGATCCCAAAAAGGCTACTTTACTCTCGGCAGTATTACCAGGCGCTGGTCAAGTATACAATGGCAAAAGTTGGAAGGTGCCCATCCTTTATGCAGGGATCCTTACCGATCTCTACTTTGTCAATTACAATCACCGGAGATACGAAAGCTTTCGTGACGCACTTTTCGCGTTGGATAAAAAAGAACCAAACCAATTTCCTTCTTTAAACCGCGCTGCTTTAGTTCGGAATGTGGATTATTGGAGACAAAATAGAGACCTAACTTTACTCTTACTATTAGGAATCTACGCGCTCAACTTGGTGGATGCCAATGTGGACGCGCACCTGTCTGGCTTTGACATTTCTGAGGATTTGACCTTGCAAGTAGCTCCTCATCTTGGCACAGTTTCTGCATCCAACTCCATGGGAGTTTCACTTACACTTCGATTTAAGTAATGAATATTGCACTACTTGGCTACGGAAAAATGGGAAAGCTAATCGGCGAATTAGCGACCGAAAGGGGACATCACATTGTGGCCAAGATCGACCTTGAAAACCAAGATTTGCGTGATGCGCTAGATCCGAAAACTATCGATGTCGCAATCGAATTTAGCCAACCTGAGGCAGCATTGGACAACATTCGATGGGCGATTACCCAAGGAGTTCCAGTTCTTTCAGGCACTACTGGCTGGCTATCTCGCATGCCAGAAATCGAAGCCCTGACCCTTCAGCACCAAGGCACCTTCTTTTATGCCTCCAATTTCAGCATCGGTGTCAATGTGTTTTTCAAAGTCAATGAGCTGCTTGCCAAATTGATGAATGAAACGAATGGCTACCAAGTAGCGGTAGAAGAAATCCACCACACCGCAAAAAAAGACGCTCCTTCTGGTACAGCAATCACTTTAGCGGAAGGAATTCTCAAGCATTACTCCAAACTCAAAACCTGGAACTTAGAGGGAGAAACCCCTAACAGCCCAGATTCATTACCGATTACTTCCAAACGAATCGATCCTGCACCCGGCACCCATCATATTCGCTATACCTCTGTGATTGATGACCTAGAAATCACTCACACTGCGCATAGTAGACATGGATTTGCCCTTGGGGCTATCCAAGTGGCCGAATGGATTTTGGGGAAAAAAGGAGTACTTTCGATGGACGATTACCTTTCTTTTTAAGACAATAGCTACCTAATGAGCAAGACTAAACCAAAAAAATCAGCCTTTCGTGAGTGGATCGATGCGTTGCTATTTGCAGTAGTAGCGGCCTCCCTAATCCGATGGATCCTACTTGAGCCCTTTACTATTCCTACCGCATCCATGGAAAAAACCCTGCTCGTAGGGGACTTCCTATTTGTAAGTAAAATGCATTACGGAACGAGAATTCCAAAAACACCTTTGCAGGTTCCGCTTACCCATCAGAAAATTTGGGGTACTGACATCTCCTCTTATTCCGACTTAATTCAATTACCCTACTACCGATTGCCGGGATTTACCTCTGTGCAGCGCAATGACGTAGTGGTATTCAATTACCCTGTAGAATTCAATTTCCCGAACGACCTCAAAACGAATTACATCAAACGAGCTGTAGCCGTTCCTGGAGATCAAATTGAGGTTCGAGAGGGTGAGCTTTTTGTCAACCAAAAAGCATCCCCAAAGCCAGAGGAAATGCAGTATTCCTATGAAATTACGACCAATAGAAGTTTAACGGTGGATTTCCTGAAGGATTTCGGAATCAACCAAGAGAGCTTTTATGCTGCTCCAGATGGCAGTCGCTACCTAATTTGGACTACGGATGCGAATATCGAAAAACTTAAAGCTTCTCCAGTAATCACTTCGGTTACCAAATCCCTGCAACCCAAGGGACAAGCGGAATCAGGAATTTTTCCTAATGGCTCAAACTTGACTTGGAATAGAGATAATTACGGGCCATTACTAGTGCCAGGTGAAGATCAAACCATGGAAATGACCCCAGACAATGTGATGAAGTATGCATTCACCATTGAAAAATACGAAGGGCATGAAAAGGTAGAAGTGAAAGATGGCGCCTTATTCATCGATGGAAAAAAGGTGGATCGCTATACCTTCAAACAGAATTATTACTTTATGATGGGGGACAATCGACATGATTCCTTGGATTCCCGCTACTGGGGCTTTGTACCCGAAGACCACGTTGTGGGCAAAGCTTGGTTCTTGTGGCTATCCCTTGACAAGTTTGAATCCATGTTCTCCAAAATACGCTGGAATAGATTCTTCAAAGGAATCTCCTAAACTTAAGGCCTCGCAATGCGGGGCCTATTTTTTTACCAGGAAATTGGGGCTTGACCAGTAGATATCAGGTAATCATTGGCCTTGGAAAAATGCTTGCACCCCCAAAATCCCCGATGGGCCGCAAGGGGACTTGGATGTGGAGCCTTCAAGATGTAATGCTTCTTGGAATCGATTAGCTCCTCTTTTTTTTGCGCATAAGCGCCCCACAAGAGAAACACCACTCCTTCCCGATCTTGGCTGATGGTTCGAATGACCGCATCCGTCACATTTTCCCAACCCTGATTTTGGTGGGAACCGGCTGAATTTGCACGTACCGTAAGCATGGCGTTCAATAAAAACACTCCTTGGGCTGCCCATCGGCTGAGGTCCCCGTTTGGGGGCATGGTAACTCCTAGATCCGTTTTGAGTTCTTTAAAAATATTCAACAAGCTGGGTGGAAAAGGCAGGCCTGGAGCCACGGAAAAAGCAAGTCCATTGGCTTGTCCCTCCCCATGGTAGGGATCCTGCCCTAAGATAACCACCTTAACTGCAGGCAAGGGGCAATGCCAAAAAGCGGAAAAAATCTTCTTGCCAGGAGGGAAAACCTGATGCTGCTGGTACTCCGCTTTAACGAATTCAGCGAGATTTAGAAAGGAATCACTTTGGAAAATTGGGCTTAAAGCTGCTTTCCAACTGGGCTCGAGGGCAACATCCATCTCGTAAAGGTTGATTTGAGAAGTAGAAATTCTAACTTAGTGGTTCAATAGACAATACCATGGTCTCTGCGATTACCAAAGGAATTCAAGTAAGTGTTGAAACTACCTATCAGCCGGATTTTTCGAATCCGCAGCAGCACCATTATGTATTTACCTACAAGGTACGCATAGAAAATAAAAGCAACCACACTGTGCAATTGTTGCGTAGACGTTGGGAAATTTTTGATGCCGCCGAAACCCGAAAAATCGTAGAGGGTGATGGAGTGATCGGACAGCAGCCCATTTTGGAACCAGGGGAGACACATACTTATGTTTCTGGGTGCAATTTGAAATCTGGAATGGGAAAAATGCGCGGATCTTTCACTCTTGAAAAGCTACGAGATGGGCAATTGTGGGAAGTAGTAATTCCAGAGTTTCAACTTATTGCTACGCTCTTCCAAAATTAATGGGGCGAAATTCAGGTCACATTGCCCTTGCTTATTTAAAGCATTGGCTTTTAAAAGAGGATCGCTACAGTCAACAGTCTCCCTTTATTTTTTCAGTGTATCAAGGGGCACTCGATTTGATAAAAAAAGAAAACCCTTCTAGCAAAGCGGAAAAAGTTGCCTTACTCCTTGCTTATTTTTGCCAAATCACTCCTGCCAATCAAGTGCTAGAATTCGGCATTGGAAATGAAAGAATCACGGAGTTACTGAATCAAGTTATTCATGGGGAATTTTTCAAAATTCCGGAACCAGAATCTTTAGTCCAAGAGATCGGCTCGCATTTACAGCAGATTCAGAAACATCAGTCCTTCGATTATATCCTCATCCATCCACAACATTCACAAGCCTTTTTGCATGAAGCCCTCACCTTATGTTTGCCAAGAATACAAGCTCAAGGAATAGTAGTGCTAGAAGGAATCCACCATAGCCAAGGGATGAACGCCTGTTGGAAAAAGATTCAAGCGGATACTCGAATCCAACTTACCCTTGATTTTTTTGATTTTGGAGTTGCTTTTTTATCCTATTCTGGACCCAAAACCAACCTGAATCTATCCTATTGATCCCATTTAGGAAAGTACCCTTCTTAGATTTTAGTTGAGAAAAATCCATTTAAAGAGCCTGGGTTGGTAAACTTTATCACCACTCTTCAACAATTGGCAAAGATATTGATAAAGAATAGGTAAGAATCTTTGGAAGGCGGTACTAGGTGATAGTGAAGAAACTGGAAAGTTACCGATTCCGAAAAATGAAGTTATCCTATGGACCAACATTTCAAAAATCAAGCTCCTCAAAAATCCGAACAGGGGAAGAACTTAATCCTATTGGTATTGGTACTATTGGTACTGATTAGCGGAGCCAAATTGTACTTGGACTACCTTGAAAAAAACAAGCAAACGGAAGAAATTACTGGATTGACAGCCGAAAATGAGGAGCTCAGTACAAGACTAGATTCGGCGGAAACCCAACTTGAAATTCGCATCCAGGAGTTAGAGAAATTGGGCGCCAATGTGACCGAACTGCGCTTCCTTCAAGACCAGTTGATTCAAGAGAAAAAATCCAATACGCAGCGAAGTGCCAGAGAAATCTCAGCTTTAAATCAGCGAATTAATGATCTTTCAACACTTTTAGATCAAAAGGATAAGGAAATTATTGAACTACAAGCGCGTTATCAAGCCCTTTCCTCTGAAAATGAAACTTTAAAGAGCACCCAATCCGATATGGAGAAAGAGGTGGCCACA
>CAJBER010000091.1 GCA_903952135.1 uncultured Algoriphagus sp.
GACTCCATCTCCTTGCGTTGAGCTAGTTCCTTCAATGTAAGTGTCGTAACGGAAGGTTTGTAGCTCGTAAGGGATGGTCTCCGAAAGTTCGTTGGAAGGGAAAATATATCCTTCTTCAATATCAATCCAGAATTCCTCTCCGGGAGCATGGTAAAATCCTTGTTGGATGTCTTCAAATTCAATTGTTTGTTCACAATTGCAGCTCATTAGCTGTGCAAAATGCAATAAACCCCCATAGGCATGACCGATTTCATGCACATTGGTTGACATGCTCGTCAAGGCACTTTCGTAATTAGAATCATCTAAATAATTGAGCGCGTCGGTCGTTTTGCTTGAGGAGATCACCGAACCTCCCCGGTCAATCTCCAGCTGGCTTGGAAGTTTGTCGTAGGATTTCAATAGGTGAAGGGAGGAAGGGGAATGGCTTTGCATCCTGCCCAAAATCCAGGAAGTAGGAGTTTCCTGTGCAAAGCTAGGTAGGCTGAATAGGGTGCCAAGAAAAACAAGAAGTCGAGTTTGGATACGCATTATTTGATGTAAAGAGATAGGAGGTATAGAGTTGAAACTTGCTAACTTAAGTTTCCTAGATTAATAAACATAGTTGAAAACATGCCAAATGGCAACAAACTCTTCCAAGCGCACTAATTGATCCATAGTAAATAAAATATCACCTGAATAACTTGAATTTCCTTTGTAGATTTTTCCTTCTTTTCGCGTAGCCAACACATCACCACTGTACGAAGAGGTGCCTTCGTACACCTTTCCATCGGATAGGGTCCAACGAATATCCCCACTGTAAGTGGAATTGCCTGTATATACTTTGCCCTCACGAATTGTATACAGCACATCCCCGCTGTAGCTTGAGGTTCCAGAATAGATTTTCCCATCTTGAATGGTTAAGAGTATATCACCACTGTAGGTGGAAGTATTTTTATATACTTTCCCTTGGGATAAGGTACATAGTATATCTCCTGAATAGGTAGAAGAGCCTTTGTATACCTTGGTTTGTGCAGAAAGAGGAGGTAAAAGGCTAGCGCAAAGAAGGATAAAGAGTAGAAAACTTCGCATAAGAGTATTGAAAAAGAATAGATCGTAACCAAATCTACAAAAAAGTAATTGGATATATATTCCTAATGGGTTATTTGAATGGTTAGAGAAGGAGGACTGTTACGGAAGAATGAAAAAAGCGAGATGGATAAGATAATTTTAAACTAAGCTCCTCACTTTGTTTCCTGAAAAAATCTCCTAGTTTTGTACAGGACTGACCCTCCTTTTTGCCCAAATCCCTTTTTCCGTTTATGCGATTTTTGAACACGCTTAGCCTTGTTTTTTTCTTTGTTTTCAGTTCCTGTGCCCAGGAGGAGCCTCAGTTACGTACTTCAATCCAAGCCGATGACTTCACACCTAAATTGGCGAATGGCTACCTGATTGAACATACTTATTATACCTTATCCTATTCCAATACACATAGGCAAGCGGAGTTTTCTTACTATTTCCTCAGTCCAGCAAGCATTCAAGGAGGGCAGGAGCGAACGGATGATTTTCGGGTGGATCCTAAGGTGAAGTCCAATCCAGTCAAAAGTACAGACTACCAAGGTTCGGGCTACGATCGTGGGCATCTTTGCCCCGCGGCGGATATGGCCTTGAATTTGACCGCTATGTCAGAGACATTTTACATGTCCAATATGTCACCCATGACCCCTTCTTTTAATCGAGGTATTTGGTCTAAATTGGAAGATTGGGTCCGAGATGCTGCTTTACAAGAAGGAGGGCTCTTTGTAGTTACAGGACCTGTACTTTCCAAATCTTGCGGATCCATCAATTCGTCCATTACCATACCCTGTTCCTACTACAAAATTGTGTTTAAGGGAGGCTCAAACCCCAAGATGTTAGGATTTCTTCTTTCCAATGCAGGTGCTTCGGGATCGGTACAGCAGTTTGTTATCACCATTGATGCGCTCGAACAACAAACAGGTATCGATTTTTTTCCTCAACTGGAGGATGCCCTAGAGCAGAGTCTGGAAAGCAAGGTGAGTTTATCAGGCTGGGGTTTTTAACCTATTGGCTTTAGTTTTATTTTCTGGTCACATCCTGATTGAGAGAAACAAAGAATGTTTCTCTATTGTTTACATGTGAATTGACCATTATAAATATTATTTTATGGTTTCAGTATTCGATTTTTGTTTTGTTTGAAATAATAAGATTTAGAATGTTTTAAAAGTTGGACAATACTTTTTACTTAATTTCGTTTTGTTGATTTAATAAAAAATGAAAAAACTACTTGCAATCCTGGCCTTTTTAATTCCAATATTTTGTTTTGGACAATCTACAAGTTCATTAATAACAAATAAACACGGAGGAGTATACAGCTGGACATCCAAAGAGACAAAAGATCGTGGCGGAGTAATTTACATCTACCCTGAATCGAATACTACTGTATTATTTTATATGGGATTAAATAGAGGTGCACCCTCGTACAATATGGGTGAATTGTATGGAAGAATGAATATTACCAACGGGACTGGTGTTTTTTTCAATAGTTCTTACCCAGGTTCTGATTGCAAATTCAGGTTCACTTTTAGTGGGGAAAAGCTTACTGTGAAAACTATGGAGGAAAAGTACGATTGTCTTTTTGGAGCTGGTGTCATTGCAGATGGAGAATTTAGTAGACAGTCTGCCAAAATTCCTGAGTATTTCGAAGGGTTTGACGGTAAAGTCTATTTCAAAACAACCAAGCCAGAACAATATTATCGATAACTTTAATTTAAAATGAATAGCGTAAACCCAGAATAGCCCATGAAAACTAGCTTTCTCTTCCTTCTTCTATTTGTGATGTGCAGCGAACTAGCTCCAAAGCAATTAACTGCAGAAGAAGAAAAATTATACTCCCTTATCATGGAACACAGAAAGGGGAAGGGGTTGCCATCGATTCCACTTTCTACGTCTTTGACTAAGGTGGCCCAAGCTCATGTGAAAGACTTGCATTTCAATAAGCCAGATCAAAATGCCTGCAATTTGCATAGCTGGTCTTCCAAGGGGGAATGGACTTCCTGTTGCTATACAAATGATCATGCAAAGGCAGCATGCATGTGGGACAAGCCTAAAGAGATGACTAACTATACAGGGAGTGGCTACGAAATTGCTTTTGGTTCGTATGGGATGCCTGCCACGGCCTCAGGGGCATTAAAGGGATGGGTTGATAGTCCTGGACATCATGCCGTCATGGACAATCAAGGGTCGTGGAGTACCCCTTGGAATGCCATCGGCATAGGGATTTACGAAGGCTTTGCCGTAGTCTGGTTTGGAAGGCAATTGGATAACAATTGAGTACTACTAAAAAATGAATGTTAGGTAGAATTTTAGAGAGTACGTTTAAAACACCGATTTTAAAAGATATGAAAAGATTAACTCTTAATTCAGCGCTTCTCATAGCCCTTTTAATGGCTAGCTGTGGGGGCAATACCGATAAGGCTAGCGGTGGTAAAATCATTTCAATTCGAGATCAAATTGGCTTGACAGATAGCCTTCAAAACGGGAACTCATCCCTTCAAGAATCGAATGAGGAAGCCCTAGGTTTAGATAAGAAGCCTCCTTTAGAACAGTTTAAAGTGATGGTTGCAGCTGCTGAGTCAAAAAATAATGTGCTCGTCAATAAGTTCGTTAATTACGATTCCTTAGATTTTTACGGGTCATTTGATAATTTCGACTTTGCTCTTTTTGAGGATTAAATTCCAAGTGATTATTTGACTAACAAAAGAACTTATTTGATGAAGAATAGTTATTTGTTAGTGCCTACATTTTTAAAAAGTGAGCAGATAAAAGCTACTCATAAAAATGATCCGAATTCAATTGAATCTGTAACAATCCTAAAAAATAAGTCTGGTGAGTATAGAATTTCGACCTATTTAAATGGGAACCATCAATTTTTGGTGAATGTGTCCCAAGATTATCCTAGTGGAAATGGAGGTGGGTCTTTAATCTACCGGTTTCATATTGGTTCTGACAAACTGATTTCACTTGTACATGTCATGATGCCTGGTGGAACAGTTAGTTTTTGAAAAAAAAATTGTACTAAATAAATAGTCTTATCAATCCTAAATTATGTTTTTAAACAAAACCTACATTCCAAGTAAAAGTCTTCAATTTCTTTGGTTAAGTAAATTGAACTATAGTCTATTGTTGATTTTGATGGCATTGTCATTCCCGGTTTTCGCGCAGGAAGTGGAAGATGAATTGCCAGCACCCTTTTTTGGAAATTGGGTAGAGGATCTTTCTGAATGTGAAGCTGGCTCCTATTTCAGTATTGCTGATTCAGAAATAGGATTGTTAGTTTTTGGCCTTGGCTGGTCTTCGACCGAAGTTAAAGTTGAAAAAATGGGGGATTACTACATGTTATATGTAGATGCTATTTCCGAGGGGGGAGATTTTCAATCCGAAATCAAAGTCAAGATGGGGGATGATGGAAATTTATTTTTTATTGATTCGGATTCAGAAGAAAAAGAATTAGTTAAATGTGATTCTACTGAATTTTTTGAGTACGAAAGTGAAGAAATGGCCCTAGGGGATGATGTGGAAGAACTTGAACTATCCAACTCTGTTGATATGGGTTCCTTAGACTCTGAATTACCGCCACACTTTTTTGGGGATTGGGTAGAAGATGTTGCTCAATGTGGAATTGCTTCTACGCTTAGTATTGCCTATTCAGAGGAAGGATTGTTCGTTTCAAGCCTTGAATGGTATTCGAGAGAAGTCAAAGTCATTGAGGAGGAGGGTATTCATAACTTATTTATAAAAGGACTATCCGATGACAGAGAAATTGAAATTCAAATTTCCCTTCAGA
>CAJBER010000092.1 GCA_903952135.1 uncultured Algoriphagus sp.
AAGGAGGTCTAAACCTCCTTTATTTTTAATTTCCAGGGACTTCAAAGTCCTCCATGCTATTGGTGAAGAATATCTTCCCAGACAAGCGGAGCAATTCGATTTCCTGCTGTTTGATCTGAAAAATGGAGGTAATCAATCTATTTTCTGCTGAAAGAAGGTTGACCTGAGCATCTCTAAATTCAAGATAAGAAGCAATCCCTAAACGGAAACGTTCCAAGGCTATCTCCGAATTTTCCTTGGCCACTTGGTAATTTTTCTCCTCAATGGAAAGCAAGCCCAAGTTGGTATCGTAGGTATTGTAAGCACGTTGGATATCTGACTTCAACTGGATTTCATACTGCTCCAAAGAGTAATCCTGTATGCGTTGATTCACCTTAGCGCCTTGAATCCGTCGATTGAGCGAGAGTCCACTAAATAAATTGAAAGTGATGGTTCCTCCATAATTAAGACCTTGTCGTTCATTTTGGATCAAAAAGCCAGCATCTGAATTAAATACCGAATTCGTGTAGCTAGAATTCAAGTTGATTCCCGGAAGCCGGGATGCTTGCAGTTCTTTAAGGCGGAGAAACGCCTCGTTATTTCGTCTTTGATTGACCAGTAAGAGCTTGTTTTCAAGAAAGGCACTTTCATAAAGGGCCTCGAGGGACAAGGTTTCCCCAATAGCAATGGTGCTGTCCTGGATGGAATAATCCGTATCTGGATCCGCTGCGAGCAACTCATTCAGGTTGACCCGGGCATTTTGAATCACTTGAATTTGCGTCATCAACAAGCTGGAATCCCCATTGTAATCTACTTGAGCAGCAAGAAAATCTCTTTTCCCAGCTCCTCCCAGATCGTACTGTGCTTGGGCAATTTCCAATCGTGCCTTACTCAATTGCAAGGTTTGTTGAAGCACCTTGTATCGTTGCAATTCCAAAATCAAGCGGTAATAGGCAGTAGAAATCCCGGCTACTGTATTCTCTACAATGACCTTTGCGTCTAAATCGCTAATTTCCTCTAACATCCCAAGCCGACGTATAGTCACGAAGGACTCAGGGCGAAATCCATAAATCCCAACCACACTGTAGGCTTTGTTTCTGGATTTGGCGGCATCGATCTCACGCGGGTTATTGGGGTCACTGACAAAAGTCTGTATAACATCCTCGGTAGAAAAAGTTCGTAGGTAGTTGGCATTCAAAGTAGGCATGAATAATGTACCCGCGGCTGCTTTTTTATCGAGCTCTCGTAAGTTCCGATTTTCGACTCCGATCTTTACTTGAAGGTTGTTTTCCAAACCCAACTGAAGTGCCTTTTCTAGGTCAAGTGTTTCCTGAGCTTGAGCCCAAAACCCAGTCATGCACAGGATGGCTAGAAGCAAAAGTGTTCCTTTTTTCATGTGGTTTTTGCTAAAACTCCTTTTTTAGAAGTAAGGTAGGTATACACGGCAGGGATAATGAATAGGGTCAATACCGTAGAAAAGGCAAGCCCTCCAATAACAGCGGCCCCCATCGGTACTCTACTTTCTGCACCGGCACCAAGTGCCAAGGCAATTGGTAAAATCCCCAAAATGGTAGACATACTGGTCATCAAAATCGGTCGCAATCGAGATACTGCCGCACCAAAAATTGCTTCTTCTACATTCATCCCTTCCTCTTTTCGTTGGTTGGCAAATTCAACAATCAAAATACCGTTTTTAGTTACCAAACCAATGAGCATGATGATACCGATCTGACTAAAGATATTCAAGGTAAAGTCAAATACCCAAAGCGTAGCCAAAGCACCAAAAATGGCCAGCGGTACTGTAAACATGATTGTCAAAGGATCGGCAAAACTTTCAAACTGTGCAGAAAGCACCAAGTAGATGAGGACCAGGGCAAAAATAAAGGCAAACAACAAGCTGTTGGAGCTCTCTCTAAATTCTTTGGAAGGTCCAGTCACATCCGTGGAATAGGAATCATCCAAGACTTCAGCAGCGATTTTGTCCATCTCATCCAATCCTGCACCAATGGTCACCCCATCCGCAAGGTTTGCGGAAATGGTGGCGCTCACAAATCGATTGAATCGATACAGCTGTGGAGGTGTACTTTTCTCCACTACGCGCACCAAGTTGTCCAATTGAATTAGTTCTCCATTATCTCCTCTCACGTAGAGCATTCTCAAATTGACTGGCTCATTTCGATCTTGAAGTTGCATCTCCCCACTCACCTGGTACTGCTTACCTCCACGAATGAAGTAGGCAAAGCGCTGTCCTGAGTAGGAGAGCTGTAGGGTGCGGGCAATTTCCTGTACCGATACCCCCATATTGCGTGCCCGCTCCCGATCAATCTCGATTTCGAGTTCAGGCTTGGTAAACTTCAGGTTGATATCCGTGAAAATAAAGGCTGGATTCTGGGAAGCTTTCTCCAAGAAAGGTGGAATTACTTCCTTGAGCTTTTCTAGCGTAGGCGCTTGAATCACATACTGAACCGGAAGTCCGCCACGACGATCGCCAATGGAGGCGGGCTGCTGCGCAAAAGCACGTACCGCAGTCACCCCTTTGAGAGAGGCATTGACTTGGGTAAAGATCTCCTGCTGGGTACGGGAACGCTCGGAAGCATCCGTCAAAAAGAGACGAACAAATCCGGAGTTGGTATTTGCTGTACCCCATCCAGGGGAGGTCATACTTGTAATGCTAGCCAGTTCCGATGCCGGAAGTTCCTTCTGAAGCTGGGAATTCAAGTCGGTGATGACCTGATCCATAAATGAGAAGGTGGCTCCCTCGGGACCGGTCATGTTGATTCGCAATTCGGATCGGTCCTCCATTGGAACCAACTCAGTTTGCAGGTTAGAAAACAACCAATAAATCCCTAGGCCCATGATTCCGATAATGGGGAAAGAAACCCATTTTACCTTCATGAATTGGGTCAGTGTCCGTTCATAGAACAGGTTCAATTTGACAAAGAAGGGTTCAGTAAATCGATAGAAAGCATTCTGCTTTTCCCTGTTTTTCAGCATGCGTGCACTCAGCATGGGAGTCATCGTAAGTGCTACAAAAGCAGAAATCAAAACTGATCCTGCCACTACAATTCCAAACTCACGGAACAATCTTCCCGTGGTACCTGTCAAGAAAATT
>CAJBER010000093.1 GCA_903952135.1 uncultured Algoriphagus sp.
ATGCCTCCTCGAGAAGTGCTTCGCAAAATCGACGAGATGGTAGAGGAATTGAAGAAAATGGCCCACCAGCCGACCAGCCAAGAAATTACGGTACGAGCCAAAGCGATCCAGGAGGATTGGAAAAAGCTCCCGATACGAAAGCCGAAGGAAGCAAACTTACCTGCACGCTCCTACCAGTTTTTCATGGATATCATCTTTGAAAAAGCCTTTCTGGAGAAACTTGGGCGAAGCAAATACGCAGACTTTGATGCGAAGTCAATTGAAGAGCAGCAACAGATTAAAGCGGCTATTGTAAAGGATTTGTTGCATCGCGACCAGAGTGAATTCGAAACCATGCAGCACAATTCGGACAACTTCCGCGTTGAAACACCTGATTTCGAAATGATGATGAAAAAGAAGGTTTCAAGCTTGAAGCGAAAGATTGATGTAAAAAACTATGTGTTGAGGCAACTTTCTCCGAGAACTTGAGTACAACCATTATATTAAAAAAATTACTATTCTTGCATTATTAACATCCGGAACACCTCCAAAAACAAAAACTATGTACTGGACACTTGAACTAGCCTCCTACCTTGAAGATGCCCCTTGGCCAGCAACCAAGGACGAACTTATCGATTATGCCATCCGCTCTGGCGCTCCACTTGAAGTAGTGGAAAACCTCCAAGAATTGGAAGACGATGGCGAGCCTTACGAGACCATTGAAGAAATTTGGCCTGATTATCCTACCAAAGACGATTTTTTCTTCAACGAAGACGAATATTAATGGAAAGTCCCGCAGCTGCGGGACTTTTTTTGTGAGCTAGTACTATTCAACGGGCCATCAGAGCCCCAACACCTGTCGAAGTCGAGCATAGCCAGTCTTGCTCACAGGAATTTTTTGTCCTGTCCGCAGCCGGAGCAGGTAGGATTCCTTTTCATAGGGCTCTATCCCAGCTACTTCCTGAAGGTTGACCAAAAAGGAGCGATGCACTCGGGCAAATTTTTCAGGATCTAGGCTTTCTTCCAATTGCTTTAGGGTCATCTTTTTCAAAAATTTCCCTTCGCCCGTGTGGATGGAAATGTAATCGTCATTCGCTTCCACGTAGCGCACTTCCTGCACTTGGATCACTTTCAGTTCATTTTTTACTCGGACCACCAAGCGGGTACTTTTTCCTGGAAGAACTGGGAAGCCCTCCTCAGGCACAATATTGGAGGTAGCCGGAGTCTGGTGCTGACTCAAAAAGCGAGCAATGGCTTGGGCAAATCGTGCCTCAGAAAACGGTTTGACCAAATAGTCCAATCCCTTGGCATCAAAGGCTTGCACCGCATACTGATCAAAGGCAGTGGTAAATAGCACTGCTGGAGGATTTTCCAACAATTCGAGCAATTCAAAGCCCGTGATTTTGGGCATCTGAATGTCTAGGAAAATAAGGTCAGGTTGGTGCGCTTGAATTGCTTTGAAGGCCTCAAAACCATCGTGACAGATGGCGACCACCTCAAATTGGGGATACGCATTTAAAAATTCGTTGACCAACCCAGCCGCTAGGGGTTCGTCATCTACGATTAGTGCCTTGATCATCCGGTAACTGGGATTTTTAAGTGAACACGAAATATTCCCTGGGCTGCGCTTTTTTCTAAGAGATCTGTACGCCCAAAAATAAGGAAAAGCCGGCGCTCCACAGAGCTTAGCCCAAAGCCAGTTCCGGCGGGAACTGAAGCTTGGCCATCAAAAGGATTTTCCACGTTTACCTGGAGGTAGTTGCCTTCTTTTTGGAAGCGAAGGCTAATTTTTACCTCCCCCAAAGTTCCATACAAGCCGTATTTGATGGCGTTTTCTACCAGCGGCTGTACGAGCAAGGGTGGGATTTTCAGTCCTTCAACCCCTTCCTCCACTTGAAGGTCTACCAACAAGCGGTGCCCAAAGCGGACCCGCTCAATGTCAAAATACATGCTCAGGTACTTGATTTCATCGGCCAAACTGATCCAAGATTGGCCTTCGCTTCGCAGGGTACCTCTCAAAAAATCCGAAAGCAACAGCACCATGTCTCGGGCACGTTGAGGGCTTGCAAGCACCAAGGCATGGATGGAATTGAGGCTGTTGAATAAGAAGTGAGGCTGCAGTTGCTGCCGCAATTGGGCAAGTTCTGCCTCCTTGGAAAGTTGAAGCAGCTGCCCCTCCCGACGGCTAAGTTCCTCCTGCCCAGCTACCTTCGAGATCACCACTGCCAACACAGCCAGCAGTTGGAATACCAAGCCAAAAACAGTCCATCGGTAAAAAAAACTAGCTTCTAAAAGTTCCAAGTAGTCTGACTCTTTAGCAAACCACCAGGAAAGGAGTTGCGCATGGCCCCATGCCAATCCCCCGCTGAGCAGGAGGGGAAAAAGGACAAGAAGAAATCCATTTTTTCGGTTGGGAGTGTAATGCCGAAACACCCGATCCAAAAGAAGAACCCCTCCCAAAAAGAGAAGGGTCAAAAAGAAGGCATCCACAAGGACTTGCTCTTCACTTATCCCCTGGTGAAGGAGTAAAAAATAACCTCCCAGAAACCAGATACATCCGATTCCTGGGAGGGTCCATTTCCCAAAGTTTGAACTTGAAAAAGCGGTTAAATACAAGGGATATGATGATTTTTAGAATGAATTAAAAAGACTTGATTTCCAAACCGCTAAACAATAGGGTGCCTTTCAGGATCAAGACTTTGTTGGTGTCTACCCCTCCTTCTCGGAACATGCGCTTGTCTTCAAGTCCAGCTGCTAAATTGGACATTTCAGTACGCACATCCCAGTGCGGAGGGACGATCAACTTGACCCCACTAAATCCAACTTCCAAATTCAAGCTGACTACCCCATTAAAATCCACTTGGGTCAAATCTAAATCCAAACCACCAAAAATTACGGTAGCCTTACCCCCTTGGAAATCTTTGGTCATCAACTTTCGGTTGACCCCGCTAAAGATGACTCGCTCATTGATTCGGTCCAAAAATGCAGTGCCCGTAGCGCGAACAAAGTCTTTTTCTGCTGCCTTTGCTGTGTCACCCTGAGAGTCAGTTTCCCCCTCAACAAGTACGGCTTCGCTAGTTCCCTCAGCTGCAGCCGCAGCTGCTTCTGATTTCTTTTTTCTAGAGGTCTCCCAATTTTTTCTAGCCTCATCGATCACTTTGTACTCCCTCTTTTTATAGGTAATCAAATAGATACCCAGGGCAATCAAGCCTACCGGCCAAATGAATTGGTCAAGACCTAGGTCTAGGTCAAACTCTCTTTTCAATAAAAAGTAGACCCCAATAAAAAGTACTACGGATCCAAAAAAGCTCTTGAACTGCTGACTGATGAGCGTGTAGGTACCCACAGCTATCAGAATCATTGGCCAGGTCAGTACCCAGTCCGGTATGTAAAGCCCGAACTTTCTAAAAAGAAGGACAATGCCTATTCCCAGGATGATCACTCCAAAAGCAATACTCCCGTCATTTCGTGGTTTTGTGTAGTTGTTCATTTGAGTTGAATTTAGTGAAACAAAACTAGTAGTTCAAACCAAGGCTTCCTTGCAGCATTCGATGAAGTCCTGTGAAAAATCGGTAAAGACCCCGATCGAGTCGGTAAAAAAAATTCGTTGCCAGTTTAGCGAGCCAACACCAAGAATTCAGCAAAAGCTAAGTCCTCGGGTGTGGTCAATTTAATGTTCTCTGGATTTCCCTCAATTAGGCTGATTTCCCATCCTTGGTGCTCGTAGACGGTAGCATCATCGGTAAAAATCGCCAACTCCTCAACTGCAAAGGCTTGCAGGAGCGGGCCAAGTTGAAAGGTTTGAGGCGTCTGTACCAAGCGGAAGTGTGTTCGATCTTGGAAACTGCTTTCACCTGCAGTACCTACTTTTCGCAAGGAATCCTTCAAGGCTACCACTGGAATAGCACTTCCCTTCTCAGCTGCCTGTTCAAAACTAGTTTGAATTACTTTTTCACTCACAAAAGGCCTCACCCCATCGTGAATTGCAACTAGTCCTTCTTGAAAAGGAAGTGCCATCAAGCCATTTTTTACGGACTGAAAGCGGCTACTTCCTCCAGCCACCAGCTGATGGGGAAGATCAAAGCTATGGGAAGCACATAAATTAGTCCAGTACTCGAAGTCCTCCTTGGGTAACACCAAAATCAAGCGTAAACTGGGATCAGCTTGAAAAAAGCGCTCTAGCGTATGCATCAATACAGGCTTTCCTGCTAAGGGCAGGTATTGCTTGGGAAGGGAGGTTCCCATTCGCATTCCTTTACCTCCGGCGACGAGTATTGCTGCTTTGTTCATGTGCATTGAATTGGTACAAAAATAAAGTCCTATTCGAGACCCACCTCCTATTTTGGGAAATTTCTACTGCCCGAGAGATGAGGGAAGTGCAAAAACGGAAACCAATCCGAATAAAAGTCGACTAGGTATCAAAAAAAAGTCCCGCTAGTGCGGGACTTAATTGATTTACAAGATCAACATCGCATCTCCATAGGAGAAGAATCGATACTTTTCTTTAATGGCTTCTTTGTAGGCCTTCATCACCAATGGATATCCCCCAAAAGCGGAGGCAGTCATCAATAGGGTAGACTCGGGTAAGTGGAAATTGGTAACTAGCGCGTTGGCAATCTTAAAGTCGTAAGGAGGAATGATGAATTTATCTGTCCATCCGCTGCTCGCCTTGAGACGTCCATTAGCAGTTACTGAAGATTCTACAGTTTTGAGGGAAGTAGTTCCCACTGCCACTACACGCTTTTTCTGATCCAAGGAATGGTTGACCAAATCCACGGTTCTATCTGAAATAAAGTAATTTTCGGAATCCATCTTGTGCTTGGTCAGATCTTCCACATCCACTTGACGGAAGGTTCCTAGTCCAATGTGAAGGGTAATTGGAGCAATTTCTACTCCTTTTAATTCCAAACGCTTGAGCAATTGTGGAGTAAAGTGAAGTCCAGCAGTTGGAGCAGCGACAGCACCTACATTTTTGGCAAAGACTGTCTGATAGCGTTCTCTATCCTCAGGCTCAATGTTTCGCTCGATGTACTCCTTCAAAAGTGGGGTTTCACCTAGCGTATCGATGGTTTTGTGAAATTCCTCCTCCGTTCCGTCAAATAGAAAACGGATTGTTCTACCTCTGGAAGTGGTATTGTCAATGACTTCAGCCACCAAATCGCTATCGCCAAAATAAAGCTTGTTGCCTACTCTGATTTTTCGAGCAGGATCTACCAAAACATCCCAAAGTTTGAATTCAGCATTGAGTTCGCGCAACAAAAAAACTTCGATTTTGGCACCCGTTTTTTCCTTGTTTCCGTATAGACGAGCAGGGAAAACTTTGGTGTCGTTGGTTACAAAAACATCCCCTTCACCAAAATACTCTAGGATATCCTTAAATGTACGGTGCTCAATTTCTCCAGTTTTTCGATGAACGACCATCAATCTGGACTCATCCCGATTTTCTGTTGGGTAGAGAGCAATCAGTTTTTTGGGAACTTCAAATTTGAAATCAGATAATTTCATAGACGGTGTTTTGGAGTAGTTGACTTATTCGAACTCGATAAGCAGATTCCTTTTAAAAAATGCAAAGATAAGTACAATAATGCCCAATTTCACCTAACTTAACAAATTGTTTTAACCAACTACTTATTCTATGCTCTTTTTAAAGCTTTCTTGGGAAAGTTTTAGGTTTGCCATTTCGGCCTTAAAATCCAACCTTACACGCACCATTCTTTCCCTTTTGGGGGTGACCATAGGCATTTTCGCCATCATTGCCGTATTCACCTTGGTGGATTCATTGGAACAGAAAATCAAGTCTTCCTTTGCCTTTTTGGGCACCAATGTGATGCGTGTAGACCGATTTCCTTTTGCCAATGGGCCGCAGGATTACCCCTGGTGGAAATATTTTCAACGACCCCCAGGAACTTATGCCGAATACAAATTTTTAGAGGAGCGCCTATCCAATGCAGATGGAGTGACCATTTCAGCCTCTTCTTCCGCAACGGTTCAAGCAGGAAGCAACTCTTACGAGGGAACTTCACTTTCGGGAGTAGCCTACACCTACCAGGATGTATTTGAAGTTGCCTTGGAAGAAGGCCGCTATTTTTCAGAAGCAGAAATCAACGCTTCCCGCAACTTGATCATTGTCGGTAAAAAAATCGCCAACACCTTATTTCCAAACCAGACAGCCTTGGGTAAGGAAGTAAAAATCAAAGGAATGAAATTTACCATTATCGGGATTTTTGAAGAAGAAGGAGAAGGGTTTTTGGAACTCCCTTCCAAAGATGAAGCCTGCTTGGTGCCTTTTGGTGCATTTAGTAAAATGTACTACACCGGGCGAGATGGGCTCGAACCTACCATCGCTGCCAAAGGCAGAGATACGGATGTGGGGCTTGTAGCTTTGGAAAACGAAATGGCTGGCCTACTTCGTGCCAAAAGAGGATTGAAGCCTACCCAGGAGAATAATTTTGCGCTCAACAAAACCGAGTTTATCCAAAACGCAATCGGATCCATCTTCGATGTGATTTCCGTGGCAGGTTGGGTGATTGGAGGCTTTTCCATTTTGGTGGGGGGCTTCGGAATCGCCAACATCATGTTTGTGTCGGTGCGGGAGCGAACCAACATCATCGGGATTCAAAAATCCTTGGGCGCGAGAAACTACTTTATCCTATTCCAATTTCTCTTTGAGGCAGTTTGCTTGAGTTTGATTGGAGGCGGTTCAGGAATCCTACTCGTGTACCTTCTGAGCTTCGTTCCTTTAGGGAGCTTAGACCTGATTCTTTCCTTCAATAATATCATCCTAGGCTTAGGCGTATCCTCTGCCATCGGGGTGGTTGCCGGCATCGTGCCCGCCACCCTTGCAGCACGGATGGATCCGGTGGAAGCCATTCGGACGAACTAAAAGACAACAAAAAAGGTCCCGTACGGGACCTTTTTTTTAGGTATTCGGCTTCCTTAATCTTCCAAAGAGATAGTCGGTTCAGTTGGCAATAGGCCAGAAGCACCTTTGATTTTTCCTTCCAGCTCATCGAGCAATTCTGGATTATCCAAAAGCAAACTTTTCACTGCATCACGGCCTTGACCTAGTTTTTCCCCATTGTAGGAGAACCAAGATCCTGCCTTCTTGATGATTTCCAGTTCCACTCCTAGGTCAATCACCTCTCCTACCTTAGAGATTCCCTGGCCATACATGATGTCAAATTCCACTACTTTAAATGGTGGTGCCACTTTGTTTTTTACCACCTTCACACGGGTTCTATTGCCCAATACATTATCTGCTCCTTCTTTGATCTGCCCTACGCGACGAATGTCCAAGCGTACGGAAGCATAGAACTTCAAGGCATTTCCACCTGTAGTGGTCTCTGGGCTGCCAAACATCACCCCGATCTTGTCTCTAAGCTGGTTGATGAAAATACAAGCACAGCCTGTTTTGTGAATCGCTCCTGTGAGTTTACGAAGTGCCTGAGACATCAAGCGAGCTTGAAGGCCCATCTTGCTTTCGCCCATCTCCCCTTCCAATTCCCCTTTGGGAACCAAGGCTGCTACTGAGTCAATCACGATGATGTCAATTGCTCCAGAGCGAATCAAGTGCTCTGCAATTTCCAAAGCCTGCTCCCCATTGTCTGGTTGGGAGATAAGTAGGTTTTCGGTATCGATGCCTAGCTTCTCTGCATAGTTTTTGTCAAATGCATGTTCCGCATCGATAAAGGCTGCAAGGCCTCCTGCTTTTTGCGCTTCGGCAATGCAATGCATGGTCAAAGTAGTCTTACCCGAAGATTCAGGACCATAGATTTCAATCACTCGACCTCTAGGAATACCGCCAATGCCCAGGGCCATGTCCAAGCCTAAGGATCCGGTAGAAATGGCGGGGATATCCAATACTTTATTGTCGCTAAGCTTCATGACAGCACCCTTGCCGTAGGTTTTTTCGAGCTTGTCGATCGTGAGCTGTAATGCTTTGAGTTTTTCTGCGTTGTTCGTACTCATGAGTGAGGTAGTTTTGTATAGGTTAAAACGTTCAAGTTACCAATTGTGTGCACAATTAACAAGGTGTTGCCTGCGCTTGTTTTCGCTGTGCAAATTTGTACTTTTATGCTTTACCACAGCAGATTTTGGAATAATTATCCGATAACTATCTGATTTTTGTCACAAATTGTCACATATCAAATGAAGCGCTATTTTCGGATCCTGCTGTTCGTCTGTTTTCCGCTTGCAGCTTCTTGGGCGCAGTCTACCGCCAAGGACGTTCCCTTCACCTTTGGGGAGGATCTACACTTTGATGTGACTTATGGTTGGGTGGATCTCGCAGAAGGACGGCTGCATGTCAGCAAGAAGGCAATTCTTGAAAACTCGCAATCCTATTATAAAATTGATGCTTTTGGAAAAACCAAAGGTGCAGTTACCCTATTTAGTAAAGTCAATGACAATTGGGGAACTCACCTAAATACCCAAAGTTTATTGCCAGGACTTTCTTACCGCTACATCGAAGAAGGGCGGTATCGGAGAAACGAGAAGGTCTATTTTGATCAAGTCAACAAGAAGGCTACCCTTGAGCTCTACGACCGAGAAAACAAAAAAGTAAAAGAAACCAAGGTGTTCTCACTTCCCGGACCGGTACAAGATTTGGTAAGTGGATTTTATTTTTTACGCACCCTAGACCTATCCTCCCTCAAGAAAGGACAAGAAGTTTTAATCCGAGGTTTTTTTGATAAAGAAATATATAACCTAAAATTAATATTTGGAGGGACCGAAACGCTTGAAACGAAATTAGGAAGGAAAGAAACCTACCTCTTTTCCCCCCGAATACCTAAAAATAGCCTGTTCCGCGGGGAGTACCCCGTGAAAGTCTGGATTACCAAAGATGTCCACAAAATTCCTGTCAAAATCAAGGCGGATTTGTTTATTGGTTCATTGAACATCGACATTACGACTGCCAAAGGGTTGAAAAATTAGCAAGGCAATGGGTTTAACACTAACTTAACAAAGCGTAACAAAAAGACCTCTATTTTAGCATTAACTCGATTCTTTCAAGGTTAGGTTAATGCAACTATTGGTTTGAAGCGGTAGATATTCATTAATTTTCAGACAACAATTTGGAATTCTTCCCATGGCAGACAAACAAAAAATCAAGGTATTGGTCGTAGATGACGAGCCGAATATTGTCGAAATCTTAAAATACAACCTGCAAAAAGAGGGTTATGAAGTAGCAACAGCAGAGGATGGACTGAAAGCCGTGAAAACCGCCATCAAGTTTCAGCCTGATGTAATCCTTTTAGACATCATGATGCCCAACCAGGATGGTGTAGAAACCTGCCTTCAAATTCGCCAAATTCCTGAGTTGAAGCATGCAGCCAAACAGCCCAATTTCTTGAGGTAGAAAACTTATCTCCCTCCAAATTAAGGAATTCAGATG
>CAJBER010000094.1 GCA_903952135.1 uncultured Algoriphagus sp.
ATGGGCATCATCGACTTGAAGCAGCCATTGAATACAGGAAAGAGCAGGAAGCCATTCAGGTGTCATCCCCTTGGAAGGCAGCAGACTATCATTTGATGTATTTGACCAATGTGGTAGGCAATCATTTGGAGATTCTCCCTACGCATCGGCTTTTTTATGGGAATGATTTGGAGAAAGAAACATTCTTTTCTGCCTTGGGAACTTGGTTTGAGATTCGACCGATGGGAGATGCGGCCGAACTGGCTACTTATTCCTTTCAACGAAAGCATTCTTTTGGTTTGGTATGGGAAGATGCGGCCTTTGTGATCAAGTTTCGGCAAGAGAAGTTTGATCAGGTAGCCCCGGCTTTACCTGAAGTGCTTCGTCAATTGGATTTGGTCTTGTTGCATGAAGTGGTGTTTGACAAAATCCTTGGACTCTCACCCAAGGAACAGCGTACTACAACAGCTTTGGCTTTTGAACGAAACTTTTCTAGATGTGTGCAAGAAGTGCAGTCAAAAAATGCCAAGTTTGCCATCATCACCCGTGAGATTGACTTGAGTCAAGTGATCGAAGTATGTAACTCCGGGCAGGTCATGCCCCAAAAATCCACTTATTTCTATCCCAAAGCCCTTGGTGGGATGCTATTTGCCACTGTTAATCAAGAAGAATTTAACTACGACTATGCCCAGTTTTTTAACGAATCTAGCCTCTAAAAAAATTATTTTGGGATCGAATTCCCCGAGGAGACAGGAACTCCTTCGAGGATTGGAATTTGATTTTGAAGTTCGGGTACATCCAGTTGAAGAAACTATTCCTGCGGATCTTCCAGCACAGTATGCTGCTGCATACCTTTCCAAACTGAAAGCAGATGCATTCCCTGGGGAACTTCAAGAAAATGAACTCCTCATCACGGCGGATACCGTGGTGATTGATCGTGGGAAGGTGCTGGGCAAACCAGCGGATGAACAAGAAGCCTTTGAGATGCTGAAAAGTCTGTCAGGTGCTACTCATACCGTAATGACGGCAGTGACAATTAAAGACCGAAAAACCTCCATTACGTTGGAGGATGAAGCCCAAGTAACTTTTCGATTTTTAGATGAGGAAGAAGTTTGGCATTACCTCAAAAAATACCAGCCATTTGATAAAGCAGGTTCTTACGGAATTCAAGAATGGATAGGATTTGTAGGGGTTAGTAGTATCACGGGCTCTTACTTTACGGTGATGGGCTTTCCTTTGCACCTAGTGTATCAGCAACTTAAAAAGTGGGTTTAAGGTGTCTTAGGTAAAAAAATGAATTTTGGATAAGTAAGGACAAAAAAAATAAGGCGGGATTTCCCGCCTTATTTTTTTACTTAATAACTCGCTTACCTTCGACTGCGAAGGAATCCATCAGGGATCCACTGACATTTTCCTCACCTTCAGGCTTAAGGTTTAGGTAGAGGTCCATGCCCTCAGCAAAGAAGTAAAGGGTAATACTATCCTCTGCTTCAGTAATTTGGGTCATTGGGGTGCTGGTGCTGTTTGCAGCATCTACAAATTTTCCAACCAACTTACCATCTTCCCCACGCTCTAGTGTAAGTACGACAGAGATAGTTCCCATTGGGGTGTCCTTGATAGTTACTTCCCATTCGCCTACAAAGTAGTCTGTAGTTTGAGCTTGGGTGGTAAAGGAAATTAAGAAAAGTGCAAATCCGCACAGAAGGGTAGTAATTAGTTTCATGGTTCTTTTGGTTAAGGAATTAATTAGGAAAGAAATATAGAAAAAGGATTTGAATTATTTTGAAGAGGACTATCGTTTTCGGTTTTTTTAAGGAATTCAAGTAAAGAACAACTTCCAGTTGAACTGGCTTAAACTCTTGGTGGCAGGAGTTTGTAAAGAACTGGGGTAACGATTCTGGATAGGATAGTAGAACTGATTAACCCACCAATAAGCACAATCGCAAGCGGAGAGATGAGCGGATTGGTACTCAAAGCCACGGGGATCAAGCCACCTATTGCCGTGATGGTAGTCAACACGATGGGTAGGAAGCGAATTTCCCCTGATTTTTGAATGGCTGTATCAAGATCTACCCCTTCTTTTCGCAATTGATTGGTAAAATCCACCAATAGGATGGAAGTTTTTACCTCAATACCCGCCAAGGCAATAAGTCCAATGATGGCCACAAAGGAGAGGGAGTTGCCCGTAATCCAGAGTGCAATCAAGGCGCCCACCATTCCCAAAGGAATCACAGAAAGGACAATGATCGTGCTTTTGAAGGTTCGGAAAAGCAAAATCAATACCGCAATGAAAAGGAACACAGTGATGATAATGATGGTATTGAAGCCTGCAAAAGATTCTTGTTTGGTTTCGTATTCACCCCCTAATGTTAGGCGATAGCCTTCAGGCAAGGGAATTTGATCTAGTTTGGTCATCGCTTCACCAAGCACTCGATCCGTGAGGGAATTGGCGTCTACAAAGGAGGATACGGATACAGACCTATTTTTATTGTAATGGTCTATAGTCAGGGTACTGCTTTCAAATTGGAGATCTGCAATTTGGGAAAGTGGAATGCCCTTTCCTTGATTGTTGTAGATGTAAATGGGTTCGAAGGTTTCTAAGGTTGCACGATCCTCTTTTGGGGTAGTGAGTAAAATGGAGCGCTCATTTCCTTGAGGGTCTGTAAACGAACCCAAGTTCAATCCGGCAAGTGCAAGACGGACGGTTTGGTCGATGTCTGCAGTAGCAATACCCAATTGTCGTGCCTTATCTTTTTGAATGGCTACACGGATATCGGTCTTTAAGTTGGCTACGGGGTTATTGACATAGATGGTGCCAGGAGTTTGCTTGAGTAGCTGCTCCACTTTTCCCGCCAAACTTCGAAGCGTATCCAAATTTTCCCCTACGAGCCTGATTTCGATGGGCGCAGTAACTGGTGGTCCCTGTTCAAAGTTTTTAACTTCTACTTTTGCACCGACCACCTTTGCAAAACTCGCTTGAAGCGTTTGGATGATCTCTATTTTTCGAGGAGCTGAAGTTTCAGGTTCAAGTTGAACGAAGAGTTGCCCATAATCGCTGCGCTCATTTTCAGGAATCTCGTTGTAATAGATGCGGGGATTTCCTTTGCCTACGTTGGTTGCAAAATTTTTCAACTCAGGAATTTTGGTCACTTCCTGTTCAATTTGCCTTACGAGTGAGTCCGTGTTACTCAGGTTGGATTGAAGTGGAGTCGTAATACTGACTAGAAATTGTGGTTTTTCTGAGGAAGGAAAAAGGCTAAATCCAATAACAGGGAATAAGCTTAAGGACCCAAAAAAGATAACTCCTGCAAGAACGAGCGTTGCCACAGGCTTCTTTAATGCTTTTTCAAGCAGTGGTGCATAGCTAAGGTGGATCCCTTTCTGAAACAAGTCGTAGATTTTGTTGGTATGGCCTTCTTCCTTGTTTTTTAAAAACCAAGTAGAAAGAAATGGGATGATGGTAAGTGAAACCAACAACGAAGCGAGTACACTCATGATCACAGACATGGGCAAGCTTCGTACAAAATCCCCCGAACTCTCTGGTAAGAATACCAAAGGAAGAAAAGCAATGATCAAGGTGACCGTACAGCCAATTACAGAAATTGAAATCTGTTGGGTAGCCTTTATGGCTGCTTCCTTTTTGCTGAAGCCATCTCGGATCCATCGTTCGATGTTTTCTACGACGACAATGCTATCGTCGACCAGTAATCCCAGTGCAACCACTAGTCCGACAATGCTGAGTTGGTTGAGACTATAGCCCAATGCATTCATCAAAATCAGGCCAATGGCTAGTGACAAGGGAATGGAAACCATGACGATAAGCGAGGCACGGTTGCCCAAGGGAAGCAACGTCACAAATACCAAGGCTATGGCAATTAAAAAGTCCATTCCTAAGCCACCTAGTCGTCTATTGACATAGTCAGCTTGATCAAAAGCAACGATTAAATCGATGTTTTCAGGAAGTTTTTCTGTGCTAGAAGCGAGTAGGGGGCTGTATTTTTCTTGTACGTTGGAGATGTTGGTGCCTTCCTTTAAGGCTGCAGTCACAAAGATGGAGCGGTAGCCATTGAGTCGTGTGATGTGCTTGGTATCCTCAAAGTCATTACGAATCGTTGCCACATCTTTCAAAAGGATGTTTTTTCCTTGTAGGGAATACACCACGGTCTCGGCGATTTCATCGGCTGAACTGTAATTTCCGCTCGTTTTTACATTGAACGTTTTATTACCCGCATCTACCTGACCTCCAGGAATATTACTTAATTCACTTTTGATGCTGCCAATAAGCGCAGCAAGAGGGATGTTTAAGGTCGCTACTTTATCCAGTTGTAATTCAACCTTTACGATTTGAGCTGGAAGTCCATGGATTTTGACATTCTTTAATTCCGTAATGCTCTCTAGGTCTTTTTGGAGGCGATCTGCTTCGGTTTTAAGCGATTCTCGTGAAGCATTTTCACTCACCAATGCGATTTGAAGTATGTTGACATCGGAGGGTCGAACCTTCTTTACTTCGATGGAAAAAATCTCCGCTGGCAATTGGGGCCGAAGGGTGTTGACTTCCCGAACGAGTTCCTGGTATTTTTCATCTACATCCTCGTTGTAATTGTATTCTACTAAAAGAATAGCTGCACCGTCTTTGATTTCGGTTTCAATGCGCTTGATATTTTCAAGTGCGTAGATGGTTTTTTCCAATGGATCCACCACCAATTCTTCCAAATCCTCTGGACTTGCACCTGGATAAATGACTACAATTGGAAAATTAGGGGAGTTGATTACCGGGTCTTCACTCCGCGGCATGTTCAAAAAGGTAGTCAATCCCAAGACCACCGTCATGAGAAAGATGACGAGGGTAAATTGGTAATTTTTTACCGCAAAATCAGAGATTTTCATCAGTTCTTAACTTGAATAGTGGAACCATCCGACAAATAGGCACTTCCTGACACAATAAGGCTCTTGTAATTTTCCAATCCAGCAACCACCTGAATGGAAGTTGGAGTGATTTTACCCAATTGAATTTTTATTTTTTTCGCTTTTTGGCCATCGACTACAAAGACATAGCCGCTGTCCCCATTGGCATCAAGAACGGATTCAAATGGAATCTCCCAGCCTTGTACGGTTTGGGAGGGCTGGATTCGAGCTTTTCCAAACATTCCAGAAGCCAAGGAAACTTCTTTGACAGATTCCGGGCTGATTTCTACCCAATAGGTACCCGTAATCGGGTCTGCTGATTGACTTTTCTGCGTTACTTTGGCAGGTATCCAAGCAGCCGATGCCCCAGCATTGATCTCGGCTTGGTCACCAATCTGAATAGCAGTCCATTGCTGATCACTCAAGGTTACCTTCAGGATCCAAGCTCCTGAAGCAGCTCCATTGATTTGTAGAATGGGAGTTCCAGAAGCCACCAACTGACCTGGGTTTACAAATTTTTTGAGGACAAATCCATTTTTTGTTGCACGGATTTGGGATTGGGCCAAGTTGAAGTTGGCCGAACTTAACTGCTGTTCAGCGATGTCTAATGCTGTTTTTGAATTTTCAAACTGCTCAAGTGTAGCCACGCTGTCCGTGTAGAGGCGAGCAGCACGCTGATGGTCTCGAAGCGCTTTATCGTAGGCGAGTTTGGATTGACGAACGCCAGCTTGTATCTCAGTCAAATCAAGACTTGCTACGATTTGCTCAGATTTTACGGCATCGCCTTCTTCTACGAGTACTTTGGAGACAATTCCACCTAGTTTAAAGGATAGGAGTGTTTCGTCCTTGGTACTAAAGGTACCACTTGCAGTCACTGAGGCAGCCATCTCAGAAGAATGGAGCGGAATAAGGCTGACTGGAATGGCCTCACCTGCTTTTGGGATGTTCGTATCACTAGGTGTACTGCTGCTGCATCCCAAAAGAAAAAAGAATGAAATTACTGGTAAAAGTGAATAGCGCTTTTTCATGGCTTAATTGGTTTCAGTAGAGAGTTGACGTTCAAGCTGTGCCAAAGCCATTTGTAGCTTGTAAGCACTGATGTTTTTTTGGAGGGCAGCTTGCGTGTATTGGTTTCTTGCGTCTATAAATTCAAGTAAAGATTGGCTTCCATCCTTGAATCCTTTGTCTACGAGTTTGAGGTAGGCGGAGGCCGACACGAGTTTCTTTTCCGAAGATTGGAGCGCAGCAAGTAGGGTTTTCACCTCATTTCGCTGAGTTTGGAGTCCTAGGTTCAATTTTTGATTCACCAATTCTTTTTGCCGTTGGACAGCTTGCAAGCCGAGGACATTCCGTTGGATTTGGTTTTGATTTCTTCCACCTTGAAATACAGGCATGCTAAAGTTTAGTCCCCACATGAGGTACTTGGATTGGGAATCAAAGCTCCAATCAAAGCCCTGTGAGCCCAGATCGGCGTAAGTGGAAACTTTGGGCACCCAATAGTTCTTTCCAGATTTAAGAACCGTTTCTTGGATAGTCTCCATGCTTTGCATGGCGCGGAGTTCTGGATTTTGTGGGTGAAGGTCTTCGAGAAGCAATTGATCCAAACGACTGAAATCGAGAGGTATATCTTCAAAAGAAACCGCCTGATCAAGAGGTCGATTGACTAGAAAGTTGAGGTATTGTGACGCATTGTTGGTTTTTAACTCAGCCTCTATTAGTAAGGATTTTACTTGTTCGAGCTCACTTTCCGCTCTCAAGACCGCCGCTGGAAGCCTTTTTCCATTTTCAACCAGGGATCGGGTGTCTTTTAGGTTTTGATCGACCAGCTGAAGCGTGTTTTTTAAAATAGAAATGGAATTGTGTGCAGCGCAGAAATTAAAGTAAGCTACTCGAATGTCTTGAATGAGTGTGGCACGGTAGATTTCAACTTGGAAGTTGGTCCAATTGACTTGTTCTTTTCGGATTTGCTGTTGGTAAATCAAATCCGTATTGAGTAGGGGAAGGGTGGTTCGGAAGCGCGTGTCGTAAAAGTTGTCAGGAAGTAACTGTTCCGAGACGTTGTCGATTTGTGGGAACTTGTTGGAAGCGGTGAGTTTATTTAAAGTCGAATAAACGGGATTGAGCAAGTCTCCGACTGGAAATGCGATGGTTCTACCTCCTTCAGCCAAGGTGTAACTTGCACCAAAGTCCATGGAAGGCAAAAAGAAACTTTTGGCATCTTTTAAAGCCAATAAACTTTGTTCCAGGCTCGCTTTTTTATCCTGAAGCACGAGGTTATTGGCCAATCCTTCCGTGATGTAGGTGTCCAAAACCTGCTGTGCTTGTACAGGGGTCACAAGCAGTCCAAAACAAAGCATAAATGCTTGAAATGGGCTTCTCATGGACCAATTGAGTTGCTTCAGTGTGTATTTTCTTTTCATGAAGAAAGTCTATCTAGAATACTGAAAAATTCATTTAAGCCATCTTTGACGATGGTGTCTTGGCGTTGAGCCAAAACGACCTCGCAGCGTCGGCGAATTCGTAAGGACACCATGCCATGAACGGTGGACCAAACCAAAAAAGAGAGTGCTTCTTCTTCATGTCCTCGAAAATGCCCTACATCTATGCATTCCTTGATGGTGGAACGTAGAAAATTGAAGGTACCAAAGCCTTCTTTCCATTGCTCATCGTTTGAATTAGAAACATGAAGGATGGGTGCATCTTTGATAAACATTAAGTCATACATGTCTGGATTTTCCAATGCGAACTGTACATAAATAGAACCCATACCTTTTAGCCTTTCCATCGGATTGGATACCGTGGCCAGTACTTCCATGCGGCCCATCAATTGCTGAAAGCCTCCCTGGTGGAGGGCATGAAAGATTTCGTTTTTGTCCTTGAAATAATGGTAGATGCTTCCAGGACTGTATTCAATCAAGTCGGCAATGTTTCGAATAGAGGTTTTTTCCACTCCTTTTTCAAGGAAAAGGGTCTTGGCAGCAACTAAGATGCGCTCGCGTAATTCCTCCTTATCTCGTTCTTTTCGTTCAGCGATACCCATGGTTTATTTTGAATACCCAAAAATAAATGAACAGTGTTCAAAATAAAAATAATACAAGATTTTTTTTTTTGATAGGAGTTGGTATTGGACAATAAAAAAAGCCCGATACAATCGAGCTTTTTTTAATTGGATGGCTACAGTGGCCTGGGTTATTTCTCTTCCGTATTTGGCTTTTTCAATACCAAATAGAAGCAATACAGCGTAACGCCAGTGATTAGCAATTGCGTTACAAGCGATAGAATTAGCGCAGATGTGTTCATTGGATTGATTTTTTGCGTTTAATTGTGGAATACCATACGATGGCACAAATACCTAGGAATAAGAGGAGCAATTGAAGTCTAGCCCAGCCTGAATACATCATTTTTTCCTCCAAAGCGGCCGCATTCTCCGGGTTGGCTAGAATTTGCGCTTCCAGGTCAGCAAAGGTGATTTTGGCAATTAGGGAACTCGGATCTAGTGCCCATCCTTCTCCTGAAAACAGGTTGGTGAAGGCAGCCACCCAATCGTTACCTGCAGGGGTAATCAAGGCACCTAAGAATACAATGCTTAGTAATACAGGAGTGACATAGCTCATGATCCATTTATAGAACGATGGAATGCGGATATCAGCACCTCGGGTGATTTCTTCCCATCCTTTTTTCATACCAAATATGTAGGTGAATAGGATGGTCTCAAGCAAAGCAAAAATTACCAAGCTGACCGTACCTCCCCAATAATCGTATTCGTCAAAGTATCCGTATTGGTAGAAAAGAACGGTTGGTAAACCCATCGCTAAGGAAACTAGTCCAAAGGAAACAGCTCCTTTTACCTTTCCCCAACCAAATTCATCCTGCATAAAGCCCATCCACGGAGTACCCATGGCTAGGGAAGAAGTGATTCCGGCAAAGAACAATAGCCCAAACCAACAGACGCCTGCAAAGGCACTAATCAATGGTCCCCACTGTTGAAATAAGTAGGGCATCGTCTGAAAGGCCATGCCAAATCCAGCATTTTCCAATACCCAATCCAATCCTAAAAATCCAGCAGCGATCGGGATCACAATAGCGCTTCCTAGGATTACTTCCACAAATTCGTTGGTAAATCCGGCAGTCACGGAGTTGAGTGCGATGTCCTCGTTTTCCTTGAGATAAGAGGCATAACATTGAATGGAACCCATTCCGACAGACAGGGTGAAGAAGATTTGTCCAGCAGCAGCTAGCCAAACTTTAGGGTCTGCGAGCGAACTGTATTGTGGGGTCCACAAGAAATTAATTCCATCCCATGCATTCGCGTCAGGGAATTCTTCTGAGGCAAAGGAACTGCCCATGGTCCATCCACGTACAGCCAAAATGATACCAAATAGGATCAACAAAGGCATACCGACCTTTGCTACCTTTTCAATTCCTCCAAGGCCTGTAGAAAGGATCCATACATTGACGCCTAAGACTAAAATATAGGCAATTACAGGGAATAGGGGAATTCCGAAATCCGAACCAGAAAGCTGTACGTACTGATCAAAAAACAAACTAACTGCCTCCTTACTCATTCCTGTGAAGGTTCCGATGACACTGTGCACCACGTACACAAAGGTCCAGGATTCAATGTAGGTGTAGTAGGCGACTACGGCGATGTTGGTGAAAATACCGAACACCCCAATGTACTTCCAGTACCATTTCTTACTCATAGAGTCAAGGATGTAAGGGGTACTGTGGTTGCCCAATTTACCGCCAAATCTACCCATACTCCATTCCGTAAATAGCAACGGAATACCCATCAATAGGAAGCAGATGATGTAGGGTAGGATAAAGGCTCCCCCTCCATTTTGAACTGCTTGAACTGGAAACCTGAGGAAGTTTCCAAGACCTACAGCATTTCCTGCCATGGCCAAAATGAGCCCAACACGCGAGCCCCAAGCCTCTTTTTTCATAAATAACGTACGTTAAATAGCGAAAATCTAAACTTTTAGATTTTCAAGTTGATTTTTGACTTTTACAAACAGGTGATTTTCGAGTTTCTAAGCTTCGATCCTTACATTCCGTTTATATTCCAAGAATACCACTTTTTTTTCAGAACAAACAACTAAAATTCCAGTTGCACCCCAAAAAATCCACTCCTTTCAAAGGCTAATTTTACGGGAGGTTCGATTTTTTAAATTTTGTAACTAGCTGGAGGAGTTGAATTTAATAGTAAGGGTTACCTATTCGATTTTTGAATATAAGCCTTTAAATAGTGGTACTAGAAATTCATCAGTTATTCCCCTTTTTTTCCAAGGATGGGTTCAGCGATTCTTGTAAATCCAAAATCTCCACCTCATCAAGTCCTTGGATGACTTCTATTTTTTTCCAAGGGGATGTAGGGAAAAGGAGGGAGGTCAAGACCAGTTCCCCATCATTTACAAATACTTCAATCGAAGAAGCATCCAAGAAGATACGTACCGATTTTGCTTTCCAGGACATGGGAGCAGAATGTGCCGCAGCAAAATCTCGATTGAAGTTGGCCTTGCCAGCTTTTCTTCGATCTACGGTCACCAAGCCCATTTCTTTGTTTATCACCACCTCTTCTCCCAATTCATTGGAGAGGAGCAGGGAGAAACTGTCGTCTCCACTTACTTCTGCCAAAATCTCCACTGCAGCACTCGGTAGTAAGGATTCTTTTCCCGAAACGCTGTACGAAGTGCCTTTCAACCCTCCCAGGTCTTTTGCTGGTGCAGATTGGAGCAAAAGTGTCCCATCTACATCAAAAAGATTGAGTTCTCGTGGCAAAGTAGTTGCAGAGCGCCAAGTCTTCGTGGGAACCACCTGTGCATAGTCCCAGTTGCTCATCCAACCAATCCAGAGGGTTCGGTTTTGGTCTTTGGGGAGGTTGGCCCAGGTGACTCCAGCATAATTGTCCGGTCCATAATCCAACCAGCGGATCATCGTATCGTCTGGAGTAAATGCACCCTGCTTGAAGTCCCCGATGAAGTATTGAGTGGCCGAACCTTTTTGAGGCCCTCCTGGATTCATGCTGACTAATAGAACCCATTTTTGACTTCCATCCGGGGCATTCATGGACAGCAGCTCTGGACATTCCCATACTCCACCATGTGCTCCCACGTCCTGGCCAAATTCACCTAAGAAAGTCCAGTCTTTCAGGTTGGATGACTCATAAAAGTGCACACGATCTTGAGCGGCTAGCGTCATCACCCAAGTTGATTTTCCATCTGCTTGAGTGACTTGGGTGATTTTGGGATCTCGGAAATCCCGAATTCCTGGATTCTTAAGCACGGGATTTCCCTCATACTTTTGCCAAGTCTGCCCTTTATCTAGGGAAAAGGCGAGCCCCTGCGTTTGAAAACCGATCGTCCTTGCTTTTTCTCCTTTGGGGTCGTGGTAAGTAAATAGTGCCACCAATGGGGGTGTTGCTGTGCTTCCCAGTCCCGAGGTATTCGCAGCATCGTAGACGGCACTGCCTGAAAAGATGTAACCCAAACTATCGGGAAACAAGGCAATGGGCAATTCCTCCCAGTGGATCAAATCTTTGGATACCGCATGGCCCCAATGCATAGGTCCCCAAACCGTGCTATCTGGGTAATGCTGGAAAAATAAATGGTATTCTCCATCTACATAAACCAGTCCATTGGGATCATTCATCCATCCTTTGGCAGGGGAGAAATGGTAGGCAGGGCGATATTGCTCTAAGTTGTTTGGCATAAATTTTACTTCCTGCTGGCTGCAACCGTAGGCTAGTAGACTTGTAAAAACTAGAACGTAAAAGTTTTTGATTTTCATGGGATGCAGGATTAGAAATCAAAAATATCCTTTATCCTCGATTCTATTCCTTTTTGAGTCATCTTTTCTACTACACTAGAATCGAATCCTTACTTCATAAAATATTCTTTTTTTAATCTTTTCGGGGTAGTACCTTTGACCTTTGACTTACTATTTTTCTATGAAAGGAATCATTTTAGCAGGGGGCTCAGGAACACGTTTGTATCCCCTTACCATTGCAGTGAGTAAGCAACTCATGCCGGTCTACGACAAGCCCATGATTTACTACCCCTTATCGGTGTTGATGATGGCGGGTATTCAGGAAATTCTGATTATTACCACTCCAGAAGATTCTGCAGCTTTTCAAAAGTTGTTGGGAGATGGATCGCATGTGGGTTGTCAAATTACTTACGCCGTGCAACCTAGTCCAGATGGGTTGGCTCAAGCCTTTATCATTGGTGAAGAATTTATCGGAAAGGATAAAGTAGCCTTGGTGCTTGGAGATAATATCTTCTACGGATCAGGCTTACACAAAACCTTGCAAGAAAATACAAACCCAGAAGGAGGGGTGGTGTTTGCTTACCATGTCAATGATCCCGAGCGCTATGGAGTAGTGGAGTTTGATGCCAATCAAAAGGCCATCTCCATTGAAGAAAAGCCTGCTCAACCCAAATCAAATTATGCCGTACCTGGCTTGTATTTCTACGACAACCAGGTGGTAGAAATCGCCAAAAATATCAAACCCAGCGTGCGAGGGGAATTGGAGATTACTGATATAAACAATGAATACCTTAAGAAAGGCCAACTTCAAGTAGCAATCCTCAACAGGGGCACGGCTTGGTTGGATACAGGTACGCACCAGTCCTTGCTTCAAGCGGCCCAGTTTGTAGAAGTGATTGAAGAGCGTCAAGGATTGAAAATTGGATGCATCGAAGAGATTGCCTACCGCAATGGATTTATTGGCAAGGAAAAGTTGCTAGAAGCAGCAGCGAAACTAGGGAAAAGCGGCTAC
>CAJBER010000095.1 GCA_903952135.1 uncultured Algoriphagus sp.
AGTTAGCTTCCCATTGTAATCTTAGCAATTACCTGCGTTCTTTGTAGAAGCAAGAATATCCCTAGCCACCATGTCCCAAGCCACGCTCATCCAGCAAGTAACCCTCGTCAACGAAGGCAAAATCCAAGTCACTGACGTCCTGATCCAAGGGGAATGCATTCAAAAAATCGGTTCCATCCCTGCCCAAGACCAGTACCAGATCGTGGATGGTCGCGGCAAGTACTTGCTACCTGGGGTAATAGACGGACAGGTACACTTTCGTGATCCAGGACTAACGCACAAGGCTGATCTAACGAGCGAAAGTAAGGCAGCCATCGCCGGTGGAGTCACTTCCTTCATCGAGATGCCCAACACCCGCCCCAATACGCTAACCCTCGAGCTCTGGGCTGATAAATACCAGTTGGCCTCCACAAAATCTCTTGCCAACTATGGTTTCTTACTGGGTATCACCGCCGACAACTTGGACGAGGTCATCCAATGGGACACCTCCAAGCACTTGGCCATCACGGACGATGGACTGTATTTTACAGGAAAGGGAAATATCCTAGCAGATCAGCCGGCCATGCTAGAGAAACTTTTTGCTGCGCACAAAGGACTGATCGCCATCCACTCCGAGAAGGAGGAGATCATCGAGAAAAATGAGGAGCTCTACCGTGAAAAATACGGAGAAAATGTGCCCATCGCCTGCCATCCACTGATCCGAAGTGAACAAGCCTGCTACGAAGCGACCGAACGGGCCATCGGCCTTGCCGAAAAACATGGGGCTAGATTGCACATCCTCCACCTGAGCACCGCCAAGGAAACGGATCTTTTCCGCAACGACATTCCGCTGGAATCTAAAAAAATCACTACTGAAGTTTCGGTTCATCACCTCTGGTTTACGGACCAGGACTACGAGCGCCTAGGTGTCTTGATCAAGTGGAACCCAGCCATCAAAACTCAAAAAGACAAGGATGGATTACTTGCCGCCCTACTTGATGACCGCATTGATTTGATCACTACAGACCATGCGCCGCATACCTTGGAAGAAAAGCAAAAGCCCTACTTCCAGTCCATGTCGGGCGCGCCTCTAGTGCAGCACTCGCTCAACTGTCTCCTTGAATTCTACGCTCAAGGCAAAATCAGCCTAGAGAAAATTGTGGAGAAAATGTGCCACAATCCCGCCATCCTTTACCGAATCAAAGAACGCGGCTACATCCGTGAAGGCTACTTTGCAGACTTGACCTTGGTGGATCTCAACAGCGAGTGGACGGTAAGCAAGGAAAATATCCTCTACAAATGCGGCTGGTCTCCTCTGGAAGGCACCACCTTCCATAGCAAGGTATTGAGCACCTGGGTCAACGGACACTTGGCCTACGCGGATGGAGTATTTCACGAAGAAGTCAAAGGCAAAGCCCTGGAAGTTCAATCCAACTAAACCCTCATGACGGGATTTTTTGAAGGGAGGCAACTCGTCATCGCCAGTATGCATCAAAAGGAGCAGGTCCTTCAGCCCCTCTTAGAAGCGGGATTGAAGGTAAACGTAGCTGTAGCTGATGGCCTAAACACCGACTTGCTTGGCACCTTTACTGGAGAGGTCGCACGAATTGCAGATCCATTGATCACGGCTCGAAAAAAATGTGAGTTGGCTATGGATCTTACTGGATCTGACTTAGCCATTGCTAGCGAAGGCTCCTTCGGCGCACATCCCGCCACATTCTTTCTTCCCGCCAACGAGGAGTGGCTGCTCTTAATTGACCGCAAGCACCAACTGGAAATTCATGCCCGTCATCTCAGCACTGCCACTAATTTTGCAGGACAAGAATTTTCAAGTTTGGAGGAACTAGAGGCCTTTGCCAGCAAGGTAGAATTCCCTAGCCATGGCCTCATCCTAAGACGAAGCAAGGACGAGCTCGAAGGAGTCCTGAAAGGGATTACCGATCCTGACCAACTACGAACAGCTGCAATACAGCTACTTGAAATCCAAGGGGCTGGATATGTTGAAACAGACATGCGGGCCATGTTCAACCCCAGTAGAATGCAGGTGATTCAGGAAACAGCCCAACTTCTGATTCAAAAACTGAATTCCTACTGCCCCTCCTGCCAGTTGCCTGGTTTTGCTGTTACGGCTGCAGAGCCTGGCCTTCCCTGTGGCCTTTGCGGCACCCCAAGCAGCGCTGCTTTGGCACACCTGCTCGTTTGCAGCCACTGCCAACACGAAGAAAAAGTCTTATTCCCGCACGGAAAAAAAACGGAGGATCCCCAGTATTGCCAGGTTTGCAATCCTTGAAATTTCTTTGTCTTTCAAGGCAATCCATCCCATTTTAAAATGCTGGGACTTTCCAAACCCTTCGTTTTATTTTCCTAATTATATTCGTTAGATTCGATTAGTTTATTTCTTTTAAATAGTCGATTACGCCCAAAAGCAGTTTATTTTATAGATAAACGAATCACTAACCTATCTAATCCTCCGTCGGATTAGCACGATTACTAAACCCTTTTTCTGAGCCCTCCCTTCCCTGCCTATGTTTATCATTGAAACTTACACCACCGCAGTTTTATTTAGCATCATCACCATGATTTGCTGGGGATCTTGGGCCAACACTCAAAAGCTAGCTTCCTCGAGCTGGCGGTTTGAACTATTTTACTGGGACTATGTGATCGGTATTGTTTTGCTTTCCCTAATTTTTGCATTCACCTTGGGTAGCTCCGGGGAGCAAGGGAGAAGTTTTATTGCTGATCTTCAACAAGCAGATCGCAGCTCATTAACCTCCGCTTTTTGGGGTGGGATCGTGTTCAACGCCGCCAATATATTACTGGGTGCGGCAATTTCCATCTCAGGAATGGCGGTAGCCTTTCCAGTAGGCATCGGCTTAGCCTTAGTCATCGGCGTAGCAGTTAATTACGCTCAAAATCCCATTGGAGATGTAGGCCTTTTGTTTGGAGGTGTGGCCCTAGTCATCCTTGCTATCTTACTCAATGCAAGTGCCTACCGAAGCCTACCTAAAGACCAAACCAAGAGCCCTACCAAAGGCTTGATCCTATCCATTGTAGCTGGCATTCTGATGGGGTTCTTTTACAAATATGTGGCTGATGCCATGTTTCAGGATTTTACCCAACCACTGCCCGGTAAGCTAAGTCCCTATTCGGCAGTAGTACTTTTCTCACTGGGTATTTTTGGGAGCAACTTTCTCTTCAACACCTTGCTGATGCGCCGACCATTTGTTGGAACACCAGTGAGCTACACAAACTACTTTAATGGAAGCTTAAAAACACATTTGACAGGAATTTTAGGAGGGATGATTTGGTGTGTAGGCATGGCCTTTAGCATCATTGCCTCAGATAAGGCAGGACCAGCAATCTCCTATGGATTGGGGCAAGGAGCCACCATGGTTGCCGCCTTTTGGGGAGTGTATATATGGAAGGAATTTAAGGCCTTGCCCGCCTCCAAACATATCTTATTGAAATTGATGTTTGTCTTGTTTCTACTGGGCATAGGATTAATCGTGTATTCCAAACTAGCCTAATCCCCCTCGCTATCGTCATGGCACATGTAGTTGTAGTTGGTAGTTCAAACACCGATCTAGTCGTAAAAACCGAACGATTTCCCAAGCCAGGAGAAACCTTGGTTGGAGGAGATTTTTTTCTTTTTCAAGGAGGAAAAGGTGCCAATCAGGCTGTTGCTGCTGCCAGAATGGGTGCGAAAGTCACCTTCATAAGTAAGGTTGGTAAGGATCTTTTTGGGAAACAAATCCAGGAAGGCCTGGAAAAAGAAGGTATTTCCACCCGCTTGGTCCTTGAGGATCCGGAAAAAGCCACCGGTATCGCGCTCATTACAGTCAACAAACAGGGAGAAAACACGATAGTCGTGGCTCCTGGAGCCAACGCTAGCCTAAGCCCTTCTGATATTCAAGCAGCCCTACCGAGCCTTCACAACCATGCCTTTATCCTTTGCCAACTTGAAATCCCTATCGATACCATCACCTTTCTTGCAAGCTATGCCCAAGAGGAGAATAAAAATCTAATTTTAAATCCTGCTCCTGCTCAAAAACTTCCTGAATCTATCTATGACCAGCTTTTTTTAATTACTCCCAACGAAACAGAGGCCTCCTTACTCACGGGCATGCCCTGTGATTCCGAAGCCGACTATCCAAAAATTGCCCAGTGGTTTCGGGACAAGGGAGTGCGACAAGTACTCTTAACTCTTGGTGAGAAGGGTACTTACTTTCAAAATTCAACCCAAGAATACCGGATACCTGCACAAAATGTGACCGCAGTGGACACCACAGCTGCAGGAGATGTGTTTAATGGAAGCCTAGCTGTAGCTTTAGCAGAAGGAATACCCTGGAAAGAAGCCATTGCCCTAGCCACTAAAGCCGCATCCATTTCAGTCACCCGAATGGGAGCACAAGCATCAGCCCCTTACCGGAACGAACTAGTATAAAAACTTAAATAAATTAACGCTACCCTGCCATGATCTCCACCCGTATCATTCTCTCCAGTCTTCTTTTATGTCTCAGTTTCACTGGGATTCAAGCCCAGCAGAAAGCAGACAAAAATCCAAACCTAAACTACACGGCCTACAGTCCCAAAGCCACGGACTTAATCATCGATCGTGCAGCCTACGCAGAAAAGTTGCAAGGATTTTGGTTGGCAACCTGCATCGCCAACTGGACTGGACTCGTAACGGAAATGGATAAAGTCGGAAATATTGGGGACATCAAAACAGGTCCTTTTTATACCCGAGCCGACTGGGGAACCCCCGATCAAGGCAGCATCTGGGCAGCAGGAATTCCGAGCAACCTATCGCCGACCATTGACTTTGTGTTTGCCGACGAAGACACGCTTTGGGGATCGGATGACGATACGGACATCGAATACATCTACCAGGAACTTCTCCTCCAAAATCAAACTTCCTTTCTTACCGGCGAGCAAATTCGAAACGGCTGGATGAAACACATCAAAGGAGAAGAAGAAAACTACCTCTGGGTATCCAATCAAAAAGCATTGGATCTGATGAAGTCCGGACTGGTTCCACCAGCCACGGGAGCCCCAGAGCACAATCCGGAGTACGAGATGATCGATGCACAACTCACCACGGAGATCTTTGGACTCTATGCTCCAGGGAGACCGGACATGGCCGTCAAGATGGCTACCCTCCCCATCCAAACAACCGCCCGAGAGGAAAGCGAGTGGATTTCCGCCTATTATGTTCGGCTCTTTTCCCTAGCCAGTACCACAGATACTTCTCTTCCTATCAAGCAGCAACTTACTAAAATGGCGGAGCAAGCGGCCTTGGAACTCCCAGCCTCCTCTTACCCAGTCGCCATGTACCGCTACGTAAAAGGCTTGTATGCATCGGGTATCTCTTGGGAGCAAGCTCGAGATTCCGTTTACCAGCGCTACCAAGTGGAGCAACTCGATGGCTACGACATCAGCAGCAGAAATATGTACTGCAACGGCTGCTTTGCTGCCGGCATCAACTTTGCCTCCAGCCTAGTGAGTCTTTTCTACGGAGAAGGTGACTTGAAGGAAACCATCAAAATCGGTGCTTTGGCCGGATGGGATTCCGACAATCCTACCGCTACCTGGGGAGGATTGATTGGGTTTATGCTTGGCAAAGAAGGGGTAGAAAAGGCCTTTGGACGTAAATTTTCAAACAAATTCCACATTCACCGCACCAGGGTCAACTTTCCCAACGAGGGCATAGATACCTTTGAGGCCATGGCTCAAAAGGGACTCTGGATCATCGATCGCGTGGTGCAGGAAGAACTCAAGGGAGGCGTGGACTTAGGTAGCAACAGCTGGTATATCCCTAAAAAGTAAGCTTACTCCCGAGTACAACTACTTACATCCCGTGCTTTTCACACATCCCTTTGATGAGTTGGTAGCCCTGCTCCGCCATCTCCCAAGGGGCGGAAAACTCGCGCCATACGCCGATGGCATTCGCAAAAGCAGGATCGTTGCGGGTGAAGCCCTCAATCGTCAACCAGCCTGTAAAGCCTACTTTTTTTAAGGCAGCAAAAGTTTCATCAAAGTTGACATGCCCTGAGCCCGGGGTGCCACGATCATTTTCAGAGATATGCACATGCCCCAAGCGTGGCGCAATTCGTTCGATGGCTAGGCCCAGTTTTTTCTCCTCCATATTCGCATGATGCGTATCAAACATCGCCTGCACGTTGGGATGCTGCACCTTGGAGAGCAAGTAATCCAGCTGCTCCATGGTGTTGGCGAGGTAGCATTCAAATCGATTCAAGGCCTCTGGAGTAAGCACTATCCCCAATTGCTGTCCATAATCTCCTGCCGACCGAAGCACCTCTGCCGACCAAACATACTCCTCCTCGATTGGAGCTCGTGAAGCAAAGGTGGCGAAGGCGGAATGAAAGGGTCCACAAAGCACTTGAGCACCTAGGTCAGCCGCACGGTCTAGTACCCAATGCAGTTTTTCCTTGGCCTTCTCCCGAACGGCTGGGTCAGGGGAAATGGGGTTTTCAGCAGCTCCCATCACCGTTACTGCCGTTACTTCCAGTCCAATTTTTTTGCAATAGTCCCCCACCAAGCGACAGGATTTAGCATCCGTATCTCCAATAAAAAACTCGGCTCCATCGTAGCCAATGGCCTTCAGGCGATCTAAAATTGGAAAAAGCTGTTCGGAAATTTCTGCCGACCAGGCAAGCACGTTGAAGCCTATTTTATTCATGGGGGAACGGATTAGGAATGGAAAATTAAGTTATTAATTGTACGAAGTACCAAGTACAATGTACCAAGATACTTTCTGAGTAGAATTCATGTCCTACTACGAATCCCTACTTCGAAATTCTTCAATCAGCATTCAGCATTCGAAATTTATTTGATACCGTATTTCGTATCTCGTATTTCTACTTTGTACTTCGTACTTGCCTGCCTGCCGCCTTTAGATTTACAAAATAGTATTATTCTAATAATAAGGCCATAGTTATCAACAACGAGGGGGGTCTGGGGGGAGACTGATAATTTGTTGATAAAAGTGGATAAGTTTAATTTAAG
>CAJBER010000096.1 GCA_903952135.1 uncultured Algoriphagus sp.
ATACTTTATCCTAGTTTTTTGGGTTTTTTGCCTCAATGCGCCGTGTAGAGTGGTATGTTCCAAAATGGAACATACCACTTCTTCATCCAATTCACCTGAATAGAAGATTGTACTTAGGTGTTTGGTGATGGCTGGTCTTTTCGTCCCGAATAGATCCGCTATTTGCTGCTGCGTGAGCCAAATGGTTTCTCTTTTTTCATCAATTCTGACCTCAACATGCTCAGCAAGTTCATCCAATCGGTATAAAACTAGTTCATCTTTCATATCCCTGTAAAAAATTTAGTTAAAAAATCAGCTAGAACGAGATCATCCTACAGCTTAAAAAATTACCAACCACAAAAATTCAGGACTTGGTCAGAATTCATTAGACATCCTAGTACCAATTCCAAGTCCATGGAGAAGTAATTTACTACATTTTTTGAATTTTTAGGCCAATACGCGATTTAAAGTGGTATGTTCCAAAATGGAACATACCACTTTACCCGATTTCTCCTTAGAATAAAATCTAGCCCTTGAGGATTTGAAATTAGCTGGAAGTCTCTTCTTTAAGGAGACAAACTTTTTTTGAAGTAAAACCGCGAATGAATTACTTAACTTCTGAATTCAGCGCTTTTGGAAAGCCCGAAGTGAATTCCATAAGTAAACGGTCTTTTTCAGCCAATACAAACATTGCTTCTACACCGGGGAGGCTTTCGGCCAGTGCCTTGGCCTGAACAGGTCCCATGGCCATAAAGGCTGTAGCCAAAGCATCGGCTTGGGTGGCAGAAGTAGCCAAGACCGATACGGACACCATGGAATGGCTCACAGGAAACCCTGTTTTCGGGTCAATTAAATGGGAACGGCGATTACCCTGCTCATCGATGTAAAACTTACGGTAATTACCCGAACTACTCAAAGCCAATCCATTTAGAGTCACCTTGGTGAGCATGGTGTTGGTCACTCCTAATTCGGCTTGTGCAGGATCTTCGATGCCAATGGTCCAGGCTTCTCCAGTTGGATTCTGTCCTTTCCCCTTCATCTCCCCTCCGATCTCCACCAAATAGTTGGCCACGCCTGCCTGATCCAATACCTCGGCTAGCTTGTCGATGGCATAGCCCTCTCCTAGCCCAGTGATGTCTAGCATGACCCCTGCTTTAGTGGCTACATAACTTGTATCCGTCACCTGTAACTGGGATTCAAAGCCCATCAAGGACTTCAATGCAGCAACTTTGCTGGAATCCATCTGCTCGCGCTCCTCAAAAGAAAACCCCCAAGCTTTAATGAGAGGATAAAGGGTAGGCTCGAAATAGCCCTGACTTTGGACATGGTACTTCTTACAGGAATCCAACATATCCCGAAAAGTAAAGGAGGGATTTACCAAAATTCCGGTCTTATTGAAATCCGAAACCTCAGATTCCTGGATGTAGGAATTGGAAGCGGCGTTAATTAAGGCAAATACCGAATCAAACTTGGCTTGGTAATCCTTAGATGTGTCGCCTACCTGAACACGATAATAGGTACCAAAAATCTCTCCCTCGTAATTTTTAAAAGTAACTTCAGGTTTGGATGCACAGGAAGCAAGGGCGAGGATTACAATCAAGGCAAGACAACGAGCGTAAAGCATAGGGAATGTGAGTTTGAAGTCTCAAAGTTAGCCCATCCCAACTAAATACGGCAAGGGATGTGGAGTTGAATTTGCTTCTTTGTAATTTCCCATCACAGAAGCCATAAGCCAGCTAAAATCTTGGTTTTTGGATTCAACCACTTGATATTCCCCATGTTCAAATCTATTGCCCTTACCTTAATCTTTTGTTCTATATCATTTTTGACCTTTGGTCAAGATACATTACGTACCTACCATGCTGAGGATACGCTCAAGGTCAAAGAAGTAATTCTCCTCATCAATGGCAAAGCAAATGGTCCTGTCAAGCGCTATGATTTGGAAGGAAGGTTGGTGGTAATCGGCAGCCTCAAAAATGACCAGCGCCACGGGATATTCTACGATTTGGATCCAGAAACAGGTGATACACTGCGGCAAGTCACCTTTCAAAACAACCAGCGTGAAGGAGAAGCCTTGTCTTTCTACCCTGATGGAACCCTCCGACAGCGCTCCAACTTCTTGGCCAACCAACTTGAAGGTGAACTACTTTCCTATTTTGAAGAGGGTACGCTATCCGAAAAGACCCCATTTAAAGCCAACAAACCCGAAGGAATCTCCCTTCGCTACTATCCCAACGGTTCCATCGAATCCAAAATAGGCTATTTGGCAGGCAAGTTTCACGGTATCCGAGAAGATTATGACGAGTCAGGTACCCTGCAGTACCAAGGCAACTACGAGCAAGGTGAACTTCATGGCAAGGAAGAGACTTTCTTCCCTGATGGAACCTTGCGCTCTAGGTTATTTTTTAGCAACGGAGCCCTAGATGGACCCTACCTACTCCACCATTCGAATGGACAGCCTGATCGAATAGGTACCTATAAAAAAGGGGCTCCCGAAGGAGAGCTACTCAGTTACTATCCAGGAGGTGCACTCAAACAAAAAACCACCTTTTCCAAAGGAATTCCAATTACCCCAACCCTCAGCTACAACGAGTCAGGAAGCCTAATGAAACAGGAGTTTTATTCCAAAAAAGGATCCAAATTCAAGGAGGAAAATTACTATCCTTCTGGGCAACTCTCTTCTAGCATCCCTTTCCTCAATGACATGGAAGAAGGTGAAGTGATACTTTATTACGAAACAGGTAAAACTCAAGAAATCAGACGATATAATAAAGGTAGATTAAATGGAGTTCGCGAATTTTACGATGCAAATGGCATCCTAGAACGAACGGAAACCTACGAGCTTGGAAATAAAATCAATAAATAACGAGCAAGTTCACCGCTAGCCAAATCGATTTTTCTATTTTTGCCCAAACGAATTCTTCATGAGCAAAGCGATCAAAGAAACTCATTTTTCCTTTCCTGGACAGAAAGGCTTTTACAAAGGAAAAGTACGGGACGTATACATGTTTGAAAAGGAACTTGTGGTCGTGGCTTCCGATCGAATCTCTGCCTTCGACGTGGTACTTCCTCGGGCCATCCCCTACAAAGGACAAGTACTCAATCAAATCGCTGCAGGCTTCCTAAAAGCCACCGCAGATTTGGTGCCCAACTGGGTGACTGCAACTCCAGACCCTAGCGTAACCATTGGAAAGCGCTGTGAGCCTTTCAAGGTGGAAATGGTGATCCGTGGATACCTCGCAGGGCATGCTGCTCGGGAATATGCACTAGGCAAGCGAATCCTCTGTGGCGTACCCATGCCGGAGGGATTAAAGGAAAACGATGCCTTCCCTACCCCAATCATCACCCCTACCACCAAAGCCTCCGAAGGACATGACGAGGATATCTCAAGAGAAGCCATCTTGGCCAAAGGGATTGTCTCCGAAGAGGATTATCTGGTTCTAGAAAAATACACCCGGGCGCTCTTCCAACGTGGTCAAGAGATGGCGAAGGAAAAGGGGTTGATTCTCGTGGATACCAAGTATGAATTTGGCAAAGCAGATGGAAAGATCTACCTCATTGATGAGATACATACCCCAGATTCTTCCCGCTACTTCTATGCAGAAGGCTACGAAGAAAACCAAAAGCAAGGATTGCCTCAAAAACAATTGTCCAAAGAATTTGTCCGTCAATGGCTGATTGCCAATGGCTTCCAGGGAAAAGAAGGGCAAGTCGTGCCAGAAATGAGCGATGAACTTGTAGAAAGCATTTCCGATCGCTACATTGAGTTGTTTGAAAAAATTACCGGAACGTCCTTTGTTCGTGCAGAAACCGGAGATATCGCATCACGAATTGAAAAAAGTATTTTAGATTACCTCGCCAACTAAGCACACCCATGAAATATACCATCGATAAAAAAGAGCAGTACGTAGTTTTTTCCCCATTAGAGGAAAAGATAGACTCCCTATTGGCTCCCAAACTAAAGTCTGAACTCCTGACCATCCATGCAGAGGGCTACAGCAATCTCGTGCTAGACATGAGTCAAGTGAACTATGTGGATTCCAGTGGACTAAGTGCATTACTTGTAGGTGACCGGGAATTTGGCCGTAATGGAGGCATCTTTGTGATCTCGGGCGTTCGCGACCACGTGATGAAGTTGCTCAAGATCTCCATGCTAGACAAGAAGCTACGCCTCGTGGCCAACTTGGAAGAAGCAGGGGAAGCAGTATTTATGCATGAAATTGACGGAGGAGAAGACGAGGAGGGTGCTTGAGTCCAGAATTTGAGGTCACCATCCTAGGAAACACCTCTTCCATCCCCATGCATGGAAGAAATCACACTGCCCAAGTCGTTCGATTTGGGCAGGAGTTTTTATTGCTGGAGTGTGGGGAAGGCACGCAGCTCCAATTGCGCAAGTACAAGGCCAAGCCCTCCAAAATCTCCAGCATTTTTATCTCCCACCTTCATGGAGACCATTACCTGGGTTTGATCGGCCTTCTATCCAGTTACCACCTCTCCAAGCGCACCGAACCGCTTCAACTCTTTGGACCACGTGGCCTGGACGAGATCCTTACCACCCATTTCCGCTGGAGCAATACCCGCTTGAGTTATTCGCTACAGTTCACCGAAACCAGCACTTCTGGCAAGGTCCTGCTGCTTGAGCATCCTCTATTTCAAGTTTCCAGCTTTCCCCTTCATCACCGTATCCCTACGACGGGCTTTTTGATTGAGGAAAAAGAAGGACCACGCTCCCTAATCAAGGAAAAACTCCAAGAAAGTTCTCTCCCTTTGGCTGCAATCCAGTCCCTTCGAGAAGGAAAAGATTATCGAGACAGTGACGGTAACACCTTCAAGGTGATCGACTACTGCCATCCGCATCCTCCCTTGCGGAGCTATGCCTTTTGTTCGGATACCGCATTCAGTCCTGAATTAAGCAGGTACCTTGCTGGAGTCGACTTGCTGTACCACGAGGCTACCTTTATGGAAGCGGATCAGCAACGGGCAGCGGAAACCTACCATTGTACAGCCAAGCAAGCCGCTCAAATCGCAGCAGTCAGTGGAGCCAAAAAATTGCTTTTAGGGCATTTCTCTACCCGATACCCCGATTTAAGTGATTTGTTGGCAGAAGCACAAACCATTTTCCCGAATTCCTGCTTAAGTGAAGAAGGCATCACCTACCCCATCCCTACAGCCCATGCATGAATCTGCACAAGGTCGCAAGACCAACCTCTTTGTAATTCTAGGAGCTATTTTCCTAACCAATGCCATCCTGGCTGAAATCATTGGAGTGAAGATCTTTTCTGGAGAGCGCAGCCTCGGATTTGAACCGGTGCAGTGGACTTTCTTTGGGGAGTTTGTGCTGGACTTCAACCTCACTGCAGGGGCCGTGATCTGGCCGGTAGTCTTCATCACTACGGACCTGATCAACGAGTATTTTGGAAAAAAGGGGGTGCGGAAAATCAGTTTCCTGACCGCAGGATTGATCACCTATGTCTTTGTGGTCATCAGCTTGGTAACCGCCTTGGCACCGGCAGACTTCTGGATGCAGGTCAATGCCAGCATGCCTGACGGAAGTGCCTTTGACATCAACTATGCCTTCAATACCATTTTTAGACAGGGCCTGGGTATCATTGTGGGTTCGCTCACCGCCTTTTTACTTGGACAGTTAATTGATGTCTTTGTCTTTCAAAAGCTGCGGGCAGTCACAGGCCCAAAGATGATCTGGCTACGCGCTACTGGATCTACCCTTGTGTCTCAATTTATCGACTCTTTTGTGGTGCTTGGGATTGCATTCTATGTCTTTGGCAATTGGTCCCTACCCCAGATCGCTGCTGTGGGTTTGATCAACTACGTGTACAAGTTTACCGTGGCCCTAGCGCTTACTCCCGTCCTTTATGCTGCCCATGGACTGATTGATCGGTACTTAGGAAAGGATCTTTCTGAAAAAATGACGGAGGAAGCAACGGAGGATCGGGCGTTTTTATAGTACAAAGTACAAGGTACAAAGTACGAAGTACGATCTACGAAGTACGATCTACGAAGTACGATACACAAATTCAGCATTCTACAATCGACGTTCGGCATTCGAAAATTTATTCATCTCGTATTGCGTCACTAGTACTTCGTACTTCTTTTGTGGCAAGTAGGCAGAATTTGACTGCTACTACAAATTCCTACTTGGTACATGGTACATGGTACTTAGTACTTGGTACTTTGTACAACCCTTCCCGCCAAATATATTTCGGGCTATGCCCCTGATTTTTACAAATTATTCTAAAAACTTCGGATCAACCCTTGTTTTACAAAATAATTCTACCTACTTTTGCAGCGTCAATTTTGACATAGCTATTTTTCATGCCGTGAGTCCTTGCTGTTGCTTGTCTGGGATTTAGGATACCATGGCAAGAAAAAGTAAGGACAACATAATGGAAAACACAATCAAATTCTCAGACCTGGGGATTTCGGAAGAAATCTTGCGGGCAGTGGAAGAGATGGGCTATACCCAACCTTCCCCAATTCAAGAACAAGCCATTCCCTTTGTACTGCAAGGACGCGATGTAATCGGTCAAGCACAAACGGGTACTGGCAAGACGGCAGCATTCGCAATTCCTATCATTGACTTGGTAGATGCCGACTTCCTCAAGCCACAAGCAATTATCCTCTGCCCTACCCGTGAACTAGCGGTTCAGGTAGAAGGAGAAATTCAAAAGCTGGCTAAATACCACAGAAAAATATCATCAGTAGCCATCTACGGAGGCGAATCTATCGACAAGCAGATTCGTGTCCTCAAGAAAGGCGTACAGATTGTAGTAGGTACTCCAGGTCGTGTGCAAGATCACATCAACCGTGGAACTTTAAAATTGCAAGACGCAGGTATCATCGTTCTCGATGAGGCAGATGAAATGCTTGACATGGGCTTCAGAGACGACATCGAAGCCATCTTGCAGGAGATGCCAGAGGAGAGACAAACTGTCTTTTTCTCCGCTACCATGGCCAAGCCTATCCTAGACTTGACTCGCAAGTACCAAAACGAACCCGAAATCATCAAAGTCGCGAAGAACGAATTGACGGTTGCCAAGATCGATCAGGTGTTTTACGAAGTAAAGCAATCCTTGAAGATGGAATTGATGGCTCGTTTGATGAACCTTAACAACTATGCCTTGAGTGTGGTGTTTTGTAACACCAAGCGCATGACAGACGAGGTAACCGAGTCACTCGGTGCTCGTGGCATTCTTGCAGAAGCACTTCACGGTGACCTTTCCCAAGCTCAGCGCGACAAGGTTATGGGCAAGTTCAGAAAAGGACTTTGCACCGTATTGGTAGCCACAGACGTCGCTGCAAGAGGGATTGACGTAGACAACGTAGAAGCGGTGTTCAACTTTGACATTCCATTAGACGAAGAGTATTACGTTCACCGTATAGGTAGAACAGGTCGTGCCGGCAAATCCGGAACTGCCATTACCTTCATTACAGGTCGTAGAGAAATGATGAAGTTGCGTGACTTGGAGCGTTTCACCAAGGCAAGTATCAACAAAATGACTCCTCCATCGGTATCGGAATTGGTAGAATTGAAGAAAACCCAGCTCATCAAGGACGTATACCGTGTATTGAGCAAGGAAGAGGATACCCAATTGTTTGAAGCTACCATCGGACAGATGCTTGCAGAAGGTTTGACGCAAGAGCAAATTTCCCTAGGCCTACTCAAAATGGTCATGGGCGATACTGTCAAAGAGATGAAAGATCAAGACTTCGGAATCGAGGCTCCTGCTTATGGAGACCGTAGAAGAGAAGGAGGACGCGAAGGCGGACGTGAATCAAGATTTGGTGACCGAAGAGAAGGTGGACGAGGCGAACGCTTTGGAGACCGAAGAGAAGGTGGCCGTTCTGGTGAGCGCTTTGACCGTGGTAGTAGATTTGGAGACCGCAAAGAAGGTGGAAGCCGTTTCGGAGATAGCGGAAGCCGCTTTGGAGACCGCAAAGAAGGTGGACGTGACTTTGCTCCTAGAGTAGAGCGCACACGCGATGTAAACATGACCCGTTTGTTTTTGAACCTAGGAAAGAAAGATTTTATCCGTCCCAATGACATCGTAGGTGCCATTGCAGGGGAAGCAGGTCTTTCTGGTAAGAGCATCGGTGGAATTGATATTTTTGACAACTTCTCCTTCGTAGATGTACCACACAAGGACGCGGAACATGTGGTGCGTGTGATGAAAAACAACACCATCAAAGGCAGAACAGTTAATATGGAAATCTCTAAGGGCTAATTCCCTAAGATTAAATCAACTAAAAAAGCACATTTCGAAAGGAATGTGCTTTTTTTGTGTATTACTTGTTTTCACTTCCGCATGCAACTTTTCTTTCAGGACCACATCACCTCACCCACGACCTTCTTGACAGAGGAGGAATCGAAGCATTTGGTGCGCGTGCTTCGCAAAAAAAAGGGAGACCAAATCCTGCTGACGGATGGAAAAGGAATGCTCTACACCTGCGTACTGGACGAAGCGGATCCGAAAAAGGCGAGTTTAAAAGTGCTTTCATCCACAGAAGCAGCAGTGGATCCTTTTTACATCCACCTGGCTATCGCCCCAACCAAAAGTCCTGACCGCATGGAATGGATGGTGGAGAAAATCACCGAGATCGGATTTCATGAGCTGACCCTACTGGATACGCTACATGGGGAACGGAGTTTTTTGAAGGTCGATCGCCTCCATAAAAAAATGATCTCTGCCTGCAAGCAGAGTATCAAATGGAGAACTCCAAGCCTAAACGGAACGACCAAACTCAGCGAACTAATTAAGTCTACCGACTTTGCAGATTTCCAAAAGTTCATCGCCTACGTGGATGATAATCATACCCACCACCTCTTGGACTTAGCCAAAGCAGACGGAAAGTACCTCATCTTGATTGGACCTGAAGGAGATTTTGATCCCAAGGAGATCCAACTCGCATTCGAAAATGGATTCAAGGCAGTGTCTTTGGGGAAAAGCCGTTTACGAACCGAGACCGCAGGCCTAGCAGCAGTTCAAATGCTGCAAGTGCTCAATCGATAAAGGAATTCAAGGTGACTAACTGTCAGAAAATCAGCCTCTTTTTAGGCTTCTTGCATTCCATTTAAAAAAATCGGGGGTAGGACTACCAAAAGTCCCATACATTTTTCTATTTTGGGATATCTTTTTTCATTCTCCCCTGCGGAGCCTTGTCTGAAGACTGAACTACTTAACTCATCCAAACAGTGCCTTACAAAGAGCGAGAAATAGAGAAAAAATACTTTTCCATCGGAGAAGTTGCCGACATGTTTAAAGTAGCGGCTTCTCTCATTCGCTACTGGGAAGGGGAATTTGACATCATCCGCCCCAAAAAAGACAAAAAAGGCAACCGACGCTACACCAAGGACGACATCCAAAAGATTCGCTACGTGTACCACTTGGTCAAAGAAAAGGGCTATACTCTCCAAGGTGCGCAAGAAGTCATCGCAGCAGGGAAGAAACAAGGATTTGATAAAGTAGCAGCAGTTCAAAAACTTCAGGAACTCAAGGATTTTTTAATCAACCTGAAACATGAACTCCATTCCCGATCCAACACCTGAGGACAAACAACACTTTATTGCCCTCGCATTAGCCCCGAAAGTAGGTCCAGTCTTGTTTAAAGCCATTGTGGCCTACGCTGGCTCGGCGCTTGCCTTCTTCTCCTTTACACAGGCCCAAGTAGCCAAAATCCCTCGAATTGGTCGTCGACTACTTGAAATCAGGCAGCAACGCGAATCCTTACTTTCCCAAGCAGCAAGCCTTCTTGCCAACCAGGCCAAGGATGGGTATCGACTCCTCACGGCATTAGACGAAGATTTCCCCAAGCGCTTAAAAAACAATTCCGACGCACCCGTACTGCTATTCATCAAAGGGGCTGCAAATTTGAATGCTCCACGAACGGTAGGCATCGTGGGAACTCGAAGTGCTACACCCTATGGAAAAGCCATCACCAAGAAAATATGTGAAGACCTCCTGCCCTACCAGCCCAGCATTGTATCGGGCCTAGCCTACGGAATCGATATTGAAGCCCATCGCGCAGCCTTGAATTTAGGCCTTTCCACGATTGCAGTGCTCGGCTCTCCCATTCACCAGATCTATCCCGCTGCACACCAAGGAACCGCAGCCCAACTCGTCCAGGAAAATGGATCCTTGCTGAGCGAATATGGGCCAGGAAGTCGAATGCTGCCAGGAAATTTTCCTGCCAGAAATCGAATCATTGCCCTACTATCGGATACACTGCTCGTGGTGGAAGCTGCCGAAAAAGGAGGGGCTCTGATTACGGCCGAACTCGCATTTGGCTACCAAAAAGAGGTATTTGCTGTTCCAGGTAATCTCCAAGCCACCTTCTCAGAGGGCTGCAACCAACTCATCCGGAAAATGAAAGCGGCTATCTACACAGGTCCCGAAGACCTGGCGGAGGCCCTGCACTGGTCCAAGCCTGGAGAGGAACGAAAGCCCAAGCCAATTCAAGATTTTTCAAGCCGGGAAGAAGAGGAATTTAAAATCTTAACCCACCTCCAAACGAAAGGAGCTTCTGAATTGGATCAACTCTCCCATGTACTCCAAATGCCTTTGGGTAGGCTGTCGGCTAAATTACTTTCGCTGGAGTTTGAAGGAATCATCCAATCCTTGCCAGGTAAAAAATATAAACTCCTAAGCTAAGTGACTGGAACTCGCTATTCCTTCATTTTTCGAAGCAACTTCGGGTAGTACCAGAGGTAAAAGCCGCTAAATGCGAGCAAAATTAATCCGATGGACACCAGCGTGGAATAGGTAAGTTTGGCCCCTTCATCTCCTGTGGTGTAAAAATCCACAATGCTTCCATCGTGTACTTTCTCGATCCAATCCGAATGACGCGTGGCAATAGACAACACCTCTCCGGAATACCCATCCACCTGAACTTCGGTAAAATGCTTCTTGAAGGTTACTTTGGCGGTACCCTTGTCCGGGCGAATGTCAATTCGGTCTACCTCCGAATCTTCCCCTATTTTGATCATTTCCTGTTCCCCAATGGCAACTAATTCGGAAGGCCGAAGCCAGGTTCCATTTTCCACCTTAGTTTCTAAGGTTGGAGGCAGCAATTCCACCTTCTTCTTCCAAGCCAGCAAAATGGAGGTCACCCCGATCACCAGAAAAAAGAGAATCAAGGGAATTCCCATCCAACGGTGGAACTTTCGGAGAAATCGGAGACGCTTTACTTTAGAATGGGTTGGGGATTCAATCATCGATACAACTAGAACTACGGATAAAACAATTCAAATCCGGAAGGCTGGCAAGTTACTGAAAAATCAAATGGAATTAGTTGAGCATTTCCTTGAATGGCATAATCTCGTCAAAAGTCAAGGCCAAACAAAAAAGGGGCAAAAGCCCCTTTTTAAATCTATTCAAGTACACTTAAAAGAGTTCCTTGGCAACTTTATAGGTCGTTTCGGCCTTACTCATCGTGTAAAAATGTAAACTAGGCACTTGGGCATCCATCAATTCCTTGCACTGCTTGATCGCCCACTCGATACCCACTTCCTTCACTTGAGCATTGGTGGTGCATTTGAAAAGTGCATCGGTCAATTCATCTGGGAAATCCAGGAAGAAGGCTCTAGGCAAGGCCGTGATCTGGCCCAAAGTAGTGATCGGCTTAATGCCTGGAATGATAGGAATATTGATCCCCGCTTCCCGCACTTTAGCCACGTAGTCAAAGTATTTTTTATTGTCAAAAAACATCTGAGTGACCACATAACTTGCACCCTTGTCTACCTTTTCTTGGAGGTATTTTAGGTCAAACTTGAGGCTTGGGGCTTCGAAATGCTTTTCCGGGTAACCGGCCACTCCTACACAAAAATCAGTTTGAAAACTTGGCTCGGTTTCTTCGTGCAAATACTTCCCCTGGTTCATGTAAATCACCTGCTCTACGAGTTCGCTAGCATACGCATGCCCATTGGGCTCTGCTACAAAGCGCTCTGCCTTAGGCGCATCACCACGAAGGGCCAACACATTTTCTACCCCAATAAAATCGAGATCAATCAACAAGTTCTCCGTCTCTTCCTTGGTAAAGCCCCCGCAAAGCACATGCGGTACCGCATCTACATCAAATCGGTTCATCAAAGCAGCGCAAATCCCTACGGTACCTGGACGCTTCTTAGTGCTTATCTTCTCCAAAAGACCATTGGGATGCTTCTTGTAGATGTATTCCTCCCGGTGGTAGGTCACATCCACAAAAGGAGGGTTAAACTCCATCAAGGGAGCAATTCCTTCCAAAAGTTCCTTTAAACTTTGCCCCTTCAAGGGCGGTAAAATCTCAAAAGAAAAGAGCGTGCCTTTTGCGTTGGCTAAATGTTCTGTGATTTTCATAGGATTGAATTCTCAAGAATAGGGGTTGGGGAATAGGCCAAATTCGGGGACAATAGACGTTCCGCCTCTTGGAGGCTGATGCCTTTTCGGGTAGCATAACTTGCCACTTGATCTTCACCGATCTTGCCAAGACCGAAGTAACTGCTTTCAGGATGGGCGAAGAAAAATCCAGAAACCGAACTCGTAGGATACATGGCATAACTAGAAGTTAGCGTGATACCCACGGTATTTTCCAAATCAAGAATTTCGGAGATCGTCACCTTTTCGGAGTGCTCAGGACAGGCAGGATAGCCCGGTGCAGGACGAATACCCAAGTATTCTTCTTTAATCAAGGCTTCGTTGTCCAACTTCTCGGTTGTGGAATGGCCCCAATATTTGGTACGCACCTGCTCGTGCACGTATTCGGTAGCCGCTTCTGCCAATCGATCGGCTAAGGCCTTGAATAAAATATCGTTGTAATCGTCTCCTGCTGCTTTAAACTCCGCAAGTTTGGTTTCCATACCCAAGCCAGCCGTCACGGCAAAGCAACCGAGGTAGTCTACTTGATTGGGATGCAGGTAATCCGCCAAAGAACGGTTGGGAACGTCCTTCCCTTTCTTTCCTTGCTGTCTCAAAAAGTGGAAACTTGCCACTCGATTTCCTTTTTCATCCAATACAAAGGCATCATCTTCTTCCCGCTGAACAGGAAATAAGGAGAATACCGCCTTGGCAGAAAGCCATTTCTCTTTAATCAAGGTATCTAGCATGGTCTGCGCTTCGGCAAAAAGTTTTGTTGCCTCCTCGCCTACCACGGAGTCGCTTAGAATTTTTGGGTATTTCCCTGCTAGCATCCAAGTACTGAAGAATGGAGTCCAGTCGATGTATTCACGAAGGACGTTCAAGTCTAAGTCCTCGAGGACCGTTCTGCCCAGTGCCTTCGGTGCTACAGGTTGGAATCCCTCCCATTGGATGGATACCGGATTTCGTTTTGCTTCGGTGTAGGAGATCAACTGCTTGACCGTTTGCTTCGCCTCATGCTCTACACGCAATTGTCGGTAGGTTTCCTTGAGTTGCACTCGGAAGGAATCCTTGGTTTCTGGAGAGATCGACTCCCCAGCAATCGGCACAGACTTACTCGCATCACTCACGTGCACTACTGCACCTGAATAGACGGGGTCAATCTTAACCGCGGTATGAATTCTTGAAGTAGTGGCTCCACCGATCAGCAAAGGAATGGTAAGACCTTGGCGCTCCATTTCGGAGGCTACATTCACCATTTCATCCAGGGAAGGAGTGATCAATCCACTTAAACCAATGATGTCTACCTTGTTTTTGATGGCTTCATCGATGATTTTTTGGGCATCCACCATCACGCCCAGATCGATGATCTTGTAACTGTTGCAAGCCAAAACTACACCTACGATGTTTTTACCGATATCGTGCACATCGCCTTTGACGGTAGCCAATAGAATCTTCTTCAAGGAAGAAGCCTCTTGCCCCTCTTCAGGAAGTGGCATATAAGGTTCGAGATAAGCCACTGCCTTCTTCATTACGCGGGCAGACTTCACTACCTGAGGTAGGAACATTTTTCCTTCCCCAAACAAGTCCCCCACCACATTCATCCCATCCATCAAAGGACCTTCGATCACTTTCAAAGGATTGACCAATTCAAGACGTGCTGCCTCGGTATCCTCGATGATAAAGTCCAAGATCCCTTTCACCAAGGCGTGTTCAATTCGCTTGGCTACAGGCGCTGATCTCCAGGCCTCGTTGACTACTTCTTTTTTATCGGCTGACTTTACCGTCTCTGCAAAGTCCAATAAGCGTTCGGTAGCATCCTCTTTTCGGTCAAACAATACATCTTCTACCCGCTCCAGTAATTCCTTGTCGATGTCATCGTACACCTCCAAAAGGGTTGGATTGACGATACCCATATCCATTCCATGCTTGATGGCATGGTAAAGGAAAGCAGCATGCATGGCTTCCCGTACGGGGTCATTTCCACGGAAGGAAAAGGACACGTTGCTCACGCCCCCACTGACCTTGGCTCCAGGAAGATTTTCCTTGATCCAGCGTGTGGCATGGAAGAAATCAAGCGCATTCTTGCGGTGCTCCTCCATTCCCGTAGCCACTGGGAAGATATTCGGGTCAAAAATGATGTCCTGAGGATTGAATTTTACCTGATCTACCAAGATGCGGTAACTGCGTTCACAGATTTGGATGCGTCGCTCGTAGGTATCTGCCTGTCCTTTTTCATCAAAGGCCATGACCACTACTGCGGCCCCAAACTTCTTGATGGTTTTGGCTTGATGGATAAATTCTTCTTCTCCATTCTTTAGGGATATGGAGTTGACAATGCCTTTTCCCTGAACACATTTTAATCCTGCCAGAATGATGCTCCACTTGGAACTATCGATCATGATGGGAATTCGGCTGATTTCAGGTTCGGAAGCAATCAGGTTTAGGAAACGTACCATGGCAAATTCCCCGTCCAGCATCCCTTCGTCCATGCAGACGTCCAAGATCTGAGCACCTCCTCGAACTTGATCCAAGGCGATATCAAGGGCATCGTCGTATTGCCCATTGAGGATTAGACGGGCAAATTTCTTGGAACCGGTGATATTGGTTCGCTCACCCACATTCACAAAGTTGAGCGTAGGGGTAAATACCAAAGGCTCTAGCCCCGATAGTTTCATGTAGGCTAACTTAGGCATAGTTCTCCTCCTCTTCCGTTAACTGATCAATTTTACGTGGGGCATAGTCTGCTGCTAGATTCGCTAATGCGCGAATGTGATCTGGAGTAGTACCGCAGCAACCTCCCAAAATATTGAGCATTCCTTCTTTCAAAAAGTCACGAACCTGGTCTGCCATTTCATTGGCTCCCTGGTCATAGGCACCAAATTCATTCGGTAAGCCTGCATTTGGATAGGCAGACACGTAGAATGGCGCCTCCTGAGCCAATACCTTCAGGTAAGGGCGCAATTCCTTTGCTCCCAAGGCACAATTTAGGCCGACGGAGAACAAGGGTACGTGGGAAACTGAAATCAGAAAGGCTTCGGTGGTTTGTCCTGAGAGGGTCCGACCTGAAGCATCCGTGATGGTTCCAGAGATCATGATGGGAATCCCTCCCTCTTTGGGATCTAGGGGAATATTTCGCTCCTCATACACCGCTTGGATGGCATAAAGCGCCGCTTTGGCGTTGAGTGTATCGAAGATAGTCTCCACAAGAATAATATCTGCTCCCCCATCCAATAATCCACGAACCTGTTCGGAGTAGGCTTCAGCCAACTGGTCAAAAGTAATCGCTCGATAGCCTGGATCATTCACGTCTGGAGAGATAGAAGCGGTACGGTTGGTAGGTCCCATGGCACCTGCCACAAAGCGAGGCTTATCCGGAGTGGTTTGACTGTAGGCATCCGCTACTTCTCGAGCAAGTTTGGCCGATTCAAAATTGATGGCATAAGCCAAATGAGGCAATCCATAATCCTCCTGGGCGATAGTCGTTCCAGAAAAGGTATTCGTTTCAATGATATCTGAACCTGCCTTCAAATACTCCAAGTGAATGGCACGAATGATATCGGGTCTACTTAAAGAAAGTAGGTCGTTATTACCCTTTAAGGCCTTGGGATGATCTTTTAATGCAGGGGTTCGAAAATCATCTTCGGTCAGTGTATAACGCTGAATCATGGTACCCATGGCACCATCTAAAATTAAAACCCTGGAATTGACCGCCTGAAGCAGGAGTTCCGTTCTGTTTTGTCTCATGTTTGGTTAAGTTGAAAAAACTAATCGAGCAAAACGCGGAGAAAAGTAGGTAATCGTACTATTCATCTCATCTGTTCCTGGCTTAATCTAGGAGGGGAGTTAGCACCTTGGTTACAGGTTGCTAAGACGTCGTAGGGCCCTTCCCTCGGTCTTTCTCGATAAGTTGCTGCAAAAGTACGGCTAAAATTTAAATAAACTAGGATCTGGTTCCTTTTTCCCTTGAAAAAAAATAGTTTTTCGTAAAAAAACAGAAGAAAATTAGGGGCGTATCCCCACCCCAACCGTTACAAAAGGTCCCGACTGATATGCATTCATGGAGACTCCCCCCAGCTTGTAGCCAGGAAATGCCTGTTCGTAACCCGCGGTGGTGGTAAATACCAAATCAAATAATTTCCGTTTGGTCATCGGCAATCCATACTCAATCAGCACCTCAGGTTTGAGAAAAATACCAGACTTTCGGAGATACCCATCGAAATTTCGTTGATCGAGTAAAGCCGGAAAATCAGGTTTTTGATCCTTCAGCAAAGAATAGCGCAAGTTGCCATAGCCCAATCCGCCTAGGGCACCTAGACCCCAGTTTTTATATTGAAAGAATTTTTTACCCACGTTGGCATAGATGCGTAGGCTATTCAAACTGTGAGTTTGGGTGGTACTGGCACGTCCTTTTAAAGACACATTAAATACGTCCATCCCATACAAAAAGCCGTCTGTTTCTCCTAAGATTCTCAGCCCAAGTTGAGATGGCCTCCCCTCCAAAGTCTCGTATCCCTGCTCTTTCAAATAGGAATTAAACTTATCGGGTTTGGAAAAGTGGATTCCACGGATCAGAGAGGCCCCAATCGTAGCATCCTTGTAGAAAAAATTTCGATCGGGAAGGCTGATCCCAGTTCCTACACGAATAAAGGCGCCTGCTTGGGCATTGTCAAAGGAAATTCCATTGAGGTTCCAGCTGTCTTCAAATGGACTGAAAGAATACCCTGCCTTGGCAATAACCTTCATCGCTTCCTTTCGGTTGGGAATTGGAAAATCGTAGGAGATTTGAAATCCAATTTCCGTCAAGAAATTACCGTAATTGAGCGTTCCGCGTTGGATATCATGCTCTCGCAACACAAATCCTTGACCTGGATCCTTCAAGAAGGTTTCTAGGTCCTTAGGCTGCTTTTGAGGAAGCAATTGTACATTCATGTAACCTAATCCCATGGATAGGTAATGGATAAATTGGAATTTCCCCTCTTCAGTAAGGGAGTAACCCAGATTCACCATGGCACGGGAGGTTCGGTACTGGAAGCGATGCGTCTCCAAATCCGCTGTTCGGCTTTGGTGCTGGGATACTTCCACACCAAAAATAAAGTCATTCAACCTGGCCTGGTAACCCAAGCCAAAGGAATTGTAACGATTTGGAATGGGAAGCTGTCCCCGTTCTGCTAGTAAAGTATTGAATTGACTCAAATTGGCCCCGGAGGTCCCTGTAAATGCATAGAGCGATGAGCGGCTCGCTAAAAATCCTTGGGCCTGAAGACTAGCTCCCGCAAGAAAAAGCGAAACTAAAAGGACAAGTCGATGCACCATAGGTAAAGGCATTGCCAAAAAAGGCTTCGCAAAATTAATGGGAAATGGCAATTTAAGCGGGAAATCAGAGAAATCCCCTGTTTATTTTTTGATTACTAAGAGGTAATCTACCAACGAACAAACTATATGCCTAATTACTCAACCCGCCTTGAAAACCTTCTAGGGAATATCTCGTATTTCGAAGCAAACAATCAATCACAATAAAATACAAGTATGATCCTTTCCACTACCTCCACCCTTGAAGGCCATCCAATTGAAAACTATTTAGGCATCGTTTCTGGAGAAACGATCATAGGTGCCAACATCTTCAAAGATTTTTTTGCAAGCATCACCGACATTGTGGGAGGAAGATCTTCGGCTTACGAACAAGTTTTGCGCGAAGCAAAAGCAACAGCCATGGCTGAAATGGAACTTCAAGCAAGACAGCTCGGAGCGAATGCAATTTTGGGTATCGACCTAGACTACGAAACCATCCGAGAAGGAATGCTCATGGTCACCGTCAGTGGTACTGCAGTGAAAGTGTACTCTTGAGCGCGGTATAAAAGAGAATTACTGGCTTGACATCCACTGCATAATCAAGCCGCTGATATAGGCTCCATAAGTGCCGAGAGCATAGCCTAGTACAGCCAAAAGCACTCCTACTGAAGCCAAGGAAGCGTCAAATGCGGATGCTACGATGGGTGCTGAGGCTGCACCACCCACATTGGCTTGGGAACCCACCGCCACATAAAAGAACGGGGCCTTGATCAGCCAAGCAACGAAGAGCATCAGCGAGACGTGGAACAGAATCCAAATAATTCCTATCAAAAATAGAATAGGATTATCAAGAACTGCACCCAAGTCCATTTGCATCCCAATGGTGGCCACCATCACGTAGAGGAGCACTGAACCCAATCGGGAAGCACCCACCCCTTCCAAATGTCTGGCCTTTGTAAAGGATAGAACTAAACCCAGCGCGGTAGCAATGACCACAATCCAGAAGAAGGCTGAATTCAAGGAATACTGGTTCCATTCGGGATGATTGGTCTCAAACCAAGGCGCCAAGAAATCTGCACAGTAGTGCGATAACCCCGTTACCCCAAAACCAATTCCGAGGATTAACAAAATATCTGTTAGGCTAGGAATAGCAATACTGGCTTCGCGTGCCTTTGCAATTCGGTCTCTCAGTTCGTAAATCGCCGTGGTATCAGCCTTTAAGAATTTATCAATTTTTTCTGGTTTGGCTGCCCAATACAACAAAATGGCCATCCAGAAATTCGCCACCAACACATCCACGGCTATCATCTGTCCAAACAAGACTGGACTTGCACCAAAGACTTCCAACATGGCAGTTTGGTTGGCCCCTCCCCCTATCCAACTCCCGGCAATCGTAGACAATCCTCTCCACAATTCATCTGGACCTGTACCCGCATACAAACCAGGCTGAATCCATCCGACTATAAGCAAGGATACTGGTCCACCCAAAATGATACCGACAGTACCAGTAAGGAATAGAATCAAGGCCTTGGGTCCCAAGCGAAGGATACCTTTCAAATCCACACTAATGGTAAAAAGTACCAAGGAAGCAGGCAATAAGTAACGGGATGCAACTTTGTACAAATTCGAAGACTCACCGGAAATCAAACCCAGGGAATTGTATACTGCAGGAATAAAATAGCAGAGCAACACCGCAGGTACATACCTGTAAAACTTCACCCAAAAAGGATGCTTACTCGAAGAAGAGGCAAAAATAAAAGCCAAGGTGGCCATGAGCAGGCCAAAAACTACCGCATCATTGGTTAATAAGGGACTAGCACTTTCCTCCATAGCTATTAATTAGTTGTTACAACAATACCCACATTTGTCAAAAAGACCAACACTTACAATCCTTTTTGCTTCAATACCTGAATGAGTTCACTCAAAATCATGGCCGTCGCTCCCCAAACCACTTCCCCAGCAATGTCAAAATAAGGAGTTTCCAAATACTTCCCTCCCCCTAGTGAAATGGGGGTCTGTTTGACGATCTCGGGCTGAACCAAGTGATTTAAGGCTGTAGGAATGATCCTGGCAACCTCCCGCTGCTCAGGAACGAAGGTAGGTTTGTGGTCCAAAAAGCCCACAATCGGCGAAACCAAAAAATTACTAACTGGAATGTATAACTCGGTTAGGCTGCCGATTACCTCCACCTTGCCCGCATCAATTCCGATTTCCTCCTCTGCCTCACGAAGGGCAGTAAATACCACATCCGGATCCCCCTCCTCCACCTTTCCTCCAGGCAATGCCACTTGCCCACTATGAGCCCCAGGATACTGGGGGCGCTTGATCAAGGGAAAATAGATAGTAGAAGCATCTGGATAAAACAAGAGTAAAACTCCACTCTTCCGATGATCCTCAGGCACCTTGGCAGCAATTCGTCGGGGATCAATAGGCTGCGGAGCCATGAGCAGTTGCGCCTCCTTACCAGGAAGTGCCCCTTGAAAGGCCAATTGCAATTGCGCTCGGAGTTGTTCAACTGGCATACACAACTCGCATTTTTAAGGGTAAGTAACGCATCGAGTACAAAGATTTCTCCAACAAATAACAAAAAAAAGGCCGGAATATAATTCCGACCTTTTCCTGCTCTCAAACCTATTAAACCTATTGTAGATATTCAATTCATGAATACCTCCGAAAAATATAAAATGTTTTTTTCTCTTCAAACAATCGATTGCGAAAAATTTTCAAAATATTATTCGGCACGCTTTTAAATCAAATCGAAGGCATTTTCAGGAATTTCAAAAGACCTTTTTTTATCCAAAATCTTCGCAGTAATAAGGAAGTTTGCCTTTACTTTCATTTCATCCTTCTCCTTGGAATACTCCACGGAATCGATTAGATTTAAGTATCACTTTTTAATCTATTTTTTCATGAAGTTTAGCCTAATTTTTTGCCTCTGGCTGATGTTCCCTTTTCCTACATCTGCCCAAATCGACCTATCCACCCAAGCCTTCGGAGCCAAATCTCAAGGCCTAGGAGCAGTCAAATTATACCACCAAGATGCTTGGAGCCTCTTCAACAATATCGGTGCCCTAGACCGTCTTGAAAACTTCGAAGTAGGAGTCTCTTTAGATCAACGCTATAGCATCAAAGAATTAAGCACTGCCGCCCTTTCCCTGGCTTTCAAAAAACCAGGTGGGAGCTTCGGAATTGGAATCGCCCGGTTTGGCGGGGAACTTTTTCAACAACACCGACTAGAACTTGGCCTATCTACTACCCGAGGCATCCTGAGCTTCGGGGCAAAAGCAGCCTGGTTTCAAACCCATATCGAAGGATTTGGTACAGGCAATGCCCTATTGCTCTCTCTAGGTGGACTGGCAGAACTTGGTCCTAGATTTTTCTTTGGCGCACACCTATCCAATTTGAACCAAGCCAAGGTTAGTAAGCAATCTTCCCAACCCATTCCTACCCTACTCACGGTCGGCATCACCTACCTCCCTGCCAAAAACCTTGAAATCCACAGCGAACTGGAAAAGCATCTGGACCATCCACCCCACTTTAAACTTGGGCTGCAATACCAACTCGAAAACTGGATCTTCCTCCGTACTGGTATCCACTCCGCTCCCAATTCCCTACATTTTGGCCTTGGGCTTCGGAAGAAAAAGTATGGACTAGACTATGCTCTTGGCCAAACTACCGCACTAGGAGGCACCCATCACCTCTCCCTGTATTTAAAGCACTAAGGCATGAAACAAGTCTTTAGTTTAGTACTCCTCCTGCTTTTTTCCATTCCCACTTTCGGTCAAGATTGGACACCAATTCCATTGGATATCCAACAATTGATGGAGCGGCTTTTCCCAGTCCAAGAGGAGGAAGTGGATTACGAAGGCCTCTACGAGTTACTTACAGAACTCTATCAAAACCCACTGGATATCAACCGAGTAAGCGGAGAGGAATTGGCAGGAACCTACCTGCTTTCGCCACCACAAATTCAGGCATTCCTAGACCACCGCAGCCAATCGGGGAAATTCCTCTCTTTGTATGAACTCCAATCCCTCCCCCATTGGGACAGTGCTACCTTGGATACCATCCTTCCTTTTCTTACCCTAGAAACCGAGAAATCAAGCCCCAAATCCTTTCTGGAACGCCTACGAAGCGAAGAAAACAGTTACCTCCTCTTCAGACACCGGCGCACCCTGGAATTACGAAAAGGATTCCAAAACGACAGCACATTGAATCCGAATAGCAGGTACCTTGGAGATCAGAATGACCTATTTCTTCGTTTTCGAATTCAACATGCCAAGGATTTTAGTCTAGGCTTTTTGCTCGAAAAAGATGCAGGTGAAGCCCTGGTCTGGGATCCAAAAACCAGCCGTTATGGGTTTAACTTTGCTTCCTTTCACCATACGCGTTATAATCTAGGGAAATGGAAAACCCTAAGCCTAGGGGATTTTCAAGCCAGTTTTGGTCAAGGACTGGTCTTTGGGGCAGGATTCAGTTTTGGTAAAGGTGCTGAAACTGTTCCGACAGTGAGAAGAAGTACTTTGGGCATTCTCCCCTACACGGCAAGCCTGGAATCTGGCTTTTTTAGAGGCATTGGAATCACGAGGCAACTCGGATCCTGGCAGAGCACCCTGCTTTTCTCATCTATTGGAAAAGATGGGCGGCTAGCAACTCAATTAGATGCTGTCGGAAATTCAAGTCAAGAACTGACCAGCCTTTCTCAAACAGGACTACACCGCAGCCAAAGCGAACTCTCCACCAAAAACCAACTTCGTGAAACGAACCTGGGAACAAACATCCAGTACCAAGCCAGATCTGGCAAATGGTCGGCTGGAATCAATGCCTTGCATACCCAGTTAAGCATTCCCTGGATTCGAACTCCAAATCGGTACAATCAATTTGAATTTTCAGGACGCAGCAATACGGTGGGAAGTGCCTACTTTAATGTGTCCTGGAAGAACTTTTCTTTCTTTGGAGAGTCTGCTCGGTCCAGCAGCCAAGGTCAAGGTACCGTGGTGGGATTCGTCAGTAGCCTAAGCAAAACAGTTGATTTTTCCCTACTCTGGAGGCACTATGACCGCCACTTTCATAGTTTCTATGCTACCGCATTTGCAGAAGGTACTCGCCCCATCAACGAACAGGGCACCTACCTGGGTATACAAATCAAACCTTCCTCAAAAGTCAAAATCAACGCCTACGTGGACTTCTTTCGATTTCCCTGGCTCAAATTCCGGGTGTATGCTCCTTCCCAAGGTCAGGAATGGCTGGTACGCCTGAGTTACCAACCAGAAAAGATTCTACATGCCTCAATTCAAATGAAGCAGGAACGGAAAATGAGAAATGCGGCGACCGAAGAGGCAACTGCACCAAACTACACCCTAGTACCGATCTTGAAAAATCAAGTGCAAGCAAACCTGGAACTAGGGGTCTCTCCAGAATTCTCTTTCCAGTCCCGGATTTTTTGGAATCAAGTCATTCTGGATCAAGCGAATACACAGGGTTGGATGCTGCTTCAAGACATTTCCTTCAAACGAGAAAAATGGAAATTAACCGCTCGAATGGCACTTTTTGATACCGAAACTTTTGACAACAGACTCTATGCCTACGAACACAATGCCCTAGGGGCCTTTGCTATTCCCGCATTTTCTGGAAAAGGTAGCCGGCAGTATCTTTTGGTTCAGTACCGAATGCATCCCAAACTCACTGCCTACCTCCGAATTGCACAGACTCGCTATGTAGATCGAGAAGTGATCAGTTCGGGCATGCAGGAGATTATGGGCCCCAAACAAACTGATACCGTGTTGGTACTTCGGTATGCACTTTAGTATTTTTTTCACGAGTGGTAGGATACCCGCCAACCTTTTTGATAAATTGACAAAAAAATACAATCCCATGAAAAAAATTGGTCTTCTCCTCCTTCTCCTGCTTCAGTTTGGCTGGCTTCCTGCTCAGGATTTTTCAAAAATGACTAAGAAAGAAGGATTTGTTCCTTTCTACCTAGACGAAGAAAAAGGAAAGATTTACTTGGAAATCAACAGCCTCAACCAGGAATTGCTGTATGTGAATACCTTGACTTCAGGCATTGGATCCAATGATATTGGACTCGATCGAGGTCAATTGGGGGAAACCCGAGTGATTGAATTTCGAAAAGCAGGAAATAAAATCCTGATGGTTCACAAAAACTACGACTACCGAGCCTACACCAAAAATGCTTACGAGGCCAAATCCATCCAAGATGCTTTTGCAGAATCTACACTATGGGGATTTGAGGTGGTGAAAACCGAAGGAGCAACCTACCTGGTAGACGCTACTAATTTTTACCTACAAGATGTGCATGGAGTGAGTGAAACGCTTGCGCGGTCAAAGCAAGGCAATTACAAAGTTGATGCAAGTCGCTCAGCCTTGTATTACCCTAGCACCAAGAACTTCCCTAAAAACACTGAGGTGGAAGCGACCATCACGCTAACTGGAACGGGTGCGGGAGCAAATTTACGTTCCGTTACCCCAAGTCCTGATGCAGTAACTGTGCGGATGAGACATTCCTTTATTGAATTGCCTCCGCTGTATGCTACGCGCGAATTTGATCCGCGTGCAGGCTATTTCTTTATTAGTTATCAAGATTACACCACTCCCATCGATCAACCCTTAGTGAAGCGATTTATCTCTAGACATCGCCTTGAGAAAAAAGACCCCACAGCCGCAGTCTCTGAGGTAGTGGAACCCATCGTATACTACCTAGATCGGGGTACTCCAGAACCCGTGGCCAGTGCATTGATTGAAGGGGGCAACTGGTGGGCCCAGGCCTTTGAGGCCGCTGGATTCAAAAATGCCTTCCGAGTAGAACTTGCACTCGAGGGAATGGACTTAAATGATGTACGCTACAATGTAATTCAATGGATTCACCGCTCCACTAGAGGATGGTCTTACGGTTCTAGCATTCAAGATCCACGAACTGGAGAAATCCTGAAGGGACAAGTTTCCCTAGGTTCCCTTCGCGTACGACAAGATTACTTAATTGCTCAGGGCCTTTTGCAGCCCTTTGAAGAAGGAAATGAGGCAGATCCAAAGTTGATGGAATTTGCACTGACTCGATTGAAGCAACTTTCTGCGCACGAGATCGGGCATACCATCGGATTGGCACACAGCTATGCCACCTCTGCTACAGGACGCTCCTCTGTGATGGATTATCCGCACCCTTTGATTAGCCTAGATGCAAATGGAAAGGTGGATTTTGGAGATGCTTATGATCTGAAAATCGGGGAATGGGACAAATGGGCCATCACCTATGGCTATGGACAGCCTGCAGCCAACCAAACTGAGGAAGATTTTTTAGAGAAAACACTGCAAGCGACCTACGCTGCAGGATATGAATTTATCACCGACTCAGATTCCAGAAATCCAAGCGGGGTACATCCTCGCTCCCACCTTTGGGACAATGGGGCGTCTGCTTCGGATGAACTTAAGCGCCTCTTGGACTTGCGCCAAAAGCGAATGAAGACCTTTGGACTCAATGCTATAAAAGCAGGTGAACCCCAAGCCATCTTGGAAGAGGTATTTGTACCCCTCTACCTGATGCACCGCTACCAGTTGGAGGCAACCAGCAAGTTGGTCGGTGGACTGGACTATACCTACAAAGTCAAAGGAGACAACCAAACTGCGCACGAATGGATTCCTGCTAAGAGTCAAAAAGAGGCCTTAGATGCACTTTTGCTTTCCATCAGCACGGAACAATTGGAAATTCCTTCCTCGATTTTGGCTTTAATTCCCCCTCGACCTTATGGCTACGGCAAAAACCGTGAAACCTTCCCTTCCCGTACAGGACCCGTGTTTGATCCCATTGCTCCTGCAGAAAATGTGGTAGACGCCACATTCACCTTCCTTTTTGAGGCTGGAAGAGCGAATCGAATTTACTTACAGGAACTTCAAAATAAATCCTTGCCAGGTTTAGAAACGGTGTTGGAGAAGGTGAGCAATCAAGTATTTAGTAATTCTATGCCAAAAGGCCTTGGTGTGGAAGTCAAACTAATGACTGAAGCCAAATTGGTAGATCACTTGATTGCCTTGTCGAAAAATGCAGGAGCATCGCAAACTGTTCGTGCATTGGTTCGAAATCAATTGCGCCTACTAAGTACTAACACGGGTTCATTCTCAACCCTCTTGCAAGCGCATCGAGATTACTTAAAGCAAAAGATTGATGCCTACCTGAGTCTTCCTGAAGAATTAACTCCTCAGCAAGTACTCAATATTCCAGATGGGGCTCCTATCGGCATGGAATCCATGACTTGTGACTTCCACTAATTGATTCAAAGGCCAGGGTTTTCCTGGCCTTTATTTTTTATAAGATCGGATATGGAATTTGAAAGAATATTCGAGTTTAAATCCCCTGCAAATCGGTAATTTTGCATCAGTATTTTAGTAACCCGAAACGCATTACCATTCGCTTTCATGAGCAACCCGCTACTTTCCTCGTTTACCGGACCCTTCAACACAGCACCTTTTCCAGAGATTACAACGGCTCATTTTCAACCCGCATTTATCGCGGCTATTGAAGATGCCAAAAAGGAGATTGAAGCCATCAAGTTGGAGTCTCTCCCCACCCTTGAAAATACGGTAGAGGCATTAGAAAAAAGCGGGAAGCACCTGGGAATCCTTTCAGCACTATTTTTTAACCTCAATTCAGCCGAAACAAATGCCGAATTGCAAGGTCTTGCTCGAGAGATCTCACCACTACTGACAGCACATGCCAACGATGTGTTGTTGGATCAGGAACTATTTCAGCGCATTGCCCAGGTATACGAACAGAAAGAAAGCCTATCGCTTTCCGCGGAACAATCCACCCTATTGGAAAAAACCTACAAATCCTTTGTACGCAATGGAGCCCAATTGGGGGCAGCAGATGCAGAGACCCTGCGAAAAATAGACCAAGAACTTTCACAATTGAGTTTACAATTTGGGGAGCATGTGCTCGCAGAAACCAACCGATTTCTGCACTTGGTAGATCAAAAAAGTGACTTGGAAGGTCTCCCTTCTGGAGCGCTAGAGGCGGCAGCACAACTTGCGGAAGAAAAGGGGCATGCTGGTAGTTGGGCATTTTCCTTGGATTATCCCTCTTACATCCCCGTGATGACCTATGCCAAAAACAGAGACTTAAGAAAGACCTTGTTTATGGCATTCAACACCAAATGCGCAAAGGGAGACGAACTAGACAACCAAGAAATCATCAAGCAACTGGTGACTTTACGATACCGACGAGCACACCTTCTAGGCTACGAAAGTCATGCACACTTCACCTTGGAAGAGCGGATGGCTAAAAGTCCAGGGACCGTATTCGAGTTTTTGCATTCCCTTTTGGAAAAAGCCAAACCCAAAGCCATTCTTGATGTGCAAGAAGTGGCAGCACTAGCCTTGAAGTTGGACCAATTGGAAGAGTTGGAAAAATGGGATTTTGCTTACTATTCCGAATTACTCAAAAAGGAAAAGTATGCATTTGACGAGGAGGAACTTCGTCCTTACTTCAGTTTGGAAAATGTGATTTCGGGAGTCTTTGCCACTGCCTCGCGCTTGTTTGGACTTCGCTTTGTGCCCAATCCAGAGATTCCTGTATACCATCCTGAGGTAACTGCTTATGAGGTCTACGACCGCGAGAATCGGTTTTTATCTGTGTTTTATGCAGATTTCTTCCCAAGACCTGGGAAAAGAAATGGAGCCTGGATGACTTCCTATCGAGGTCAATTTCAGGAGAACGGAATCGATCACCGACCACACGTTTCCATTGTTTGTAATTTTACCAAGCCGACCAAGACGAGCCCGAGTTTATTGACCTTCAATGAGGTAACAACGCTTTTCCATGAGTTTGGACATGCCTTACACGGCATGTTGGCTCGAGGGGTATACGAAAGCCTATCTGGCACGAGCGTGTTCTGGGATTTTGTGGAACTCCCCTCTCAAATTTTTGAGAACTGGTGCTATGAAAAAGAATGCTTGGATCTGTTTGCACGGCATTACCAAACTGGGGAACCTATCCCATCCGAATTGGTTGAAAAAATCAAGAAAGCCGCCAATTTTCAGCAAGGCTACATGACGCTACGCCAATTGAGTTTTGCCTTATTGGATATGGCCTATCATAGCCAAGACCCAAGTCAAATCGAGGACATCAAAACTTTTGAAAAGGAGATACTGAAGGCTACCGAACTACTTCCAAGCGTAGAAAATACGCGAATTAGCACCAGCTTTTCACACATATTCCAAGGGGGTTATGCTTCAGGGTATTACAGTTACAAATGGGCCGAAGTCTTGGACGCAGATGCCTTTGAATTGTTCCAAGAAAAAGGTGTTTTCGATTCGTATACTGCTGTTTCCTTTGAAAAAAACGTTCTTTCTGCTGGAGGAACTGAGCATCCATCCCTTTTGTATGCACGATTTCGTGGACGGGAACCAAAACCAGATGCCCTATTGAAGCGTAGTGGTTTAGTAGTGAACAACTAATTCCTATCCAAAACAACAATTAAGCATGACTTCCAAAACCATAC
>CAJBER010000097.1 GCA_903952135.1 uncultured Algoriphagus sp.
CATGGGTTATCAAAATCATTGCCATTTTAAATTCTTTTTGTAGGTCACTTAACAACTTCAAGATTTGAGCCTGGACCGTTACATCCAGCGCTGTTGTTGTTCGGGTGCTATTCATTTCATTGCATTTTAGTTAGAATATAGCTGTTAATTCAAGCTTTGGGCGTTCGGTCTCAATCAAAAACTTCATTTTGTCAATCCTTCAATCACCTAGTTGTTTAAAAATAGAATTGAGGTGAATCCTAACCTTATTTATGGTTTTGTAGTTAAACCCATAATGAAAACACGATTTTCGGTTATGAAAGACGGTTGTTTAAATTGTTTTTAATCCGCTAATCCTATTTTTGAATTCATATATCTTATTTATTGTTAAAAATTTCATTTTTATTTTTGGATACAACTATTTTCAGCACTATATTGCGAGTCATTTTTAAACTATAAAACAAACAAAAAATATGAGAGAACTAATTAAAGAGTCCATTGTAGATTTAAAGAAATCTGATGGGTTTGTGTATGTAACTGCTGATGGCAAGAAAATTGACCTTCACGAAGCTGCATCCAGAGGTATTGCCGTGACTCCAGTAAACCCTAAGGATGGAGTGATTAAAAAACTAGAAGCTGCAGGCTTGTTTCTTACAGACAGCAAATTCCTAGCTGACATGAATGAGTTGATCGCATCCTTGAATGGAGGTTCTGCATCCAAATCCGAAGGAAAGCGTAGATCATTTTCTGACGGTGAAAAAAGTAAAATCTTGGAAGAATGGAAAAAAGTTGAGGCAGCAGGTAAAAAGACCAAAGCTGCTTTTGCCCGTGAAATCGGAGTCGGATACCAAACTTTCATCAACTGGTTGAGAGGTTAAATCCTACCATAATTCTTTTAGAAAAGGATAGCTGATGCTATCCTTTTTTGTTTTTTGGAGTATTTTGAATGCTTAGAAATGTTTCCCTAAACCTTTCCATCTTCACTATCCTGAGGGTAATGATTTTTCAATTTGGTAGTCTAGCCAGATAATCTGTTTATTTTTGCAGCATGTTAGATCATGCTGCTATCCTGAGCCCACTGAAAGAAAAAGGGAAAGTATACCTCCAAGAGGGAATTGGGAAGATTTTTTGTTTGCGAAAGGGGACGCTTGCCGAGAAAGAGATAGTGCAAGAAGGTATTTACTTGCTTTTTGATTTATTTCAAATTCGTACGCTTTGCGTTGCCTTTTCAGAAGTTTCCTTGGATATCGTCGATTTCGCATCCAAACCTACTATTTACCAAAGTCCTGTAAATCCGCTCCTACCCAAAGGTGCAGTGGTGAATGGACTTGTTCGGTTTTCTCTTATCCGAGAGCCCAACTGGAATAAACTCTTGTTTCAAATCGCACATCCTGTTTTGTTTACAGAAGAGAAGGACGTGAAGGCTGACGTACAGACTAATCTCCTGTTTCCTCTCTTTCACAGTGGTACCAAGGAGTTGTTTTTAGGGCCTGAGGGTGAAGTAAAAATTAGGAAAGGATGAATTTGAGCGAAAAGCTAGCCTCACATCCAATTTTTGCTCGGGTCGCTCAAGTGGCTGCGAAAGAAGGATTGGAGACTTACGTAGTGGGAGGCTATGTGCGGGATTTGATTCTGGGCCGGCCAAGTAAAGACATTGACTTTACCTGTGTGGGGTCTGGAATTCACTTGGCACAGGAGGTTGCGAAGACCTTTGAATTCCATGTACCCCTTTCTGTATTCAAGAATTTCGGTACGGCCATGCTCAAGTTGGACGACTGGGAACTGGAGTTTGTGGGTGCTCGAAAAGAATCCTACCGTCAAGATTCGCGAAAGCCGCTGGTAGAAGATGGCACCTTGCAGGAGGATTTGGAACGCAGAGATTTCACAATCAATGCAATGGCCATTTCCCTCAATCCAGAAAACTACGGCGAACTGATTGATCCATTTGACGGGATCAAGGATATCAAAGCCAAGCGCATCAAAACTCCTCTGGAACCGGGGATCACTTTTTCGGATGATCCACTTCGGATGATGCGTGGGGTACGGTTTGCTGCTCAATTGGATTTTGACATCGAGTCTGAAACCTTTTTTGCTTTAACTACCTACGCTCCTCGACTTCAAATTATCTCTGCAGAGCGAATTATTGACGAGCTCAATAAAATCATTCTCTGCCCCAAGCCTTCCTACGGGTTTAAACTTCTGTTTGCATCTAAGCTTTTGCATGAGTTTTTCCCAGAAATGGTGGAGCTCCAAGGAGTAGATTCGGTGGATGACAAATCCCATAAGGATAATTTTTACCATACCCTTCAGGTGTTAGACAATCTATGTCTAGCTACAGGTAATCTTTGGCTTCGCTGGGCTGCCATTCTGCACGACATCGCCAAGCCGGCTACCAAGCGCTTTCATCCGAAGATAGGCTGGACCTTTCATGGACACGAGGACAAAGGCGCACGAATGACGCCCGGGATTTTTAAGCGCCTGAAACTTCCAATGGATGAGCGTATGAAGTACGTGCAGAAACTGGTTCGTCTTCACCTTCGTCCGATCGCATTGGTCAAGGATGAGGTAACGGACTCGGCTTTGCGAAGATTGCTATTTGATGCAGGAGATGACATCGATGACCTGATGGCCTTGTGTCGGGCGGACATCACTTCCAAAAACAATAAGAAAGTTCAGAAGTACCTGGAGAATTTTGATCGTGTGGAGCAGAAGCTCAAACAAGTAGAGGAAAAAGATCAGGTACGCAACTTTCAGCCTCCTGTAAGTGGGGAGGAAATCATGGAGACTTTCGGAATTTCTCCGTCAAAAATCATCGGAGATATAAAAGAAGAAATCAAAGAAGCTATATTGGAGGGGCGAATCCAAAATAATCCTGCTGAGGCTCGACTGCTGATGCTTCAAATCGCCCAAGAAAAAGGACTTTACCCTATTCAAAAACCTTAACTATTCGTTTACTTATGTTGAAAATTGTCGCTTTCGTTTCCTTATTTATCCTAAGTATTGGTGCCAGTTTGGCACAAACAGCTACTGATTCCATTCCCAAGTTTGACCCTAAAGTAAAAAGTGCATTGAATATGGTGGACCAGATGGCCTACCAGGCAGCACTTCGCTACAACGATTTGGAAGTAGCAAAGGATAAACTCTACACCTTGATTATCCGAAATCCAGAAGACATGCGCTTTATGGAGGCATTGGGTAGCTTGTACTTTGAGTCTGGTCAATACGCGTCTTCGGCATTGGTAGCCATGGATATCTTGAAGCTCAACGATAAAAACGTAGGTGCTTTGGAAATCGCTTCCTATGCCTTGGAGCAGCTGGGTGCCTTTGATCGTGCATTGCCTTACTATGAAAGTTTACACTTGTTGACTGGAGACAACTATAGTTTGTACAAATCTGCCTACTTGCAGTACTCCATGAAGCGCTATGCTGAGGCGATGAATTCCTTGACCATGCTCATGAAAGTAGCCAAAGCAGATGAAAAAATCGGCTTTGCAATCTCTGATACAGAGACACAGCAAGTGGATATGAAAGCTGCCGCATTGAACCTAAAAGGGTTGGTGTTTTTAGATCAAAATTCAAAAGCTGAAGCCAAAGCAGCCTTTACTGAGGCACTTGCTATAGAGCCTAACTTCAACCAAGCAAAAGAAAATGTAGGGAAGGCCAACTAAGATTCATCCCAATCAAAAAATGCCGACATGTCTTTCGATGTGTCGGCATTTTTTGTTAGCAAACTATCTGATGGTGCGCTATTGTGCTGAGCCAAACGATACCTCATCCACCGTGCTATCGAGGAGCTTTCCTTTTTCGCATTTCAACACACGGTAGGGGTATTTGCGAAGCAAGTCGTGGTTGTGCGTAGCCATCAGGATGGCAGTTCCCTTTTTGTTGATGTCTTGAAAAAGTTTGAAGATACCATCTGCCACATCTGGATCTAAGTTTCCCGTAGGCTCATCTGCAAGCAGAATCGAAGGATTGTTGAGCAGGGATCTAGCAATGACGACGCGCTGCTGCTCTCCACCAGAAAGCTGGTGTGGCATTTTATTAAGGGCTTCCAAAAGACCCACTTGGAGCAGAACATCTCCAATTCGTTCCTTGATCAAAAGAGGGTCCGTCCAACCTGTTGCTTTCAAGACAAACTCCAGATTGTCATGCACGGATCGGTCGGTGAAAAGCTGAAAATCCTGAAAGATGATTCCGATTTTTCTTCGGAGAAATGGAACCTCTTTGTTTTTGATTGGAGAAAGGGAGTAACCTACTACCTCAGCTAGACCTGTTTGCAGCGGTAGGTCAGCGTAGAGTGTTTTTAGCAAGGAGCTTTTCCCACTTCCGGTTCTACCGATTAGAAATACAAATTCATGTTGCTCCACAGAAAAATTGACCTCACTGAGGACGGGATTTTCTCCTTGGAAGATGGTGGCCTGTGTCATGGACAACACAGGGAGCGTACTGAAATCCATGGATTTAGAGTTCTAGTTTTTGAAGTTTCCCAAAAGGGAGGGATTTGATTAATTCTTCGAGTTGTTCTTCCTTGCCTTCCAAACCAAATTTCTCCACACTTTTCATGGGGCGGTCCGCTCTGAAGTAGGCTACAAGCACGAAATTTTCATCCCGAACCTGAATGTAGTCGGGAATTTTAGCTTTTCCTTTAACCTTGATGATGTACATGTCCCCTAGTTGGTGGTGGTGAATCTTGGAATTGACTTATTTGCCTGCAGCTTTGGCGTGGTCAGCAAGAAACTGAGCCAAGCCTGAATCGGTAAGTGGATGCTTCAATAAGCCTGTAATTACTTTGAGCGGGCAAGTAACTACATCAGCACCCAATTCTGCACATTTGATCAGGTGCATGGTATGGCGTACCGATGCTGCGAGCACTTCAGTCTCGTAGCCATAATTTTGATAGATGTGGACGATTTGACCGATCAAGTCTAGTCCATCAAATGCAATATCATCTAGGCGACCGATAAAGGGAGAAACGTACGATGCGCCGGCTTTGGCTGCCAAAAGTGCTTGACCTGAAGAGAAGATCAGCGTACAATTGGTACGGATTCCTTCACTGTGGAAATAACGAATGGCCTTTACTCCATCTCGGATCATGGGAATCTTCACCACGATTTTATCATCCAACTTGGCCAATTCTTTTCCTTCTCGGACCATTCCTTCGTAGTCCGTAGCAATCACTTCGGCACTTACTTTGTCTTCTACAATGTCGCAGATGGCCTTGTAGTGTGCTTTGATATTTGCTTCTCCGGTGATTCCTTCTTTGGCCATGAGGGAGGGATTGGTGGTCACACCATCCAATACACCTAGGTCATGTGCTTCGCGGATTTCGTCAAGATTGGCGGTATCGATAAAGAATTTCATGTCAATGGGTTTTGGTTATAAAAAGCAGTTCACCATAGCAGAAGTAGATGCTAAGGTCGATAGACAAAGTTAGAAGATAAATTAGGATAAGGTAGCGAATGAGGGGGTGGAATTTGAGCTACCTGAAAAAAAAGAGGCGGCATCGCACCGCTACGACCGCCTACCCTTGCTTCCTTCCGGACCTGGGGGATTCAGCAGGAGCTGGTCGTGCCGCCGGACACAAAGTTACGCCAAAATTCAGGCAATGCAATAGGATGCATACAAATTGGATCTAGTGATCCGAAAATCAAGCGGTAAATGTTTTACCTTAGGGTTTGGTTCCATGCTAATTCTTGATTTTAACTATGAAAAATCTTCTTCTATTGACACTACTTGCTGGCTTTTTGATAGCCTGTGGCGATAAATCTAAAATCTATCAATTCCAGGTAGCTGATCTTGAACCCAATTTGATCACCCTTTCCTCCGATGAATTTATGGGGCGCATGCCTTTTACCAAAGGAGAGGAGCTCACTACATCCTTTTTGGAAAGTAAATTCAAGGAAATGGGGCTTGAGCCGGGCAATGGAAATTCTTATTTTCAAGAGGTACCCATGGTCTCCATCATCACTTATCCCGAACAATCCATGGAGTTTACCAGTGCACAAGGTTCTGTAGTGGGAGAAGGGTTGAAGGATTTTGTGATTTGGACCCAGCGTACGGATTCCGTAGTTCGTATTCAGGATGCGGAAGTGGTTTTTGCAGGCTTTGGCATTGTGGCCCCCGAATATGGATGGGACGATTACAAAAATTTGGATGTAAAGGGCAAAATAGTGGTCGTGCTCATCAATGATCCTGGTTTTGGTTCCGAAGATTCTACATTTTTTAAAGGAAATACGATGACCTATTACGGTCGATGGACTTACAAATACGAGGAGGCTGCACGCCAAGGAGCATTGGGTTGCTTGATTGTGCACAATACGATTCCCACCGGCTATGGATTTAATAACATACAGAACAGCTGGAAGGCATCCAAACTCTACCTTGACGATAGAGGGCAAGAGAAGTATAAATTAGGATTTGAAGGATGGATTACCCTGCCCTTTGCCAAGCAGTTGTTTGAAAAGATGGGAAAGAATGAATCTGAGCTATTGCAAAATGCGAGAAAGCCCGATTTTCAAGGATTTTCAACTGGGATGAGTCTCAGCACCAGTCTTACTGTGGAACCTACCTACAATGTGACCAAAAACGTAATAGCCAAAATCACAGGAAAAACCGCACCCGAGGAAGTGATTATCTACACGGCTCACTGGGATCATATTGGCATAGGCAAGCCTGATGAAACGGGTGATAGCATCTACAATGGAGCGCTGGATAATGCCTCTGGGACAGCTGCCCTGTTGGCTTTGGCGAAAGCATTCAAGACAGACGAGCAGCCCGATCGAACGGTGGTATTTTTGTCCGTGACTGCAGAGGAACAAGGATTGTGGGGCTCGGCGTATTATGCGAAGCAGCCGATTTATCCCAAGGAAAAGACGGTAGCCAACATCAATATGGACGGTGTCAATCCTTATGGAAAGATGAAAGATGTTTCCGTTATTGGAGTAGGGCAATCCGAAATGGAGGATTTATTGGACGAGGAACTCAAAAAATTGGGACGGTATGCTGCCCCTGAACCCAATCCTTTAGTGGGCTATTATTTTCGATCTGACCATTTCAATTTTGCCAAAATAGGAATTCCAGCCCTGTATATTGGAACTGGAATAGACCATGTGGAGAAAGGAAAGGAGTATGGAAAGCAGCTTCAGGAGGAATATGTGGCCCAGTACTACCACAAGCCAGCGGATGCCTACGATCCAAAGCGATGGAACCTAGATGGTGCAGTGGACGATGTACAGTTGTTGTATGAAGTAGGTCGGAATCTAGCCAACTCAACTAAATGGCCGGGATGGAAGGAAGGTTCTGAATTCAAGGCCATCCGAGACAGCTATTTCAAGAAATAGGAAGAGTTCGGGGTCAATCGACTCGAATTCCGTAAGAGGTGAGTAGTCCGGGCAAACCGGACAAGTCAAACCGTGCGCCCTTCAGAAAATTATTCTCTGGAACGATGCGGTAGTGGAGGGCATCTCGAAAGTCGGCCTTCTCTAGGTGCGTTTGGTCAA
>CAJBER010000098.1 GCA_903952135.1 uncultured Algoriphagus sp.
AATAAAAGTAAAAATATGTCTAAATCAACAAAACAACCAAATATGTGGATGAGAATTGTGATGGAAACAAAAAAAGCAAACCCAGGCCTTAAATTTTCTGAGGTTTTAAAGAAAGCCAAATCAGCTTATCGTAAATAAACACTCTTTTTTTTTAATCGTTAATAGTAAAAACAATGGACCTTTTTTTAAAAAAAAATAGTAAAACCAATAAAATCGATTTTGAAACAAGTATCTATAATATCATTACTGGCTACAAGGAAGCTGATATTTCTATGAAGTATGCACTTGAATTGAAGATGAAATGTGAAATAGCCGACCCCTCGTTTGTTACAATCATCTCAAGGATTAGGCGTCGCCTAAAAGAAGACGGTCATCGTCATGAGCATTTCAACGTTTTGATTGATTCCCTTTACATAGCCCTTGAGGATACGACGGAAGTAGAAAGTAACGATCAGAAGATGTATGCTACTCAAAAAATTGAAGAGTACAGGACCATGCCAATTCACCAACAAATTGAAGTGTGTAAACGTTATTCAAATAAAGCAGGAGATGGAATAAGTTTTACAGGATTCAAGTGGCTCGATGATAGTCTATTTGAAATACAGGTATTGCCACTATGGCTACTTGCATTTCATCCCCCAGAGAATATACGCAAGAAAGTCCGTAGTTCAGCAAATGCGAACAATAAGAAACAGATCGAAAGTGGTTCAGCCCAAAGGGAACTGAAAAGAACTTCTGATGAAATCATTGAAAGCGCGATAGCTATGCTTGACAATGGCTTAAAAGCCGGCGAGTTACAATGCAAAGGCAAAAGCAGGCAAATTCGACAAGTCGAAAATATCGAAAAGGCTAGAGCCCATGAAATAGCATCTAGTTTATTCGTTTTAACAGGAAGAAGACCTCAAGAGATATATCAAGAACAGGAGTTCAAGATTCTTCCCGTAGAGGGTGATCCATACAAAGCCAAATGTCAACACCTTAGTAAAAAAAGAAAGACCCATGATTTTGAATTCCAATACGAGATTCCAATCCTCGCCCCTTTTGATAAAATAAACAGGGGCTTACAGTACATCAATGCAATCATACAAGATAAAAGAACTAAGCAAAATGAAAAACAGTACAATAAAATAATAAGAGAAGTTATTACTCAAGAAACCGATACCTCAGCCCAAACCATAAGAGATCTATACCCTAATCTAATATGGGAAAGAAAAGAAAAATTGAATTATCTACCCAACTGTCAAGACTTCCATCACTTTAAAAGTAGAATTCTAGGACATAAGAATGAAGGAATTCATACTGCTAGTCATTACGGAACTGTATTCACTAAACAGGAGTAGAGAATAGATTAACATTAGTACGACGCTCTTCCTTAACCACCTCCTTAGGCACCATATTAATAAAATAAATATCGTATTCAGTATATTGAGATGTAGACTTTGATCCTCTTTCATTTAATACGCGGCGACTAATAGCCTTCGCCTTACTATCACCCTTATGAAGCTTGAGCTTGTTGCATCCAGACATAAGGAAAAACCGAGGATAGTAGTTCTGGGGGCGATCCACACCATTTTGTTGCTCCTCTCCTTCGGCTTGAGTAAAGTCAGGGCTAGAACAGATAGGGCACATTCCCTGCAATAGGCTGAGACTTTTTGAGAAATTATTACCGTTGCTATCTCTGTAATAGGCGACCATTTGAACATAGTCCTGTACGTCTTCCTTCGTCAAGAACCCGCCTCTATCTGGATATTGAGAAAATGTTGAGGCTTCGACAAATTCTTTTAAAGCGTCCCTGAATTCTTCATAGAATGTTATAGCGCCTGGCCTATACTCAAACCTCTCGTTGAGACAGTTGTAAACTGTCTCCTTTACCTTGGTAAGGATCTCTTTCTTTTGAATGGGGGGAGGCTGAAGCATTCTGACTGGAAAGGTGTCAAAAACAAGGTCCTTAAACTCATCAAGGAAGATCTTGCGGTAATTACGAATAAGGCGAAGTTGAACTATTGCCAGTTCCTCATTAACAATTTTATTTTCTAAATTAGCATCCTTTACTTCATCCGGTATGACGTTGTGAAAAAAGAACTGATGAATCCTTCGCGAAGTCCCCCCATCTGACCACCCATAGGAGTCGTTAGTACCGAATAGCAAGCAGGCTGGAATGTACTCGGAAGTGTTCTTCAGACCTTTCCTATTCACCACGACCATGTTCCTGTCTGCTAAATCATTAAAAAGCTTTCCAGTGAACTGTTTCTGGAAGAAATTTTTACCCTTTGCAGATTTTCCATCAGGCATGTCATACGCGATGATCAAATGTTTATTTGGCCACTCCTCCATCATAAAGTTATCTTGAACGCTTGTATCCAACTTCCCCACAGCATCCATGGGCAGCATCATTGAGACGCACCTAAAAAGGACTGTTTTCCCAGTACCCGGTTGGCCTCGAAGGATCATGAAACCTTGCTTGTTATCCTGGTAAGGGACAGCCACGGTATCATTACCTTTTAAAACCTTCTTGAGCACAGGGTAGAGACAACGGCCGAGATGAGCTTCAATATACACCTGGGTGGGATATTTCTGCTTTACGAAATCCTCATACGGCAACTCCTTATAATTCCCCTCTTCATCAAGCTCATCGGGAAACTGGTTCTTGTAGATACTATCCCACAATGGAGTATGTGCACTATCGGTATTCATTTCATCCTTGAAAGGGATAGGATAGCATTTTGCGGGTAAAATGGTCTCCCATTCACCGTTATAGCTGGGTGAGTTAAAAGAGATAAAAACCTGTTGAATCGAGTCGAAGATGCCATTCGTGAATCCAATTTTATTGAAATCTCGACGCAAAAGCGGAAAGTCCGGATGATTTTGAAATCGTTTTATGTACTGGGAAAGGCCCTTGCTTCCATCACTGTAATGGAAATCGTCTTGTACTGCAAGAGGGGCATATTCAGTTATGATTCGCTCGATATATCGATCCGTCATCAAAACAATATCCTCGCCGCTGCATTCCGTTTCTACAGTCACCTCAGGCTCCCCATCATAGCTCACTTTAGTAACCGTCACTTCCAGAACTGAGCGATAACAAATTGGTTTTTCAAAAGGTCCGTGAGGAATAACTTGTATGGGTTCGCATAAATGACCATCGATTCTCTTCCTAATTCCCTTCTTCTTAATGTAATAGAAGAAAAATTCCCACGTCGGAGATACTGACTTTTTGAAGTTATTACCCAGGCCCCCACTAAAACTGTTCTGGACGCATTGCAGTAAAAACGATTCCGACGGAACGAATACCTCTGTATCACCAATTCGCTTAGCCGTAAGAAAAACACCAGAGCCTTGAAACTTGTTTTCTTCCCCCCCTGACCCCTTTTTCTTATCTTTTCCTTTTTTTTTCGCAAGCTTGTCTTTCTCTTCTTCTTGCTCATCACTATCCTCTTCATTTTCTTCTCCCCCTTCCAGTAACATCATAATAGTGTCCTTATTACTCCGCGTGTCCTTCTTAAGGACAAGGAAGGAACTTTTGTCTTCAAGTACTAGGTAATAAGAGGCTGATTGAAAAATTACAAGAGGTTTCCTGGAGAACGAAGCATCGAAACCCGTGAAGATCTCTCCCAACTGACCCTGAACCATGGATATTGCTATTTGAGTCTCCCGAGAAAACTTTTCCATGCTAGTATTGACTTGAAGATAATAATATACCTCCCAGGGGAGACTACCAACAGCTTCACCGTGAGAATAACATTTGACGATGGTCGCCTTTGGATTATCCTTAGGAAACCAGAATGTAGAATGTTTTTCCTGCCCTTGATGTGAGAATGTTTTATTAAAAAGGCAAGTCCCCCCAAAATTCAGTGCAAAAAGGTTAATACCTCTTCCTCCAGAGCTCTCTTCCCAACCCCATTTCACATGGGAAGGAAATGAGTTCATATAATTAATGGCACCGCAAACAGGGCCAGGTAGCTCACATAGGCCAGATGCATTCTGAGGCCGCTGTTTACCTGCTGCGGGTACTAGTGATCTAGGCGGCCCGTGGTTTGAAGATGAGGAGGTCCCGGCTATACCTTTTAACCCACACTTCAACTCCAAGGTTTTGCGATCAATCACAAGAGAACCTTCCGGGGGAGAGAGCAATATCATTCGACCACGTATATCATTATCGCCCTTTACCATAGAAACCAGAGGTACAAGGGAGCCATGCTTGCACATTCCCAAAAGACGGAAGTTGCGGTTAGGGGTGTAGACGCCTTCATCAATAACAGATTTCCTTTCTTTGACACCATCTTTTATTTTATCCGTCATCCCCCATGAAGAATTCTGCTCTGATTGTGCTGCTGGAATCAGGTACCCATCCATAAAAGCTTTAAGTGTAGCCAGATCATCGAAGTAAATCGAAGGGAACATAATGTGAAAGGAATCCTTATACTCAGACTTATCAGCGTAAGTGTAGCGACACCCAGTTTCCATCCTCACAAAATCCTCAAGCTTTTTATCACCTCCTATTTCACCAGCGGATAAAAGAACCTTTATCACCTTATCTTCAAGGAAATCACGTAAATGCTGAATGAATGCATTGCTGGTCTCCAGACGGGTTTCTTCATTGGCCACCGCATACTGGTAACTCTCTACATCCATATAAAGACGAAGGGGTCTGTTTTTATCATTAACCATTTGACAAGCAGTCCTCCATTCAGTGGGAATTTTCGGGGCGATCTTGATATATTCCTCAACACCCAAATCGTAAGACCCATCAAAAATAGCATACCGAAAACAATCTTGTATTTCCCCGTCTTTTTCGTAAGTCCGGTGAAACGACAGAATGAAACTCTCACTTTGGACTTTGCTCCACGAATCACCGTATTTCAGTTGCAGGCATTTTTCAACAGAAAAATCTCCTTTGTTCCATTTACCGAAGGTCATGAATATTTTTCCAACTTCCGCATAATTCTTCTTCTGAGGGAATGCCTTGTCAAATTCGGACCTCTTGAAGCTCTCTTTCTGTCTAGTCGCAAAAATTTCAAGCAAATCCATATAGGTAATAAAACGATTAAGCCTCTCCTCAACTACAAGGTCGGTAGGCGGCCCAGATAATGCTGTTTTACCCAGACCCGCTGCTGGCTTCTTACCCCCTCGAGTATCCAGCCTAACCTTGGTAGGTGTAAGTTCCAGCTCCCTCTTGTTCAAGTTCTTTTCTACTTCTCCTGTAGTATTATCATATGATAAATATGTAAATGAATGTTTATTATCATCTAATTGAGGAGGGGCCATTAAAATTTTCCTTTTTTGTGGACGGAATGTCTTATTTATGTACAATAGGCCAAGAAAAAAATATTGCTAAATCAAACACAGAGATAATCACAATATACAAACCTTTCGAATCCATGATGCCAATAATAACCAACGTACGTACGGATATCAAGCAGAAGGGAGGTGCGCAGAGAGATAAAACAGAGGCTTTTACTCTCAAAGACCTGAATCATGTAAAATGGGACGAGAATAAAATTAAGGACAGTAAATATGCGAGTTTAATATCTTTTAAGGAGGGTAAGCCCTATATAGATGGACGAAGAATCATTTATTATAAAGACGTTGATCGGATGATAGAACGAGAGATGCCAAAAATTTGGGGGGAAATTCCAAGCGTTAGTGGAAGAGAGAGAACCTTTAACATTGTTTCTAAACTTTATATAGGACTTCCCAGGAGAAAAGTGTTCCTATGGATGAAAAAGAATGTTGAATGGCAAAGATCCCAGCCGATTCTCAAAGCCTCACATACAGACTATATAGTGGCTCCTCGTCCGGATGCGTTATGGCAGCTAGATGCGTTCAGTATGGTGAAAGATGAGAGCGTTGGATCCTATACCAAAGTACTTGTCATTATAGATAACCACTCTAAATACCTCTGGTTAAGGCCTATGAAAACAGATAGTACCGAGGAAACAATACGTGCTTTCAAGTCGGTTCTGGCTGTAAATGACGGAAGAAAACCCAAAAGGATATTAACAGATAAAGGTAGCTCGTTCACGAGTCGGGCATTCAAAGCTTTCCTTGATAGTATTAATGTACGAGGAGTAACCACTCGCGGTTCAAACCCTGAGGGAAACTCGCTTGCGGAGGTGACAGTTCGCACTTGTAAATTACAACTGTACAGTCTAATGGGTAAAAAAAAAACTGATATATGGAGTCAATTCCTTCCTTTTATAGAAGCCTTAAACCGTACTAGTAAGAACCGTACCACACTTGAAACACCGGACATTTTGTATAATGAGACTAGCCCAGAAAAACATAAGGAATATGAGGATTTGATGATTACAAAGGCAGAGAAAAGGAAGTTTCAAATTCGTAGGATGCCCCTTTTAGAAAAAGGAGATCGTGTGCGTGTCGCTGCTCCCTTTAGCCGCCATTTACCTTATCAATTAACAAAGGATGTTTCCAAAAAAATAGTACACAAAGCAATACTTGTGGGAAAGCTTTGGTCTGAAGAAGTGTACACAGTAAAACAAGTTTTTAAGGACGGTGTTACTTTCCGTCTTAATGGACTCAAAGGGAACTTTCCAAGAGAAGCTTTGCTTCGTATTATAACTTAAGTAGCAATAATAATAATAATAAATATATATTTCTGAGAAGAAGCACGAGAGCCATCCGCT
>CAJBER010000099.1 GCA_903952135.1 uncultured Algoriphagus sp.
ATTCTAGCGCTTCTCAGTATTCCTTTTTTGTGGACGGATGGGTATGGAGTTGCTGGAATTTGCATGGTGCTGTTTTGGTGGACCCTCGCTCTTGGGTTTCGATATCGCGCTGCATTAATACCCTATAGCTTCCCTATTGCCATCCTAGGTGTGGTAACCTTAGCTATGTTTTTTCCAAAACCATTTCAGGAAGTAGCAGGATTTACCTTAACGGGCTTGATCAATCCCTTGATACAGCTCATTATGTTTGGAATGGGCGCTACCTTGAGTTGGAGGGATTTTGCCGCAGTAGCGAAAAGTCCCAAATCGGTTATCCTGGGAATTGGTCTTCAATTTACCATCATGCCATTGGTAGGTTTTGGCTTGGCAAAAATAAGTGGGTTGGCACCTGAAGTGGCTGCCGGGATCATTCTAGTGGGTTGTTCGCCCAGTGGCACGGCATCTAATGTCATGGCTTTTTTGGCGCGTGCCAATGTTGCCCTCTCTGTTGCGCTCACTTCAATCATTACTTTGATGGCTCCATTCGTCACCCCTATTTTAATGAAGTTTTTGGCAGGACAGTTTATTGAAATCGACCTCCTAAAAATGATGTGGGACATTGTAAAAATTATCTTACTTCCGGTGGGAGCGGGTCTCTTGGTCAATCATTTTCTGAAGAAAAATTCAATAAGTTTGGATGGAATCCTTCCTCTGGTATCTATGGTAGGGATTGCTTTGATTATTTTGGTCATCACTGCAGCGGGAAGAGATAGTTTGTTGCAAATCGGTCCTGTTTTGATAGGATTGGTATTGATTCACAATGTATTGGGGTATGGGATAGCCTATGGCTGTTCCAAGGTTTTAGGTTTCCAGGAACAAGATGCCCGGACCTTGGCCATTGAAGTAGGGATGCAGAATGCTGGGCTTGCTTCTGGTTTGGCTAATATTTTGGGTAAAATAACCACCCTGGGATTAGCTCCAGCAGTGTTTGGTCCCTTGCAGAATATCACTGGATCAATCCTGGCTGCCTTTTGGGGCCGAACAAAAAAGGAAACTGAGCCTAGTTGAAAAAGGATTTAAAAATTCCATTCCAAATCATATACCCAGCTGAATTCAAGTGCAGTTGATCCTGGATATAGAGTTCAGGCCTCGGATTGCCTTGCGCGTCTGTCAATGCATTCCAAGTATGGAGGTAAGTCACCTGTTCTTCTCGGTCGCAATACGCCTTGAGTAGTTGGTTGAAGGTCTGGTAAGTCTCTTTTTTCGCCCATCTAGAAGGGCTTGGCTTTGCGCCAATGAGGATAATTTCTATTCCTGGATCCACCAAATGGATGCGGGTTACAATTAGCTTCAAACTATTCAAGATCTCTTGTACGGGGACATCTGCCCAAAGGTCATTGTCTCCTTCGTAAATAAAGACTCGCTTGGGATCAAATTTTAATACGAGGGGGAAAAGGTAACGCTCCAAGTCTGCCGCCTTAGAACCACCAAATCCGGTATTCAGGACTGCTTCTCCCGAACTGATCTCTGGAAGGCTACGCCACATCTTGATCGTGGAACTGCCCGTGACCACGGTTCCTCCTGGATTCCAGCCTATACTATCTAAACGTGCACTAAGGCTTCGCACCTCTCCCTCAAAAGGATGTTGCTGGGCAAGGCCTGCAGTGAAACCAATTGTAAAAATTAAAAAAAGTAAAATCGATTTTTTCATCAATCAAACCTACTAAAAATTAGTGAGTCAAAATCGATCATTTTTTTGATCGATAATGAACATTTTTCGGGAATGTGTTCGTTTCCTATTGGAATGGACAAAGCTAGTTTTCTGCCATTTTTCTTGATTCAGTGATGTTTGCAAAATAATTGACCCAAAATACCTTTCCTATAAATTATTGGTTGCGTTTTCGCTTCATCTCAAAAAGACTTCTAACTATTTCCTACATGCAGGCACTTACCCGCTTTTTCTGGTTTTGCAGTGGTGCAAATTATAACCTACTTAAAAAAACTCCTACTGAGTCCAATAAATACCTGGGAATCGGTGCCACGGTGTTTTTTACAGGAATTTTTGCTGCCTTGGCAGGCTTTTACGCGCTCTATACCGTTTTCCAATCCTGGAGTATCGCCCTGTTTTTCGCATTGCTTTGGGGAACAATGATCTTCAATTTGGATCGATTTATCGTGTCTAGCATGCGCAAAAAAGAGCAAGGCTGGTCGGAGTGGAAATTGGCCCTTCCACGATTGGTCTTGGCCCTGCTTCTGGCACTCGTGATTTCAAAGCCCTTGGAACTGAAGCTCTTTGAGCGGGAGATCAATCGAAAGCTGGATGAGCAAAAAATAGAATTTATCAAGCAGTCCAAGGATAGTCTGGCCAAAGGATTCCCAGAAATCCAGGCCTTGGAAACCGAAAAGGAAGCACTAAGAGAAGAGGTGAACCAAGCGCGCGCCTACCGGGACAAGTTGCAGCTGGAATACGACGCCGAGCGCTTTGGTGAAAAAACCGCCAGCACAAGCGGGAAAGTCGGATTGGGTACCAATGC
>CAJBER010000100.1 GCA_903952135.1 uncultured Algoriphagus sp.
CCATGTACCAAGTACCTCCGGCAGGCGAGGGACTTGGTACATGGTACTCTAATCCGTAGTCTGTCAACCTTCCAATAACGACCGCCGAGTCCTTGTCTGACTTGGCTTAGATTCCATACTTCGTACTTGCCTGCCTGCCGCCTTTAGATTTACAAAATAGTATTATTCTAATAATAAGGCCATAGTTATCAACAACGAGGGGGGTCTGGGGGGAGACTGATAATTTGTTGATAAAAGTGGATAAGTTTAATTTAAGTAAAAAGAACGGGGTGACCTTTCCTGCCGCATAGGTTTTTGGCCTATTGCCTGTATCAGTCCCCGTTCTTTAAAATGGCTGTCAAAATAACCAGTTAGAATTTTAGGTTACCAGACCTTCTAAAGGTTTTAGTTCCGACAGCCTTGTTTGTTAAACTTAATCTTAAAAGTATGAATTTCAATTTATTTATCGGAATTGATGTGAGCAAATCTACTATAGATGTACATCTCAAGCCTATAGGGTGTTATAAGGCTTTCTCTAATGATCCTCATGGGTTTATTGCCATGGTTGAATGGATCATGGATCAAGCTGGGAAGTTCTGTCATAAAGAGCTGGTGTTTGGTTTGGAACACACAGGACTTTACTCGGAGAATCTCATTCTATTTCTTGATCAACATGATTTTGCATTTACGGTAATTCCAGGCTTAGAACTCAAAAGATCTCTGGGGATAAGAAGAGGTAAGTCTGACAAAGCGGATGCTCAAAACATAGCTGAATACATCTACGAGAAGCGTGAAAAGATCAAACTATACAAACTCCCGTCACAGACTTTGGATAGATTAAAGAAACTCGCTTCACTTAGAGAAAGGATGGTCAAAGAAAGAGCAGCCTACCAAGTGCGGATGGAAGAATACTTGGAACAGTTTCCCGATTCAACCTTTGAAACATACCTTCAAACCCAACAAGAGATTATCCACTGCTTTAACTCACAAATTGAAAGAGTTGAAAAAGATATTGAACGGTTAATCAAGGAAGATTCGAGCCTATCCGATCAATATAAGCTGATTAACTCAATCAAGGGGGTAGGACCACAGACCGCAATTATGATGATTATTCTTACAAACGGATTTTCTTCTTTTGACAACTGGAGAAAGTTTGCCAGCTATGCAGGAATAGCCCCATTTCCAAACCAATCGGGCACATTCAACGGACGAACCAAAACAAACAAGCTTGCGAACAAAAGAATTAAATCGTTACTGACGATGTGCGCCAGTACGGCAATCCAATTCAACCCAGAAATGAGAAAATACTATGAAAACAGAGTTCAGATGGGCAAAAACAAAATGAGTACCTTGAACATCATCAGGAATAAACTTCTAGCAAGAATATTTGCTGTGATAACAAGAAATACTCCTTATGTTGAAATTCATAAGTATGCCGCATGAAAAAAAATAAAAATTGTACTATTCCACTTGCTTTAACCTTAGAATACAGGCAGGCTTCACGTCTTCTTGAGTCAACCCTTAATTTCTTTGCGCCTTAGCGTCTTTGCGCGACAACCCCTTTATAATGAATAGTCTTACAGGTTATTTACAATCCGAACTATTCCGTTTTTGATTAGTGCCTCATTGAAGTTAACTAATAGTCCTAACTTGAACCCAGTCAGCTTCAAATAGGTCATTAGCTGTTTTTTGTGGACAAGCTCGAGCGACTTTACCGACTTGATCTCAATCAAAACTAGGTCTTCAACAACCAAATCTGCGCGAAAACCTAGTTCCATCTCCACTTCATTCCAAACAATAGGCACAGGGCATTGGCGCTTTACTTGCAAGCCTTGCCGACTTAACTCATAATGCAGCACTTCTTCATATACGGATTCAAATAAGCCTGGGCCTAGGCCAACATGCACCTGGTAACAGGTGTCAACAATAGCCTTAGCGAGGTAATTTTCCATAGTTTAAAAAAATGAATGATTAAAAAAATATAACTATTCTTGAATTTAGGCCTTTTGCCGGTTTTTCAAACCCTCCCCTTCAAATAGTCTTGCCTCAATTCTTCTGGAAATTTTTCGATGGCGTATCGGAGTAGGGTTCGAGGAAGGGTGCGGTAGTGTTTGCTTAAAAACTCGTTTGCAACCTCAAAATTCCGATTGCCAACCTCTCTCACCATCCAGCCCACAGCCTTGTGCATCAAGTCATGGGGATGGTTTTTGAGTTTTTCTGCCAGGGCTAGGGCATCTGTAAACTCACCCTTCCGAATCCAATAAAATGCACTAATCATCGCGATGCGCTGCCTCCAGAGGTGAGTAGATTCGGCTAGGGAGAAAAAGAGGGACTTTTCCTTTTTCCAGTAGAATGCACCCAGGACTTGGGAACACGAGGTATCTACCAAATCCCAGTTGTTGATGTAATCCAAGTGGTCCAGGTAGAAATCAACCAATACCTGCCGATCTGCTTCCTGCTTCGTTTTTTCAAATCGATACACGAATGCCAAGAGTCCCGTCAATCGCATTTCATGGTAAGGATGCTGGAGCAATTCGGATAGTAGCGGTAGTGTGGCTTGGGGTGCAAGTGTTTTGGCGATTAGTCGCTGCTGGGGAACCGTTACTCCTAAAAACAAATCCCCTTCCCCATATTCTCCTGGTCCTGTTTTAAAGAAGCCTTGCAGGAATGCCGCTTTTTCAGGGTTTCCTGCATCCTTCAGCCATAAAAACACAGCTTCTGCTTCTGGGCTCATGGACAAAATGTAGCTAAAGCAAGTTGGATGGCTTTGGCAACAGTTACCTCACCTGCTGAATCAAATTTTTTCAAAGGGCGATTGGCGAGGATGGCATTGAGACTGATTACTTCATGCCCGAGAAGTTCCCCGAGGGCATAGTAACCGGCCGTCTCCATCTCAAAGTTAGTCAAGTAGCGTCCCTCTACCCGTAGCCCGGCAAGGCGCTCAATGAGTTGATCAAAACGAGGCTTTAGTCGTACCTCTCTTCCCTGCGGGGCATAAAATCCGGGGCAGGTAAGCGTAATCCCTTGTTGGATGGAACCGTCTAGCATTCCCAATAACTTGGTGGAAGCAGCGGCTTGGTAGGGTCTGAAGGGAAGTCCCAGCTCCGTTTGAATGGCCTGCCCAAAGTCCTGTGGTCCCCTCAGTTCTGGGTAATAAGTCATCAAGGTGTCCATGCCGATAGCGATTTCTGAGGCCAGCAAGGTGCCCGTTGGGATGTCTTCTTGCAGGCTACCCGAAGTGCCGATACGAATGATGTGTAAACTGGTTTTTTGGGACTTGACTTGGCGAGTTTCCAGGTCCACATTGACCAAGGCATCCAGTTCCGTCATCAAAATTTCAATATTATCCGTGCCCATACCGGTGCTGATGACAGACACCCGATGTCCATTTTTCCAACCTGTATGCGTGATAAACTCTCGGTTTTGGAGTTGAAAGTCTACCTGATCCAAGTGCTGCGATACGGTGGCCACGCGGTCAGGATCCCCTACGGTAAAAATTGTCGTTCCCAGATGCTCGGGTTTCAAGCGCAGGTGGTATACACTCCCGTCGGGATTAAGAATCAGTTCCGTTTCAGGAATTTGTCGGCTCTCCATGAGATGTAGTCTGTTTGGAGGGGCTGCGGTAAATGCCCTTGTAGGGATTGTAGCCGTTGGAGTGTTTTTGGTAATACCCTGTGCCGTCGTAAGGGCGCTTATCAGGATTTTCTTTACAAGTAGTGGAACAAGTACCTTCCAATTCCCATCCACAGGATTCACAGATGGCGAGGTGCTCGTTGCAAGTTGGATTGGCACAGTTGACCATGCGGTCCGAAGCAGTTCCACAGACATGGCAGCAAGAGACGATGGTCGGATTGACTGTATTTACCTCCACGGCAATGCGGTTGTCAAAGACGTAGCATTTGCCCTCGAAGTCTTCTCCGCCTGCTTCCATGCCGTACTTGATGATGCCTCCGTGAAGTTGATACACATCTTCAAACCCTTGTTCCAAAAGGTAGGCTGAGGCTTTTTCGCACTTGATCCCTCCGGTGCAGTAGGTAAGCACCTTTTTGTTTTTAAGGTGTTCGAGTTCCTTCACCTTTTCGGGAAAATCCCGGAAGTTGTCGATGTCTAAGGTAATCGCATTTTTGAATCGACCGAGTTCGTGCTCGTAGTTGGAGCGAACATCCAGGATGACTACATCCTCTTGGTCTTTCAACTGCTTGAATTCCTCCGGTTCCAGGTGCTTGCCTGTTTTCACGTTGGGGTCGAGGTGTCGCAGGGAGGAATGCACGATTTCAGGCTTGTAGCGCACGTGAATTTTGGCGAAAGCATGCGTTTCGTGGGTATCGATTTTAAACTCTGTCTTCGCAAAGCGGGGATCGGCTTGAATGTAGGCCATGTACTTCTCGCAGTCGGCACCCAATCCAGATACGGTTCCGTTCAGCCCTTCGTCGGAAATGATGATGCGGCCTCGGATGTTGTTTTCCACACAGAAGAGGTGGTGTTGCTCCCGGTATTCTTCAGGATTGCAGATTTCTGCGTAGCAGTAGTACAGCAGGATGCTGTAGGGTTTGTTGTTTGTGTTTTCCATAACTATCGCCCTGTTTCGGCAGGGTGTTTTTTGAGTATCAAGTCGCTGGTATCAAGTATCAAGACGCTTCGAGAAGCAAGATACAAGAGCCAAGAGATTAGACTAACGCAGTATCAAGTAGTTAGTATCAAGTATCAAGACCTTTGCAGACAAGGTTAGTAGTTCAATTCAATGATTCCCCACTTCAACATTCTGCACTCGGCGTTCAATATTCGACATTAGTAAAAATGCCGTATTTCATATATCGTACTTCGTATTTCCCCTTTTACTTTACTTTCCCCGCTGGATTCCCGAATACGGTTTCGTTTTTTCCTACCGAGGAGATCACCACGGATCCAGCACCCACTCGGGCGCCTTTGCCGATGCGTACGCCAGAGACGATGGTCACGCCCGAACCGATAAATGCCCCTTCTTCCAAGACCACATCGGCATTGACGATGGATCCTGCGCCCACTTGAACGTAGTCTTCTACAGTCACTTTGTGGTCAATAATCGCTCCGGTATGGAAGATGCAGTGACTTCCAACCTTTGCACCCGCCCCTACAGTCACCTGTGAATTGATAAAGTTGCCATGACCCAGTGCCGCATCTGTGGAAATGTAGGCGCGCTCATGGATGGCATTGATGGGTTGCATCTTTCTGTCTTCGAGGAGCAGTTCCACCAGAAATTTGCGGTATTTGGTATCGTCTACAGCGACAAATGCCTCCGTTTTTTTACCGATCAACTTCAAGAATCCCTCGTCTTCGGTGCCGCCGAGCACAGGAACGTTATTGATTTCGGTGCCATGAAGGCTGCTGTCCTCATCTAGCAATCCATACACAATCACTTGATTGCTATTGAAAATTTCTAGCGCGGGATGGGCGATGCCTTTGGCGCCGAGGATGATGACAGGTTTGTCCATGGGTATTTTGAAGTAATCGATGCAAAAATACAGGAATTGTGGGGTTTGTCCAACGGTTCATTTGGAAGGGCTCCGGAGAAGGCTTTGGCCGATTTTGCAGGACAAGCATTTTTGGGCACTGCAATACCTCCGGTACAATTCGAGCATGCCTTGGGAATCAAAGGCGGTACTCGGACTCCAGGCATGGTGCACAAACTTTCGGAGGATGTAATTTTGCTCGGCAGGGAGGCTTTGAAGTAGGGAAAAGCAACGCTCTTTCCACTCCTCCTGGTCGTGGAATTCCCCATAGGCAAACCAGATGGGGAGCACAAAATTGATTAGTAAAAGTTGCACACTTTGCTCAGAGAGTCCATTTGAAGTGGTCTTGCTACTTGGCTTGCCAAAGGTATAGTGCTGCCTCCAATAGGGGGAGGGCGGGCTTTGGAAGATTTTCCGGAACGTGCTCAAGTCGCCAGATTCGTCCAAAATTGTGGAGAGCAAATGCGGGGCTTTTGCCAAGACGGTTGCGAGCTGGGCCAGCCTCAGGGTAGGAAAGTTGGCCGGTCGAGCCCCCAAAAAAGTCCAGTGCTGCCGCGAAAGCCGCGTAGACCAGCCGTATTTTTTCTGATAAAAATCATGGTCTTTTTTGAGTTGCTGCACATAGGAATCCTCCGAGTCCTCAGGCAGTAGGCCTGCCTGCCCCAAGAGCATGGCCTCCAGGTGCTGCAGCTGCTCTCGGTGTCTTTTGAGTAATGTGTAGGGAAGCAATTGGCCCAGTTCTTCCATGGGCAGGCGGTTGGTATGGTAGCCAAAGCAGCGAAATAGCCAGCGGTAGGCCGTCTCTTCCCAGTCCCCTTGCGTGGCCTGAAGCACTGCTAGTACTCCTTGGGATTTTTCGTGGAGGCGTTCGACCAAGGCCTTTTCGGAAGCAGAAAAGCGAAGAATTTCCGGAACAGTTGCGAGGGCATGGGCGCAGGGGAGGTCGATTTGAAAATCGAGCAGTTGCTGGTAGTTGCGCCAAATATCCAGGTAGATCTTTCCTTTCAACTCCACCGTAGGCATGGGTGTACCGTCCTGCCGGTACACTTGCCGGTCATTTTCCCAAACCAAGTGCAGGACGACTGGATTGTAAGCGGGATCGGCATCGTGAGCGTGCTGCTTCCATTCGGAAGCCTGCCGATGCACTTCCACATGGCCGTGAAAGGTGATGCCTCCAATGACTACCGATGCATTTCGAAAATCTGGACCTTCTAACGCATTGGAGTGGCCGGCTTGAAGAATTTCAAGGGCTTGCCCATCGGTGGTCGTTAGATTTTTGCGGTCAAAGTACTGGTATTTCCATACCAACTGTAAAAAATCTTCTTTAAAGTCCATAAAAAATAAGGTTAAAAAGTAACTTCAATATAGTCAAATCCCTTCCACTACGCAAGGGAGGATGGGTTTGCGTTAAAAATTGAAATCTGAAACTTGGATTGGCTTACTTCAAATAGCGGTCAAGGAGTTCGCGCATTTCTTCCTGAAGTTTTTGGGCTTCTCTACGCGCTACTTTCGCAAAATCCTTTTCCTTGGAAGCATAGATGATGCCTCGGCTCGAGTTGACAAGTAGACCGCAATGGGAGTTCATTCCAAATCGAGCCACATCGGCCAAGCTGCCGCCTTGTGCACCTACACCAGGCACCAAGAAGAAATGCTCGGGCACCTGCTTGCGCACTTCCCCAATGAGTTCTCCTCGGGTGGCACCGACCACATACATGAGGTTTTCGGGGCTTCCCCATTCCTGACTTTTTTCAAGTACGGTCTGGTAAAGCGCTTTGCCTGAAGCGTCTTGAAGGAGTTGAAAATCCAATGATCCTGGGTTGGAAGTCAGCGCAAGAAGAATGGCCCACTTGCCCTCAAATTCCAAAAAGGGAGTCACTGAGTCCTTGCCCATGTAGGGGGCAACGGTAATGGAATCGAAGTTCATGTGGGTAAAAAATGCTTCGGCATAGCGTGTGGCTGTATTGCCAATGTCGCCGCGCTTGGCATCTGCAATCGAAAAGATGTGCTTTGGAATCAATGCTTCTACCTTGGCGAGTGTTTCCCATCCTTTTGCCCCCTGGGCTTCAAAAAAAGCCGTGTTGGGTTTGTAGGCTACCGCAAAGTCTGCCGTTTCTTCAATGATCTGCTGACAGAAGGAGAAAATCGGATCAGGCTCACCGTGTAGGTGTGCGGGGAGTTTTTCCAAGTCTGGATCCAATCCTACACAGAGAAAGGAAGATTTTTGTTGGATTTGGGCAAAAAGTTCGGCTCTAGTCATGGGCAGTTCGATCGCTACAAAGGTAGAAAATATTCCTTTTTAAAGGAGGACATTTCCTGCCAACCAAAGTCCTCGATTCGAATGGCCTGCCTAGGCTTTGGGTACGGGAGTTCGTTTTACAAAGGCTCCTACCAAAGAAGTGCCCGCAGTAATCAAGAAAAAGAGTAGGCTAAAGGCCACCGCAGCGCTTTCTTCAATCCCTGCATAGCCATGGGCATAGACCACTACGAGTTCCCGCGCGCCTACCCCTCCAATGGTCAAGGGCAAAACAGCCACTAGGGAGGAAAGCAGAAACACTCCTTGGTATGCCAGGAATTTATCCTGCACCCCAAGGGCCAGTAGCAAGCAGACCACAGCGACCATTTGTGCAAGTTGACCTAGCAGGGACCAGAAGATCCCCTGCCAAAAGGAGGAGAGAAAATTGGGAAAGAACCATTTTTGTAGCAGCCAAAATCCAGGAACCACTCCTAACAACCCTGCAAGGAGCAGCACTTTCCCTACCCTAGGCTCGCCAAGAGGAAGTGGAAGTTCGATCAGGATCAGAATACCAAAAAGCAACCCAAGAATGGCTATTAGCCCCCCCAATCGATCCAGTAGGCTGGCTTTCAGCAGTTCTTTGACTGGCGTTTTAAATTCTTTATTCAAGAGATAGACCTTGTAACCGTCTCCACCAATTCCCCCTGGGAGGAATAGGTTGTAGAACATGCCGATGAGGTAGAGTCGCCAGTTTTCCCAGAAGCTGAGTGAAATATGGATGTTGGCAAAATAGTGGTTGAGTCGGATGGCAGTAGCCACCTTGCTTCCTACAAACAGGGCAATGGCTGGGAGCAGCCAGGGCCAGGACAAATTTTTGGAAAGTTCAAAAAGTTGAGCGGTGTCGATTTTTTGAAATACCAGGTACAGGGCTGCTCCGGTCAGGAGAATTTTTAGCGCTGTTTTCAGCTGGTTTTTGAGTTGGCTCACGAGAGGCTGCGTTTTTTTTAACTAGCGATGTAGGCTAGTTGGATTGGGAAACTTCCTGTTCACCGGTGTACAAAGATTTGATGCGGTAGGTTTTTTTGTCCTGAGATTCAAAATAGGTGCGCACGATGATCTCCGCAATGATCCCTGTAGTGATCAGCTGAATACCTGCCAGGATCAACATGAATCCAAGGATCAGGATGGGACGGCCCCAGATGTCCTCACCCATGATTTTTAGCACCAAGAGGTACACATTGATCACCCCTCCTAGCAGGAAGGCAAGTAGTCCAAGCCCACCAAAGAGGTGGATGGGGCGCTGAAAGTATTTTTGAAAAAACAGCATCAGAATCAAGTCGGCCATCACCTTGAAGGTGCGACTGAGTCCGTATTTGGAGGTGCCGTGAATTCGTGGATGGTGCTTGACATCCACCTCCGTCATTTTAGCACCTTGCTGCTTGGCCAGCACAGGAATAAAGCGGTGTAGTTCCCCGTAAAGCCCCATGTTTTGGGCGATGTCGGCTTTGTACACCCGAAGGGTGCAGCCATAGTCCTTGAGGTGTACGTTTGTCGAATTTCGAATGATCCAGTTGGCGATTTTGGAAGGGATTTTTCGAAGTACAAATCCATCCTTTCGATTGGCTCTACGACCTGCTACCACATCCCATTCCTCATCGATTGCTTTTTGGAGCATGCCTGGGAGGTCGGTTGGATCATTTTGCAAATCCCCATCCATGGTCGCAATGTATTGGCCTGTGGCTTGGTCAATACCTGCTGCCAAGGCGGTGGTTTGGCCGTAATTGCGGTTAAAAATCACCAGCTTCGTTCGGGTATTCGCGTATTTTTTTACCTCCGCTACCGTGCGATCGGTGCTACCATCCTCTACCAAGATGACCTCATAGTCCATCCCTGAAAGCGCGGTGTATGTGGCTTGCAGGAGGGGCTGTATGTTATCTTCTTCGTTGTAGACAGTGATGACGACGGATAAAAGTGGCTGGTTCATAGGAGCAAAGGAATCCTCAAAAGTACCTTTTTAACCGCATTTGGTCAAAAGGCTTCTTGTTTTTGCATCAAAACCCTCCAAAAATCCCAGCTACCTGCTGTATCTTTGGGCATGCGTGCTGCTCCAACATCTGCCGTAATCTCCAATCCCTGGGTGCTACTACTCCTTTTTTGTGGCCTGGTTGGACCATTTGCGTTGGATTTTCACCTGCATTACCCGGATGAAATCTACTATAGGGATGCTTCGGTAAAAATGCTGCAAACGGGGGATTATCTGACCACCTACTTGGGATCTGGGGAGTTGCGTTTCAAAAAACCCATCTTGACCTATTGGGCGGTGCTCGCAGGATTCAAACTCTTTGGAGTGCATGCTTTCGGTTCCCGCTTCTTTTTTTTGCTGGCAGGGGCAGCCACCGTTGGCCTCACCTACCTCCTTGGTAAAACGGTATTTGGGGACCGGAGGATTGCAGGAACTGCAGCCTTGATCTCTGCCTCCAATCCCATTCTCATTTTTGCTGCTACCCGCTCCATACCCGATGTACTCTTGGTGCTGACCCTTACAGGCAGTGCACTTGGCTTTGCTGGGCTTCTCCGTGATGGAGAGCAGGCAAAGAGCAAGTTTCTATGGCTGCTGTACCTAGGCTTGGCTTTGGCCTTTGAAGTAAAGGGGCTTCCAGCCGTGGCTCTTGGAGGGATTGGCATCTTGTATCTCCTGTTCAACCCCTGGCAGCGGATTTCTTGGAAAAAACTGCTGTACCTCCCTGCCCTGCTTGTAGCACTAGGCATTGCCTTGTTCTGGTTTGTCGCCATGTGGCAGCTCCATGGCCCTGTCTTTCTCGCTAGTTTCTTGGAAGATCAGGTGGGCACGCGCGTGACCTCTCGGGTGTTGCTGGTGCTCCAAAATGGAACGGTGGCATCGCTCCTCCTAGTGGGCATGTTTCTCCCCTGGGTAGCCTTGGCGATCCCAAAACTGAAAAGCACTTTGGCGACTGCCTGGAAGGAAAACCCGCAATTTTTTGTTTTTGCGCTCCTCTGGGGATTGGCAATAGTGGGGATGGGTGCGCTTACGAGCAAATTTTACGAGCGCTACCTATTGCCTGTAGCACCAGTCTTGGCGTTATGGCTTGCCTGGATTCTGGTTCGTGGCGGTGGCTTAGATCGAGCAAAAGGGCTGAAGATAGCCGCAGTCTTCCTCCTTTCTTTGGTGGGGCTTGTGGTTGGGGTGAATGCCTGGCTGCTTGGAACTGGTTCAGGGGATAGTTGGTCCTTCGTCTATCTTGCCTTTGGGGTTTTATTTTTAGGGTATGGGGTATGGGCCTTCCTTCGGTCTGCTGTCCTGCCTCCAAAAGTGCTTGCGCTTTCCATCCTATTTCTGTTCTTCCAAGTGAGTGGCATTACGCGTTTGATTTCCTTGCCGCATCAAGGGGTACAGGCGAAACAGGCAGTGGAGCAGCTAGGGGTGGATGCCCCTATTGGCTTTGCGGGAGGCCTACATGAGGGCTCTAAGATTCGGATGAGCTTGGGTCCTGCCTACGATCTAGTAGACCTCTCTCGGGACAGATGGAAGGAAGAAGCCAAAGACTTCAGGTACTTGATCCTGGAGGACCGTCTCCTTTCCGAGTGGGATACCGTGGGATATGAAGTGCATGTGGCAAGTACCCACTTGGACTCCAAAGCAATTCCAGACTTTATTCGGGCAAGCAGTTCAGCAGAGCGGGAGGAACTTCGGATTAAGCAGGGCCGTAGCTATTTCTTGCTTGAAAAAAAATAACCCCGGAAAGTGCTTCTTCCGGGGCTAAGGTCAATTACTTGGAGAGTACGATTTTCTCCTTGTATTTATGAAGTTGTGTTCGCAATCCCTCTATCGCTTCATCTGCAGCCGCTTCGAAGGAGTCGTCTTGGTGTTTGGCGAAAAACTGTTTCCCTGGCACATTCAATTTGATTTCCACGAGCTTGTTTTGATTTTTCTCGTTTTTATCTAGCCTCAAAAACACCTCCCCATCCAAAATGCTATCGAAAAAGGTGTCCAGCTTGTCTGCCTTTTTCTGAATGAAATCGATCAATTTCTGATCTGCGTCGAAGTGAATGGAATGCATCTGTAGTTTCATCGTTTGGGGAGTTAAGGGTTAAACATGTGAATACTTATGCTTTTGGGTGCGCTTGTTCAAACACAGCCTTGAGTTTTTCCATGGAGTTGTGGGTATAGACTTGGGTAGCGGCGAGGTTGGCATGGCCGAGTAAATCCTTGACCGCATTCAAGTCTGCCCCTTTGTTCAATAGGTGCGTTGCAAAGGTATGACGTAACAAGTGTGGGCTGCGTTTCGAATTTTGTGCAAAAAGATCGAGGTACTGCTTCACGATGCGGTAGATCAGCATGGAATAGGCTTTTTCTCCTTTATTGCTTCGAATAAAGTAGTCTTCCCCCTCCACGTAGTTGAAATGTGCCTCCACTACCTTTTTGTAATCCGCAATGTGGCTGATCAAGGATTTAGTAAGCGGGATGATTCGTTCCTTTTGTCTTTTTCCGAGCACTTTTACCTGTTCGTCAAAGAGCTGAATGTCTTTCCATTTCAAGGCGGTGAGCTCAGATAGACGTACCCCTGTGAGGTAGAGAAACTCCAGTACCATCCGGTCCCGTTGCCCATCAAAGGTGGGCGCATAGACCTCTTCTTCCAGAACGGATTCGATGGTGGTTTCCTGCAAAAACTCCGGAAGCTTTTTCGGGGTTTTAAGCGACTTTAACTTGTAGGTGGGATCCTTGAGTATGATTTTGGAGCGCATCAAAAACTTGTAGTAGGAGCGCAGGGTTGCCAACTTTCGGTTGACCGTAGTCTGGCTCATGCCTTGCTCCACGAGGTCGATGATCCAAGCCCGTAGGTCAGGATGTGTACATTGGGAGAGGTCCTCAATGGAAAAGGAAAGCTGGACAAACTCCTGTGCTTGCTCCAAATCCTTGCGGTAGGCGAGCACGGTATGTGCGCTGCTCCGTTTTTCGTATTCGAGGTAGTTGATAAAAGAATCAATCATGGGACCAATTTGCTACTTAAGATAAGGAATTAATCGGATTCCTTTTCTGCTAAAAGTCAGTTCGTAAAAATCAATTCAATCCCAAGTGAATGGTAAGGACAAAAAAAAGCACCAACTGAAAGTTGGTGCTCGATATGGGTAGGCGGATTTCGCTTACTTCATGAATTCATTCTGAAGTTTTTGCTTATACGCAGCCTTAATTACTTGATCTCTTCTCTTTACAGAAGGCTTAGTAAATGCTTGACGGGCTCTCAATTCACGAACCGCACCGGTTTTGTCAAACTTCTTCTTAAAACGCTTAAGCGCCTTATCGATAGATTCGTTTTCTTTAATGTTGATTATGATCATAGCTGTACACCTCCTTTCGGATTGCAAATGTACAGGTTATCTTTTTAATTCCAAGGCAAAACTCAAAAAGTGAGGATAAAAATGGTCAACGGCTAACGGTCCACTGTCCACAGCCCATCGAATTGAACTTCAACCTTGTTTTCTTTGGGGATTGGTAAGAATGCGGATACTTCCAAAAGAAAAAAGCCCAACAGGAACTGCTGGGCTTTAATGTAAATGGGGGGGTGATAAAACTTAGTCTACGACTTTTTCAGCCAAGACCACGATGGTATTTTGCTTTACTTCCACCACGCCGCCTTCTACTTGGAAAGACTGTTTGCCTTCAGCAGTAGTGAAGGAAACAGGTCCTTTGGCCAAGGCAGAGACAATCGGTGCGTGATTAGTCAGGACTTGAAACGCACCCAAAGCTCCAGGAAAGGTAGCTTCACTCACTTCTCCCTGAAAAACTTTTTTGTCTGGCGTAACGATCTCTAAGTGCATAGCGTATTCGGTCTTCTGTAAATGGTCTTCTCAATTTCCTAGACTCGCAAGAAGCTAGTCTAGGTTGTGAGTAGGGTAAATTTAGCTTACTTCTGCAAGCAACTTCTCGCCCTTAGCGATGGCATCTTCGATGCTTCCTACCAAGTTGAAGGCTGCCTCTGGAAGGTGGTCAAGTTCACCATCCATAATCATGTTGAATCCTTTGATGGTATCCTTGATGTCTACCAATACTCCTTTAAGACCGGTAAACTGCTCGGCTACGTGGAAAGGCTGAGACAAGAAACGCTGTACACGACGTGCGCGGTGTACGACTTGCTTATCTTCTTCAGAAAGTTCTTCCATACCCAAGATGGCAATGATGTCCTGAAGTTCCTTGTAGCGCTGAAGGGTTTCCTTTACGCGCTGCGCACAGTTGTAGTGATCGTCTCCCAAGATATCTGGAGAGAGGATTCGAGAAGTAGAATCAAGTGGATCCACAGCCGGGTAGATACCCAATTCCGCAATCTTACGAGACAATACGGTAGTAGCATCCAAGTGAGCGAATGTGGTCGCTGGAGCCGGGTCAGTCAAGTCATCCGCAGGTACGTAAACCGCCTGTACGGAAGTGATCGAACCATTTTTAGTAGAGGTGATTCGTTCCTGCATGGCACCCATCTCTGTTGCCAAAGTTGGCTGGTAACCTACCGCAGAAGGCATACGTCCAAGAAGTGCGGACACTTCGGAACCTGCCTGAGTGAATCGGAAAATGTTGTCGATGAAGAACAAGATGTCTTTTCCTTGACCTGATCCGTCACCATCACGGTAGTATTCCGCAAGGGTAAGACCAGTAAGGGCCACGCGAGCACGTGCTCCTGGAGGCTCGTTCATCTGTCCAAATACGAATGTTGCTTTGGATTCTTCCAACTTCTTAAGATCTACCTTGGATAGATCCCATCCGCCTTCAGTTTCCAAGCTATGGATAAAGTCATCACCGTAAGTTACGATGCCTGACTCGATCATTTCTCTCAAAAGGTCATTTCCCTCACGGGTTCTTTCTCCTACTCCTGCAAATACAGACAATCCAGAATAAGCTTTCGCGATGTTGTTGATCAATTCCTGGATCAATACCGTTTTGCCTACCCCTGCACCTCCGAAGAGACCAATTTTACCCCCTTTGGCATAAGGTTCGATCAAGTCGATTACCTTGATACCGGTGAATAATACTTCGGTAGCAGTTGAAAGGTCCTCAAATTTAGGAGCAGAGCGGTGGATAGGAAGTCTCTTTCCAGCAGGCAATTGTGGTAGGCCGTCGATGGCCTCGCCTACTACATTGAAAAGACGGCCTTTGATGCCTTCGCCAGTTGGTACTGAGATGGGCTGACCCAAATCTCGCACTTCCATGCCGCGAACCATACCTTCTGAAGAATCCATTGCGATGGTTCTTACTCGGTCTTCACCTAGGTGCTGCTGCACTTCCAACACGACCTTCTGGCCATTGTCTTTGGTGAGTTCTAGCGCATCTAAGATGTTAGGTAGTTTTCCGCCTTCAAAGGATACGTCCACTACAGGGCCGATTACCTGAGTTATCTTGCCAATATTTGCCATTTTATTTGAGGAAAGGTAAAAAGAGACTCTTCTTTAATTCGACCGCAAAATTAGTGAGAAAAGCCTTAAACCAAAGGATATTTGGAAAAATTAATCAGAATTGATTCAGAAAATTGTTGCGTGAG
>CAJBER010000101.1 GCA_903952135.1 uncultured Algoriphagus sp.
GTGGCCAACTTGGGTAGGGAATAGCTGCCTGCCTCAAGGATAAATGGAAAATTCGGCTTCCCGGATGTGGCCAACTCAAGAGAGGCGGGAGTATCGAAAGCAAAGACCTTCTGGAGACAAAAGTAGGCCAAAACTATCCTAGTGCAGAAAATCAAAAATATCTAACCCTACTAGGATGGAGCAAAAACAAAATTAGGGCCTAGTTCAACGGTAATCAGAAAAATAGTATCGGTTACCTTCCAATCTATTCCACAAATGCCATTCGAAAAGCATTCGCTTTAAGTTCCCTTTCTAGGGAGGAGAGACCAAGGATTTTGGCCTCTTTCTCCCAATCTTGAACGGCCTTTTTTACCTCTTGGATCACCTTTTCAGCGGCTTTGACTTCTAATCGAAAGAAAGGTGCTGATTCCCTCAATAAATCCCAATTTAAGGAATTGTCTACATCCGAGATATTTAAATGAAGCCCTGAACCTGTTTCCACTGGGTTGATATCATAGGCTGGAGATAGCATCCATCCTTCTTTTGATCCTAAAAATCCGTGATTGCGCAGGTGATCATCCACATTAGAAACCGCGATAGAAAAAGCAATCCTTCGCCACAATTGAGCTAAATCGCTCGAAACATTCGATCCCTGTTGTATTATAAAATCCGCTAATTCAAGATAACTAGCACCATCCTGACCATCCGAATAGCCTAAAAGGGTCATCGCAGAAGCAAAATGTTTTCTTTTGCCAGAACTTGTCCGATCAAAGCGTTTCGTTAAAAAAGTATGGTGTTTTGTGGAATAGATTTCCGCTTTTGCCTCGGCCATTTCAAGACCCGCTTTTATGGCCAAACGATGCGTCACCAGCTCCCAGCCACCCACATCAAAGGTATCTTGCCCACTAGGGAATTTGGCAATCCACAAATGCCCCTTTTCATCTACAACACTGGCCTTGGGTCGTGCACCACCGAGTGAAGAACCCGGCGCCACTAATAAGCTCAACCAGCGTAAGTACTCAGGATCATTACTCGATTCATCGTTCTCCAAACGCAAACTTATTTGTTCCAATTCACGAATTGAGGTCCACACAGGAACCGCATATTGTTTGTTGTTGTCCAAAAAAAGACCATCGATTTCTTTTTTAAATCGTAATCCCCCCATCCGATTTCCATCAAACACCCCTAATAAAAAATCGAGCTCCCTTAAATTCTCAGGTGCCCGCTTCTCTAATCGCGCTAAAGCGGCCTCCCTTCTTCGCAACAAAAGTCTACCCCAGCGATCCGGCGAAGAGTCTAAAAACAAGCCAAAATTCACCTTGGTATCAGTCAAATACTGTACACCCTCACTGAAGTTAAGATCTGGATCCAGCATTTGAGCAAAATTAGTAGACAACCATGCATCAGAATAGTGAAAAGAGAATACTTCTTTCCCTCGGATTAACTCCGAATGCAATTGACCCATAAGCATCCCTTCCGGTAAACCCTCCCAATCAGCATACACAAAAACACTTCGATAGGTCATCTTCCTTATTTTTTAGGAGCGCGTTGTTTTGTCACTAATTCCAAATCCTGCAACCGTCGTCCGAGCACATCATCCTTTGCAAGGAGCAAAAAATCAGATGATAAATTCAGCACATGCAAAACCATAAAATATGCGCCCATACTGACAGAATCCACCCCTTTTTCGATTGAAACAAGCGTAGGACGACTTATTCCAGCCCGCATCGCCACCTGCTCTGCACTCAGCTTCCTGCGTAGTCGAGCAAGCTTAATATTCTCCCCCATTTCTGCTAAAATTTGCCGGTATTTAGGCATTAATGGAAATCCTGAATTGGACATAAGGTTAACTATTTTTTACAAATATATACTTTTTTGTAAATTATGTTTAACTTTAAATTATCAATTGAGCGAAAAATTAAGCAACTTTAGCGTCAACAAGCTTTACAGGCACTTAGCAAAAGCCCCTCCAATTGATGGATATACCCCATTCAACTCAATACACGATGGAGTCCGTGGCCAACTTGGGTAGGGAATAGCTGCCTGCCTCAAGGATAAATGGAAAATTCGGCTTCCCGGATGTGGCCAACTCAAGAGAGGCGGGAGTATCGAAGGCAAAGACCTTCTCGAGACTTTTGCTCGAACTCAGGGCCTGCAGCTGGCTCAGGTTGACCCCGGTTTTGTTCAGGTAGAGCAACTTTAAATTGTTGAGTGTTGCCAGTTTTTTCAGGGAATTGCCAGCAATTCCGGTGCTGTTGAGTTTGAGTACGGTAAGGTTGGGCAAAGCAGTCAGCTGCTCCACCACCGCATCCGTCACCTGGGTACCACTCAAATCCAAATAGGCAATTCTGCTTTTTACCGATTCCAATAACTTCCAATCGGAATCCTGGAAGCTGGGCAAATTGATGCAGCTGACTTTCAAAAGCCCTGAACCCGATTCCACTGCCTCAGCAAATAATCCCGCCTCCTTTAGCCCCGCCAAAGAATCGGCAGCCAAGGGAGCGAGCGCAAAAGTCGGGTAAAATGGAATCTCATTTTTTAGAATAAAACGCTCAATCTGGTTTTTGGAGATCCCTGCGGCTGCCAAGGTACCGCTTTCTTTTGCTCCGCCTTTAATCCAACTTTCAATCAAGGCAATTTCCTCTTTGGAGGGTTGGTTCTTTTCCGCAGGTGGCATGTGCTTTTCATCTTCCTTGGGCAAAAGAAGCCGAGCAAAAAGCGAGCTGTGGGCCGCATCACCAGCAGTGAGCACCAGACCCTCCTCTCCCCCCTTCCTCAAAGCAGCAAGGGATGAAAGGTCCAACTCTCCTTTTCGATTTCTTGGGTTATGGCAGCTTTTGCAGTTTTTATTGAGAATGGGTTGGATTACTTCTGCATAGAGCTGCGCATTTTCCCAAGTTTCTTCGGTCAACTGTGGCCCCATTTCAGGTTGAACTGCTGCTCCAAACAAGGATTGAAGATCTGCAGGAAGGACTTCTGTAAAGTAGCCCTCTCCATGTGTCAGGTTCCCACCCCAATGTCCCGTGATGCCCAAAATCAAGCCCAGGACTAGCGCCAACACTCGTGTTTTGGTAGTTACCTCCGCGTTTTTTACAAGCGCATACACCCCAAAGCTGCCTACAGCGGTAATCACCCCTCCAACTAGGTGAAGCTGCACGTCTTCCCAGGCAAAGCCTTCCCACTGGTATTGGAGAAAGCCAGTCCCTCCTGCCGCCAAGGCAGCAATGCCCCCAATCAGAAAGGCCAGCCGAATGGAGGGAAGCAGTGCATTTTTCCCGTTTTGAGGAAAAAAGCAAAGTAGAATACCGAAAAGCAAAATCCCTATGGGAAGATGGACCAAGACCGGATGCATTCTCCCCAAGAAGGGTAGTAAAAACTCAGTCATTGGAACCGGGATTTTAGTGCATTCATCATCCACACATTGGCTTCCCACTGATCCGCAAGGGGCTGGTTGGTAAAGGGAACCGTAGCCATGTAGGGAGGCGGGCCAAATTCGGTAGTCACAGTGAAGACCTTGCCCGTCTGGCTGCGGATGATTTTTTCCCAGATGTCCAGGTGTGCCTTGACTTCATTTTTCCATTCCGGAGCCGCTGGATTGGGCACCTGTGGCCCCTCTGCAAAGCCCACTCTGGCGTGAATATGATCCACGGATGGGAAGATTTCTTGAAGTAGCGGGTCGCTCTCGGTAAGTAGCCGCTCATGAACCACCATCCAATGGCTGACGTCTAGGGTGTATTTTAAGTTTGGAAACTTCCGAAGCATGGACACCGCTTCCGGCAGGGTGTAGGAAAATCGACCCCGATGCGTCTCATGCAGCACAGGAATGCCCACTTGCTTTGCATACCGATCACCTAGCGCGATAAACGCCAGATTTTGCTCTGAAGTCCAGAAGTCATTTCCGGTGTGACTGTTGACTTTGATAGGCTTCCAAGCCAGGATTTCTTGTAATCCTACCTCATACACCCGCAAGGCTTCCTCAATAGGTAGATTCCTGGCGGTGCCATGCAAAAAAATAACCTCGAGTTCGTACTTTTTTAAGCCTTCTTTTAGGCTATTTTTTTTGTCTTCACCAGCGGGCATCCACAGCTCTACCCCATCATAGCCTGCCGCTTTGGCTTTGGCCTAAAAGGCATCCATGTGTAGGGTATTCCCCCAGTCGGTCTGAAAGAAAAGGATTTTTTGCTGTGCGGATATACGCATCGGCAAGAGCAGGATA
>CAJBER010000102.1 GCA_903952135.1 uncultured Algoriphagus sp.
CCAAGTACTTGAGCCAAAAATAAGTAAATACGCCGCTCTGCTCCTTCTAAATCTTCAGGATACAAGCTTCTCAGTTCAGGAATCTTATTGACTTCCAAGTAGAAGTTTTTCGTAAGATTCTGAAGGGATTCTTCTCCGATTCGGGTGTATAGCAATCCTAAAGAATTCATCTGTTAAAATTAACCAATTTTGACCTTAGCCCTCCCATTTTTTCACACGTAGGGAGGTTCCTTCCGTAGAAATCACTTCAATCGGTTCTCCCTGTTCTATAAAATCCCCTCTAGAATAGGCATCGAAAATTTCACCATCCAATTCTATTTTGCCACTGGGTCGAAGCCTAGAATGAACAGTTCCAATTTTCCCAACGAGATTTTGGGAGTAAACACTTGCTGTGAAGCCTTGCGCACGATCTTGGGTGGTAGCTAGGGCTAAGTGCTTGAAGGCGCCCCATTCATTCACTTTTGGGGTAAGCCAAAAAACCAAGCCAACCGCGGCCAAAGTAGCCAATATCACTGTCAGCAAGGCCTTAAGAAGTTGGGTAGATGACACCCAATCAAAATTGAATGCTTCGTTTGGGAGCATACCAAGCACAAGACCTCCTAAGGTCAGCACAATGCCAGTTACCCCAAATACCCCAAATCCTGGGATCACAAAAAATTCTATAGCGAGCAGAATGATCCCGATGACAAAGGCTAAAATCTCCCAATTATCAGCCAATCCATTCAGGTAGTAGGGGATAAAATACAGGAGAGCCGCACTGATTGCCAGGGCAAGCGGAAAACCAATCCCTGGGGTTTGCAATTCAAAGTAAATCCCTCCAATAATGAGAAGAATCAAAATTCCACTGACGGCTGGATTCAAGAAAAATGAAATAATGGTATCTACAGTCTTCTCTTCGTAGACAATCACTTGGGCGGACTGTAAATTTTGAGCTTCCAAAATTGCTTTTTGGGAAGCATATTCTCCCTCACAAAATCCATTTTGAATGGCTTCAGATACCGAGAAGGTAATCACCGATTGGGCATCCGATATTCCAGGTACCACCAATTTCTCATCCACCATGGCCTCCGCAATTTGCGGATTGCGACCCGTAGCTTCCGCGGTACTGCGCATCATCGAACGCATATAGGACTGGTATTTGTCTGGTGCCGCTGCCCCATCCGTCCCGTTTACTACCGTTGCGGCCCCGATACTGGCACCTGGAGCCATGAAGATGCTGTCGCAGGCAATGGAAATCAGTGCGCCTGCTGAGGCAGCATCCTTGTTGATAAATACATAAATCGGAATTTTGGATTCCAAAATTCGGGTTCGGATCTCGTCTGCATCCGTGACTGCGCCTCCATAGGTATCCATTTCGATGAGAATTACATCTACTTTGAGGGCCTCTGCTTGTTCTAACGCCAACTTCACTCGGCGATTCATCCCAGGATCTATATCCTGATCAATTGCAAAGGTGAATACCTTTTTCTGTTTTTCTTGAGCTAGTAATAGGCTCGATGAAATCGAAAAAAGGGTAAAGAAAAGGAGGGTGATCCGGTGCATGCGCGCTTTTTTTTTCAGTCAACAGTAGATCATTTTCGTGGGCAACTTATTCCTTTTTCGAAGAAGTCCATTCACATAGAAAAGTCAAATTCTAAATTAAGGAATTTTCCCGCTTTGAACTTGAATTATGAGGGATGAAGGTTATTTTTGTTTACTTGCTTACCAAGTATTTCGTATCACACACAATTTTACTTTCCGCTATGTACGGTAGATTCCAACTCCTAAGCTGCATTCTTTTCCTATTTATTATTTTCCAAACTAGTTCATTTGCGGCAGACCGAGATCGCCTGGATTCAATTGGGGTGCAAAAAATTGGAGATCGGACCTTTATTCTTCACCAAGTAGTGGGCCAAGAGACCCTATTTTCGATTTCAAGAAGGTACAAAGTACCTATGGTTGCAATTCAAGATGCCAATGACGCGCTAAAGCAAGGAATGAAGGAAGGTCAAACTCTACTCGTGCCTTTTGGCCAAGTAAGCAATTCTCAACCACTTGAAGCCTCGACTGTAGTTTTGCCTTCAATTATATCAACAGATTCTACCAAAACTTCTGCTTCTTTACCTTCTGAATCTAAGCCTGCAGGAAATCCTGATTCATCTTCTTTAAAGGATCCTATCCCTGTAAAAGTACAGCCAGAGACTGATTCTAAACCAAAAACTTCAGAACCTTCCGTTGGTAGTGTTTCCAATTCAACTGGTGAAACAAAACTTGCTTTAAAGACAACGCATAAAATTGCGCGTGGGGAGTCCTTGTTTGCAGTTGCAAAGAAATACAACGTAACTATCACTGAGTTGAAGGAATGGAATTCATTGTCTAGTGACAAAGTAATGGTAGGACAATCCTTGAAAATTCTAGCTTCTGTGCCTGTTGAAGACAGTCAAACTAAACCTGAACCCTTAGCCCAAGCAACATCTCAAAAAGAGGAAAAGAAGGATGAAGGCAAAAAAGAGCAGCCAAAAATTGAAGAAAAGGAATTAGAGCAGCCCAAAGAAGTGAAGGAATCTGACGCTCAATCAAATTCTTCAACCCTGCCGGGAGAATGGATTTCCCATACTGTGAAATCTGGAGAATCTCTATTTTCGTTAACCCAGAAATATGGATCTTCCATAGAAGATTTAATCCAGTGGAATGCATTGACTTCCAATAATTTAAAAGTTGGGCAGTCAATCAAAGTGGGTAGAACTGCTGTCGCCACTGAAGTACCTGTGGTTGGAGAAGTTAAGAATCAAACTGAAACAAGTAGTACACCCTCTAAGGTGGAAGTTAATGTTCCAAAGGACGAAGTGACGACACCAAATACTTCTGGAGGATTCACCAATACAAAAGAAACAGGGTTGGCAGAGGTAATTCCAGGAACAGAAGCCAATAAAAAGTACTTGGTACTTCACCGATCGGCCCCTGTAGGAAGTGTGATTCGCGTAAAAAATGAAGAGAATAGCCTCACAATTTTTGCACGAGTGGTAGGAGGGTTGCCTGAAACAGGGGATAACTCCAAAGTCCTAATCAAACTATCTCAAGCAGCGTTTGAACAATTGAAAGGGGTGAATGCACGATTCCCAGTTGAGATTTTATACTGATAGATAAATTAAAGAAACGATTTTCTTCAACCATCTTGAAGGGAGTTGATGTCTTGAATTGCCATTGCATTTCGCTCTATTTTCAATTCTAGGTATGTCCAAAATTCAGTTGTTCTTTAACCATATTTTTCTATTTATTTGGAAAAGTATTTTTGTGATTTCTTATCCCATATTAGCCAGTTTTGGGTTACTTTTTATTGGACTTACCTTCTTATTTTCCAAGCTTTCCCAACTGTTAACTCGGATTAAGCCGGAGGGTAAAAAAGGAATTTTGTTGCAAACCAATTGGGAAACACTTCCCAATTCCAATGACCTGTTGGAGGCAAAAGTGGAAAAACAAATCCTTTTTGGTCCAGTAGGCGTACGGCTGAGGAGAAAAGATGGGGTTCCTTCAGTATTGGAAGAGTTTGTATTTGGAAAAAAAATTCGAGTACTGCCTGAAGGCCTTATTTTAGAAAAATGGAACACCCTAGATGCTGCCGCGCTTCCCGATTTTGACATCTGCTTGTACGATCCCGAACTGGATAAAATTCGCGTACTCACTCAAATCAGTAGTTTCGACTGGCATTTGGCAGAAGTAAAAGAAAAGGAATTGGTCTTCAAATGGTTTGACGGTACGCAAGGAGGGGAGCAGCTCGTACAACTATGAACCAACGCATCAAAGATTTTTTGGATGAAAAGGTTGCCCTCTACAACGGTCCAAGTTTTATTGAGCTAGACCCTATTTCCATCCCACATCGCTTCCAAAAAAAGCAAGACATTGAAATTGCAGGCTTTTTCGCAGCTATCTTGGCCTGGGGTCAACGGAAAACCATCCTCAACAAATGCCATGAATTACTCGCACGGATGGATGATGCGCCGCATGATTTTCTAATGAACCATTCCGAAGGAGACCTGAAAGTGTTTTTAGGTTTCAAACACCGCACCTTCAACGAAGTCGATGCCCTCTATTTCATCCACTTTTTATCCTGGTTTTACCGACAGCAGGATAGCTTGGAAGCAGCTTTTCTAATTGGCCAAACCGGCGCTGTGGATAGCATGGAATCCATGCTCACCCAATTTCAACGCCATTTTTTCAGTTTGGAGGATGCTCCTTCTCGAACCAAGAAGCATATTTCTTCTCCTGGTACCCGTTCCGCCTGCAAGCGGATCAACATGTACCTGCGCTGGATGGTGCGTCAGGATGAGCAGGGGGTGGATTTTGGGATTTGGAAGCAAATTAGTCCTGCTCAACTGATTTGCCCTTGTGATCTACATGTGGATCGGGTAGGTCGGAAATTAGGATTGATTACCCGCAAGCAAACCGACTGGGGAACGGCCGTAGAACTCACCCAAGTGCTTCGAACCTTTGATGCAGAAGATCCTGTGAAGTACGATTTTGCCTTGTTTGGGCTTGGGGTAGAAGAAAAATTTTAATTTTTTCAAATCGCTTTTCAGGTGTCCCAACTCATCGGTAACACGCATCTTTTGGACCAACTTAGTTCAAAAGGACAAGTGGACCGCTTTCTTGCCTAGATTCAATTTCACTTTTATAGGAAAAGAAGCTGTAAAAAAGTTTCTTTATAACGAAACTATTCATAACTTGATTCTTCTAACTTTTTTAGCTTATGAAGAATTATTTTGAAATCCTCTTTTTGGAGGAGGCATTTGAATTTTTAACTGGTTTAGAGAGAAAGCATTATGAAAAAATCCTGTACAATATCCGAAAATCCCAAGTCGAGATAGACCCTAATCTTTTCAAAAAGCTGACTGATGACATTTGGGAATTTAGAACAGTTTATCAAGGGCAGCATTATCGATTACTCGCTTTTTGGGTCAAGAATGCATCAGTGAATACAATAGTCGTAGCGACCCATGGTTTTATTAAAAAAAGAAGCAAAGTACCCAACAATGAAATTCAAAAAGCGAGAATAATGAAGAATGCTTATCTGGCTAAAAACCA
>CAJBER010000103.1 GCA_903952135.1 uncultured Algoriphagus sp.
CCAGTTGGGAAGGGGTGTTTTGGGGAAGGGGTTGAGGTTTGCACTGCCCACATCTTTACCCCGGTAGGCAGCCAAAAATGCGGGAATAAGCACATCCTGTCCATTGATGGGGTACTCACCTGGTGCGGCGGCTTGTTGATCGAGTCGCTGCTTGATGATGGACCTGAAATTCTCAAAGTTGCTAAATAGTTCCGATTCGTTTTCCTGGTTGTTTTTGGCAAAGGTGGTCCCCAATAATATGGTAGTAATGCTGTAGGAACCCATTCGGCTTGGACTGAGGGATTCGAAGGAGCCGGGAGTAGTGACGCTATTTCTGAAGATTTCGCTATAATCTCCAATCTCTCGTTTGTTGGCTTCCAAGGTGACTCTAAAGTCGCGTACAGGTTCGGCCAATCCTTTAATAGAAAGGTTGACTGCCTTATTCTGACGGAAGCTCTGGGTCAATTCAGGGCTTGGAGCCATGTTCCCATTTTGCCCTAATCGGTAGCGTAAATTTGCATTTTGGGCTCCAAAGACAAAGGCCCAACCGGGATTTTCCCAAGCTCTATCCATGCCAAGTAAGCCGGTGTTGGGCATGTATCCAGGAAGGAAAGTACCTTCAATGATCCCATAGTTAAAGGTTACCTCTTTCAGTAGCATAGCAACCTTAAGAATCCCACGAGTTAAGGGGGTACCTATGGTATCGCTGGCATCTGTATTTGGTCTGCCAGGTATGCCGGGCCGCTTGGGCGCATTGATGGCGGCCAGAGATTTGCTCTTGTTGTAGAGTTTGATCAAATCCAGCTTACCAGATAAGGTTTGTTCGCGCGTGTTCTGGATGACATTACCCAAGGTGTCACGCTGGCCAATGGAACCAGTCTGCCAGGTATAGGTGCTGAGATGTCTGTAGTCCGTTTGAATCCAATCGGTGAGTGGAAGTTTGGCGAATGGCAAGGTGTAATTGACTGTTGCCGAATGGTTGTAGTTCGTCGTCCGTCCAAAGCGAAGGAAGTTGGCTCGTACGGAATCGATTTTGGCTTGGCTATCCAAATCTCCCTCGGGTTCATCCACCACCGCTGCTGCGCTTGCTGCCAGGTCCACCCTTAGGCTTGAGGAAAGATCCCAATTGATATTGAAGGAGCGATTCATGAAGAATGACTTCTGGAAGAGCGGATCTACTCCTGCGGTGCTGAGTTGGTCATTGCGGTATTGGGAACGGGTAAACCGGCGATCTACATCCATTCTTGCCAAAAGAAGGGTTGGCGATAGATTGAGGTTGATGTCTTTGATCAACTTCAAGTAAGGACTCTTCATCCCCTCCGATTTTTCAAAAGGAGCGATTTTTAGCTCTTTCGGTTGGAAGCTATAGGTCACATTTCCCTTGTTAGTTTTGAAGTTGTACCCTTGAAGCTGCGCGTTAGTTTGCGTCACCGTACCTGTAGCATAGGAGAAGGCCAAGTTGGATAGGTCATATACTCTGCTTGGGGCTTCCTGATTTTTCTTCAGTTTACGGACATTGTTCAAGCTGATGTTTTTACGTGACAATTGATCCATCGCGATATCCCGGTAGGCATCTTTGTCTGCTGAGTTGGCAAACTTGTCCAGGGCCACTTCAAATGGTACATCTGGATTCAAGGGATCGTACTCTGGCCGAGTACTGGAGTTTTCCATAGAAAAATAGAGCGGAATGCTGATTCCTAAACCCTTTGGTAGGAGCTTGTCCACTTCTACATTTGTCGATATATCGTATTGGGTAGTGGCTTGACGACTGCGCTGAGATAGTTTCGTTTCCAAGCCTCCAAAGCCAATGGAATTGTGGCGAATGGAAGCGGAGACCACCGCCACATCGGCAATTTTAGTATTGAGGTAGGCATTGGCAGCCCAGCCATTTGTTTTGGTAAACCCAGTGGTGCGAAGTTCATTCGCCCAAAGGCAAACGCTCTTGGAGGACCCAATCCCTGTACCTGGATTTCGGACTCCAATCATCATTCCTTGCACTTGATTCAGTTCAGGTCTTCCCATCACGGTTACCTTGTATTGGCGGATCTTCTTGCTGAAAGGAAGTGTTAAAGGAGACTGCGTATTGTCTCGCTCCGCTTTGATCGCCACGATTTCCTGGATTGCGATATCTATTTCATTTTCCTCTGGCCAAACGATCCGCGGGTCATTGCTTCCCAAGGAGGATATTTTCAGTGGAACTTCGATTTCGTAGTAGTTGTCGGTATAGTCAGTACCCAGCCTCAAGAAAGCAGTCACTTCCCCGTCACGAGCATCTTCGCTGTTTGCATGGAAAAACATCTTGATGCGTTCGTATTGCACTAGGTCCAGATTGATATTTTTGAATACAGCACGTGCATCTTTGGGGGCCAAGTCTTCCACACAGAGGCGCAGGGATTGCTCATTGAGCCGGCGTTCAATCACAGAAGTATTGTCTCGATCTCGCTGAATTCCCGGAGGCAATACGTAGGGACTGGAAGTTTCACTTCCTTGGGCATTTTGCTCAATATTCACCACGTCCACCGTAAGATTGGAATTGTCTGGCTCAGGCAATTCAAAAAATCCGCGTTCAAATAGAGACTCTTGGAAAGCTCTCCATTGGCTGCCAACCATTCGGAATTCGGCCATACGAAGAACTACTGGCTGCTGGAAGTCAGTGAGGTAAGTCCGTATCCAGCGGATGGATTTGAAGCCCGAGATATCTCCCTGGATACGATCTGGCTGCCGTACTGGGATACGGAATAAGTACCAATTGACTTGCTCTCCACCTTCGGTATGTGTGACTTGATCCACGATGTAGTTATTTCCTACCTTGAGTTGACCCGGTCGAAGGTCAATCTCGTACTCGTAGTAATTTTCAAGTTCGTTGATGGTATTGTCAGTGTTCAAGTCCTCATTGTCCGGATTATTCGTTCCAGATGGGGTGTAGGGGAGGTTTTGGTCTGCGGTCACGGGCGTGTTGCCCTCGTTGCCATTGAATTTTTTGTATCGCTCTAGAATCTTGGTGTTGGCTTGGTCAAATTTGGAATCCAAGTAGTATTGAAACCCATCAGCGGACACATCTTGAAGTAAGGCATTTTTAGCGGCAGGAGATAGGGCCAAACGATCCACAAATCTTCCCTTAAAAAAGTTAGCTTCCTCCTCGTTTTTAAGACCATCTAAGCCTACGTCTTGGTTGACTCGAGCACTAGCAGAATTGTCAAAGGCAGGCAACAAAAATTGCTGACGCGTAATTCTTCCCCACTCGTTGGCTGACGTTTCTGCAGGGTCTCCATCTGCTGGAAGTCCGTTTTCAAAGGCGTGACTTCCATCCTTAATCACATCTTCAGCGATGTCTCCTAGGTTCAAAAAGAGTTTACCGCCCGTCGTATTGTTCCGATTGAAAACCCCATCCAATACTTTTCCATTTTCCCCAGGAAGAAAGGGGTCCATCATCCAAAATTCGATGTACTCGATATTGGTTCGATCAAAATCTACCTCGGTGGTGATGGCACGGGTGACACCTCCATAGTTGAGTCGTGGATTGGAGAGTAATCCCTCCGTAGTGAGGCCCGGGTTGTAATTGTACATCCCTCGTTCCTGCGGAAAATAGGCAAGTTCAAACAAGGGCTGTGGAACCAAGATGACTTCTCGGTCCTGGTTCTTGAATATTTCCTGAGGAATAACTCGTCTCACGTAGTGGTTTCGACGGTCCTGGGCATTAATATTTGCTGGAACACCCGGCCCACCTTCCCGGTAAAATACATTGTCAATATTGTACCATGCCAAGCGTGCTCTGCGGTAGGCATTGCCTAGGTTATCTTCAGTTTGGTTACTTAAGTCAAAACGGTTGTCGGCAGTTTTTGGAGTGGAGGCAAGTTTCCAATTTTGATTAGCCTGTGCCCCGAGGTAAAAGGGAGTGACTGCTGCTTCAAAGTCATCGATGTAGGAAGCCGCATCCCCATTGACGGTATTGGAAGTTCCAGGAATGAGGTGCGCAAATTCGGCATTAAACTGGACCAGGGATTTTTCCTTTGTATCTGTAAAGGGAAGTGCATCTGCCATTTTGGTTAAAAAGCGGGATTCACTGTTGTAATTCAGATCTAGTCCCCAGAGGCTGTTTCGAAGCGTCTCATTGCCCGTAGCAATGCGGGACACATTGGGCCGCTCGTTTAAGAATAGGAAAGTTCCTCCGATGGTTAGTTTTTTGTTGGCGATGTAATCTAGTCGTGTACCTAGCAAACTTCGGGTTTGGAAGGAAACTAGGTCTGCTTTCTCAAAGGATACATTGATTTGCTTGCCCGACTGGAGAATGGCATCGTTGATGATGACAAGTCTTCCCACATTGTAATCGATCGTGAAATCTACGCCCTCCGTTAGTGGAATGTTTCCGGCCTGAACAATGACAGAACCAGGAGAAATATTCAAGCCTGGAAGTTGAATTTCACTGGCTGATCCTGCGGTAAGCCTGCCCTTGATAAAGAATTTATTGAGACGCGTGACTAGTTCCGCATCGGCCTGGGTAGTTTGGTACAGCGTGTCGTACACGTATTTCTCACGAAGCACCCGTTCGTCAGCCGTGAATTTTCGAGCCAAGTTGGACCCAAAGGGCTCGAGAACGGGAAATATAAGGAGTCCTCGATCCGATAGCATCGTGATCCCTTCCACAAAGTCAAAGTTGCCATCGGGAGCAGGATCATTTTGTGGATTCAGATTGTCCAAGCCAGTGAGGCGAATGAGCGGGATATCTTTTACATTTTTCCCTTCCAACAAGGACGGATTATCTAGGCCGGTACGGTCGTCTCTGTAGATGACTTGCAACTGAAATCCATCCCGAAGTACTTGGCTGGCATTGAGGCTGTAGACGTTTTTCATCATCAAATCCCAAGTAGGTACTCGGGTATTGATCCGTGCTGGCCGAAGGAGTTTCAAGAATATCAGTTCATCCTCTCTTCTAGACTGGTAATCTTCTGTGAGTTCGCCCACCTTAAAAACCTGTCCATTGTAGGTGTATTCGTAGGATACAGCGATGACTTCATCATTCTGTAAGCGGCGAAAGAGGGAGATAAAACCCAGTTGACCATTAAAAAAGTATTCCGAGGGATCGAGCTTTCGAGCACCATTGATCTGTTCAAAGTCTACGCCTTTTTTGATGCCCAAATCTCCTTCCAAGGCACGCGACCCAGAATCGAAGGGACGGTAGCTCGGGTTGCCAATAATACTTGCATAGAGTCGGTTGGCCCCGTTATTGGCTGGGCTGTTGGGGCTACCCGGTCCAATGGCAGGATTGCTACCATTGAGAAGTACTTTTCCTTCTCCCAGGTCCATAAAAGCGGCAAAATTCCGAAGGGTTTCGGTATTTGTGGCCCGGTTCATGACATACACTTCTACTCGGGTGATGTTGACTCCTGAGGTAACCTGCGGAAGCCCTTTTAGCCAGCGTTCGTAATTTTCCCGAAAGAAGTGGCTGAGGAAAAAGTGTCGGTTTTCATCGTATTTGGAACCTTGAATATCAAAGGCCCTGCCTTGTCCGTTGGCGTCAATGACTAAGTTGTCCCGTCGGCCTCGTTGGGTGGAGGCTACAGCAGTCACGTTGAGCTTACCGAATTTCATTTCCGTTTTGACACCAAATAGATTTTGAGCCCCTTGGATCAATCGATTTTGGATGGGTAAACTCACATTTCCTAATTCGATGGACTGGATGATATCTTCATCGAAGCCGTCGTATTCGAGTTTGAGTTGGTTTTGAAAATCAAAGGAATTATTGGAATCGAAGTTTGCTCCAATCTTTAATTTTTGACCTAGGCTACCGTTGACAGCCATTTGAATCTGCTGCTGGAAATTAAAATTCCCATTTTTTTGCTGTCGTATTGGGATGGTTGGGTTGTCAATTCGTCTGAAAATAGCCCCAAAATCCAGGTTGACATAACCTGTAGGGATGATGTTGATGGAATCGCCCCCAAAGATGCGGTCAAAAGTGGGGCTCATGGTTAAGGGTGGAATGAGCCTTCTACCTTCTACCGCGCTTTCTCCATCTATGCCTCGTGAACGGGTTTTCCAGTAGTCCTGACGAACTTTGTATTCTTGCAGCGGAGCAAATTTATCGAAATCGTATTCCTGTTGATTCCCTATGGATGTACTGTCCAATTGGTCTACTACCTGATACTTGAGGGTAGAGTCCATCGTAACCTGAACATTGCTGTTGACTGGTGAGGAAGGGAAGAAGGGGGATTTTTGGTTTAAAAAAGGATTTCGGTAAGGATAAAGTGGGTTGGTTCTCCAATTTTGCCAAAGCAAAAAAGAGGGTGCCAGCCTACGCTGGTTTAAGGAATCCATCCGGGATTTGGGTGTTGGATTCTGTTGGGCTTGAAGGGATTGGAAAGAACTAAAGGCAAGGAGAAAACCTAGGAGTAAAAAAAGGCTCCGTATCGTTTTTTTCAAAAAAGGAATAGATTCCTGAACCTTCAATTCAGCGTGTATTAAGAAGTTTTTAACGATGCTTTGATGAGCTCTTCCAGGGAAATTGTTCCTCCCGTCTTTTTGAGGACGAGGGCAATGTTTTTCTCTGCAACAGCCTTTGGAAAACCTAAGGTCACCAAGGCCTGTAACGCTTCTTCTCTGATTTTATTGCCTCCATTCAAGAAACCTAGTGGAGCGGTGGATTCTCCGGTGCTGGATTTCCCTACTTTATCCTTCAATTCTAAGATAATGCGCTGGGCGGTCTTGGTTCCAATCCCTTTTACGGCTTGGATAGTCGCTACATCACCTGAAAGAATGGCCTGCTCGATTTCGGCGCTACTCAAAGAAGAGAGAATCATCAATCCTGTGCTTGGACCTACGCCATTGATGGAAGTCAGCAAAAGGAAAAGTCTCTTTTCATGCTCCTCCTTAAATCCATACAGCGTATGTGCATCCTCTTTTATATGAAGGTAGGTGAGGAGGCGCAATTGCTCCTGGTCCTTAATCGCAGCATAGGTTTGAAGGGAGATTTTGACATGGTAGCCAATGCCCCCTACGTCAATTAAGACATAGGTGGGGTCTTTGTGAACCAGTCTTCCATTGAGGTAATCTATCATAAGCTTGCTTTGCTGGATTGAGCATCTACTACGGCGATTGCGACCATGTTGACAATTTCACGAATGGAACTTCCGAGTTGCAAAATGTGAACTGGCTTATTCATGCCTAGCAAAATCGGCCCAATTGCTTCTGCATTCCCAAGTTCTGCCAAGAGCTTGTACGCAATGTTGGAAGAGGCCAAGTCAGGGAAAATCAGTGTATTCACTTCTTTGCCTTTTTGAGAAAGCGCGGAGAAGGGATAAATCTCCTTTTGAATCTCCTGGTTCAAGGCCACATTGGCTTGCATTTCTCCTTCGATGATTAGGTCTGGATATTTTTCCTTCGCCAAGGCTGTAGCTTTGGACATTTTGGTTGGAATATCTCCTTGGGCAGACCCAAAATTGGAATAGGAGAGGAGGGCAATTCGCGGAGTCATATTGAAGAACTTCACGGCAGTTGCGGTAAGCCCGATGATGTCTACTAGTTCCTCGGCGGTTGGGTTAAGATTTACGGTAGCGTCGGCAAAGAAATAAGGGCCTCGAGGGGTGTTCATGATGTACATTCCCGCTACCCGATTTACGCCTTTTTTCACCCCAATCGTTTGGAGCGACGGCAAAATGGTCTTTGGATAATCGCGTGTAAGGCCAGAAATAAAGCAGTCTGCTTCCCCTGTTTCCACCATCAAGGCACCAAAGTAGTTCCGGTCCTTCACCAATCGGTTGGCATCCGTCTGCGTCATTCCTTTGCGCTGTCTTTTTTGTGCTAGGATTTTTCCAAACTTTTCATTCAGCGCATGCTCCTCCATAGGATCAATGATGCTGACGCCTTCCAGGTCTAAAGAATTTTCTTCGATAAGTTCCAAGATGTTTTCTCGGTTGCCTAACAAAATAGGCACGGCAATTTTTTCGTCACGGATCTGTTGGGCAGCTTTCAAAATCTTGAGGTTATCAGCCTCTCCAAATACCACTCGTTTTGGATCTTTTTTGGCTCTGCCAATCACGATCGACATCAATCGTTCATCGATACCAATTCGTTTTTGTAATTCAAGTTCATAAGCATCCCAGTCTTTAATCACGCGCTTGGCTACACCAGATTCTATGGCGGCTTTGGCCACAGCGGGTGCGATGGTGGTGATTAGTCTTGGGTCTACTGGTTTTGGAATGAGGTAGAATCTCCCAAAACTCAAATGGCTTTCCCCATAGGCTTTGGTCACAATTTCAGGGACGGGTTCTTTGGCGAGCTTGGCTATCGCTTTTGCAGCCGCAAGCTTCATTTCCTCGTTGATAACTGTGGCTCGTACATCTAGCGCTCCACGGAAGATGTACGGAAAACCGAGTACGTTATTTACCTGATTGGGATGATCAGAACGGCCTGTAGCCATGACTACATCCTCGCGAGCTTCAATTGCCGCTTCATAGGAAATTTCAGGATCTGGGTTGGCCAGTGCAAAAACAATTGGGTCTGAGGCCATGGATTGGATCATCTCCGGAGAGATAATGTTACCTGCAGAAAGTCCAAGAAACACATCAGCTCCAGGTAAGGCCTCTGCAATCGTAGTAAAATTCTTAGAAGTGGCAAATTCCAAATGCTCTCCTGTCAATCCTGGCCGATCGGTTCGGATGACTCCTTCCTTATCGCAAATGACAATATGTTCCTTCTTGACACCAAGGGTTACATAAAATCGGAGGCAGGAGATGGCAGCTGCTCCAGCACCACTGACAACAATGCGTATGTCTTCAATATTTTTTTCAACCAATTCAAGGGCATTCAGTAGAGCCGCTGCGGAAATGATTGCCGTCCCATGTTGGTCATCGTGCATGACAGGGATTTTCATTTCCTTCTTGAGAGTCTGCTCAATTTCAAAGCATTCAGGAGCTTTGATATCTTCTAGGTTGATGCCACCAAAGGTGGGCTCTAGAGACTTGATGATTTGAATTAGTTTTTTGGGATCTTTCTCATCTATTTCAAGATCAAAAACATCAATCCCAGCAAATTTTTTAAAGAGCACCCCTTTTCCCTCCATCACCGGCTTGGAGGCCTCTGGACCGATATCACCCAAACCTAACACAGCGGTACCATTTGAAATAACCGCTACCAGGTTGCCTTTGGCGGTGTATTTGTACACATTTTCAACATCAGAAGCAATTTCCTTGCAGGGCTCTGCAACTCCAGGGGAATACGCAAGTGCTAGGTCTAGTTGACTGGAAACAGGCTTGGTCGGGACCACTTGGATTTTTCCAGGCGAACCTTGACTATGGTAGTTTAATGCGTCTTCTTTTCTAATCTTAATCGCCATAAATGGGTAAGGTATATTGGGTTTATTTTCCTTGATTTTCTGTCCAATTGATGTTGGTGTTCAATAGAACAGCTTGGATCTCCCGTAGGGCATCTCGGTGCACTTCATTTGGGAAATACACAAATCCTTCCATGTAGTAGAGTTTTCCTTTCTCCTGATCTATCATGAGATACCCAAGGTAGGTACCGCCCATACTCAAATCATTTGTTTTCCAGGTACCTCGAATTTCGACCGTGAAATTATCATTAATCTCCATGGTTCGAAAAGCGGGTGGGATTTGTTTTTCACTGGTCATAAAGGAGTTAGGGTCCTCTGGATCCCCAAAAATATGAACCTTGGCTAGCGAATCTCGAAGCGCAAGTATATTCTGTGGGAAGGTTTGTTCTTCCTTGGTGTAGTCAGCTACATGAAAATATACACTGATATCAGGGCGTTTGTCTGTAGGTGAGGGTTGTCGAAGCCAGAGAAATCCGGGCTCGGATTTGGCAATTTGGTAAGAGATTGGAGGCGTGATCTCGATGCCAAGATTTTTGCGAGCGTCACTTTGGGCTGTTGCATTTTTTCTAGCCATCAGGGGCTTCGCTAAGCGATTTCTCTCACGAACTTCAAACAAATTCTGAAGTTGATCTTTATTTTTCCGAAGGTTGGCAATCAGCTCCTGTTCATTGTTGCCAAACAGGTACAATACTTCTTGTCCTATTGCAAATTCATCTTCCATCCGAAGCGAATACATACTTGGATCTGCTGCTGCTTTCGCTTTGGATTCGGGAGAAAATTGTGCATTAATAGCTTGACTCCCCCCTTTTTTATCGTCAAAAGTAGTTACATAGATCAGGTTGGTGTACATTTTCAGCATCCGGGTCATCGCACGAGGATCTACACGGTGCACTTTGAACTGAGGTTCAGAGCGGATCATTCCAGGTAAATCTGCTTCAAAGATGGCGCGTAGTTCTTCTCCAACAGGCCCTGCCCATTTGGTGGAATCTATAGCCAAAACAATTTCACCAATTGAACCTTTTGCTTTTGGCTTCATTGCGTTTGAACTTTCCCCTTCTTTACAAGAGAAAATTGTTAGCGCCATTAGAAGAAATATACTTAGTTGGAAGATCTTCATGTTATTTTTTAACTAGTTAGAAAAAGAATGAACATTCTTTTTTTTGAATCCTCTTGAAAAACTAGGAGCCCTTAATCTGATTTATCCTACAATTAAACGTTGTCCTGGCTTAATGGTGGTTGAGTTAAGGTTGTTGAGGCGTTTTATTTCCTCAATACTAAGCGAGTGTTTTTGGGAAATATTCCATAAGGAATCTCCAGGTTTAACCGTGTAGGTTTTTGAACTGGAAGAATTTTGAGCTAATGCACGGGAGGATTCTCCTGAAGTAGCCCCTTGTCCTTGAGAATAAAGATAAAGAATTTGACCAGTATGAATGACCGTGGATTTTAGTTTATTCCATTCTTTTAGGTCCTCGAGACTAACACCATGATTAGCAGCGATTTTACTTAAAAAATCACCGCTCTTTACCTTATAGGTTAATTTTGTTCCACTTGAAGAAGTGGTGTTATTTGCAGTAAGCTGTGTGGTATTCGAAGTTAACACTGGAGAACTTTTTCCTAATGAGTCTCCAAGCCAAGCTAAATTTTCTTTAATGAAAAATGCTTTAGTCTTTGGAATTCGAATAGACATCGAACGATTTGATTCAGGAACATGACCTTGGTTAATTGAAGGATTCAATTTTTCTAGATCACTTAAGCATATTCCTGATAAGGTTGACAACCTTTCTAGGTTAAATGCTCTATCAAATTGAACATGCTCATATTCCAAGGGATAGCTAGGTTCTTCTAGTCGAAGATTATGCTCTTCTAAGTGATTGAGGATATAAAGCATCGCTTGAAACTGAGGGACATAGTTCCTAGTCTCCTTTGGTAAATAATCGTAAATCCCCCAAAAAGTGGTTTTCCCTCCAGATCGTCGAATGGCCTTGAGAACATTTCCGGGGCCACAGTTGTATGCTGCTAATGCGACTTCCCAGTCGCCAAACATTTTATAAAGTGCTTTAAGGTATTTTGCTGCTGCTTCAGTTGATTTTTCAGGATCCATTCGGTCATCTATATGAGAATTGACCAGCATCCCATATTCCCTTCCTGTCGCTGGCATAAATTGCCATAAACCCATTGCTCCCACGCGGGACTTGATTTTAGGATCTAATCCTGATTCTATGATGGAAAGGTTTTGAATTTCTACCGGCATCCCATGATTTTTCATGGTTTCTTCATACATCGGAAAATATTGCTCCTTTCGGGCCAATACCATTTTAATCCAGTTTCGATTCCGGATCGTAAAAAATTGAATGTAAGAAAATACTTGCTCGTTTAATTCAAATTCCATCTCTAATTCCATCTTCTGAATCCGTTCATTCACTTCTTCATAGGTAAAATCAGGAACAAATTCATATTGGTAGTTAGGCAATACCACATCAAGTTGACTTGAGTTTGTACTTCCTTTTTCTTGGGAAAATGCCACAGAATTTAAAAAAAGAAAACTGCCAAAAATGGCCACGTATAATCTGAAATTAATGTTCTTCATCACATTACTTAATTTGATGTCAAGGTACTTAAATAGGAGCAAAAAGCATACAACTCACCTTCCTTGAAGGAGTTGGAAATTACTTGAAGCCCTATAGGCATACCAGAGTCATCCTTTCCATTAGGAAGGGAAATTGCAGGTACACCCGATACGGAGGCTTGGACGGTAAATAAATCTTCCAAATACATAGATACCGGATCATCCCCATGTTCACCAAATTTAAAGGCTGTGGATGGGGTTGTTGGAATCAAAAGATAGTCAAAATCTGTTAATAATTTTTCAGTGACCTCTTTTATGGTGCGGCGAACCTTTTGAGCCTTAGTGAAATAGGCGTCGTAATAGTTGGCAGATAGCACGAATGTGCCCAGCATAATTCGTCGTTTGACTTCTTCTCCAAAACCCTCACTTCGACTGTCTTTGTAAAGCTGCTCTAAATTGTGTGTATGGGGTGCTCTATATCCATAGTTGACCCCATCAAAACGGGATAGGTTGGCACTGGCCTCAGCAGTAGTGAGTATGTAATAGGTGGGAAGCAAGTATTTCAGGAGCGGAAATTCTACTTCCTCGACCCTATGTCCTTCTTTTTTTAATCGTTCGATTACTGCAAGCGTATTTCGTTTGATTTCTGGCTGCAAAGAAGGTGCATGCATTGCTTCCTTCAAAACGGCTACTTTCACAGGGTTATTTGGAAAGGATAAGTCGCTGTAATGCCCCACGCTTTTTTGGGAAGAAGTACTGTCTTGTGGATCATAGCCTGCAATCACTTCGAGTACCCGAGCATTATCACGAACTGTAGAAGAAAAAATACCAATGGTATCAAAAGAGGATGCATAAGCAATCAATCCCCAACGCGAAACACGGGAATAGCTTGGCTTCATCCCGATCACACCAGTAAATGCTGCTGGCTGACGTACAGATCCACCCGTATCCGTACCTAACGATACCGTGCATAAATTAGCTTGGACTGCTACGGCTGAACCACCAGAGGATCCACCAGGAACTCGTGTAGGGTCCAGTTCCTGGAAAACTTTGCCGTGGATGGAATGCTCATTCGAGCTACCCATTCCAAATTCATCGCAATTCAGACGGCCTATAATTATGGCATCTTCATCCAAGAGCCGTTGGACTGCAGTGGCAGTATAGTGTGCGATGTAGCCTTCTAGGATTTTTGAACCTGCGGTGCAGGCGTGTCCCTCGTAGTTGAGGATATCTTTGATACCTATGACCATCCCAGCAAGTTTTCCTGCTGTGCCATTGGCTATTTTTAAGTCCACTTCGGCAGCTTTTTCAAGTGCGGAATGGGCATAAACTTAGAAGAAGGCGTTGAGGTGCGACTTCGTCTGAATATTTTGTAGGTAATAGGTTACAATCGATCGACAATCGCTTTCCCCG